>CACARV010000021.1 GCA_902535025.1 uncultured Prochlorococcus sp.
TTCATTAGGCTGCTTCTTGGCTGCTTCTTTGTTCTGGACGTACTTTTGTCCTCTGTAAATTAGAGTCAATTTTTTAAGCTCCGGTTTCGCTTAAGTCCCCGTTCCATGGCTTAAGTCGATTTGCGGCTTGCTATGTGCAAGTTGAACGTTTTGGTAGCGGTTGCTACAAATTTATATTAACATCTAAGAAAATTATTTGTCTAGATCTTTAATAAAACAACTTAATAAATTAATAATAGATGGGTTCCTGCTAAAAATATTTATATTTATCTATATATATTATCTTTGAGGTTACATTTTGTTCGTTTTTGAGAAGTATTTTTTATTTAATGAACTTTTAAATGTAAAATTTTTAAGATTATAAAATTTGTTTTATGTTTTCAAGAAGCAAAAAACCTACAGTAAAAAAATCTGCAATAGTTGAAGAGACTCCATTATTTGCTCAATTACTACCATTCGCAAACAGAATGAATGATAAGGTTCAATTGGTAAATGCTTTAGCTTTTACTTTTATTATGGGATTCTCAATTTTTGGAATTGCTCTTTGGAAACTTTCAGCACTGACTTAATTATTTAATTTTTGCAAAGTATCAATTTTTGATTCTTTGTTTTTTATCATTGTTACTAACCATTTGGAGGCAAGCCCTCTAGATATAGATCTATTTTTTAAAAATCTACATATATATATGTGTAGATTTTTTTCATTTTTTGAGTTAAATTTTTCTTCAAATTCTAATATTTCTTCTTCTGAAGTTCTTTTTCTTAGCTCATCAACTAAAGCATGACTAGAAGAATCATTAAATAAGCTCCCAATATTTAAGCTTAATGTCATAAATAATTTGTGTCCCTATTTAAGAAATAGCCATAAATTAAATTTTTAAAAACTAATTTATATTTTTTATTTACAAATAATTTAAAACTTAATCTTTTGGTTTGGCTAAAGGAAGCAGACACTTATCCGAATCACAACCTGCCGGACCCGCTTCAGATAGCTCTCCAACATCATATTTATTAAGAGCGTCAAAGAAATCGTTATTAACTTTCCTCTCCATTACTTTATTTTGCAATAATATATATTCTTCTTTACTTATTGGTTCAAAAGGCAATCTTGGGAAAGTTGCGTTTGCACTAAATCTAGCGAGTAACGCCGCCGAAATATATCCTTCGTTATTTTCTATTGCATTATGTATAGCTTTCGCTAAATCTTCTATTTCATTTTCTCTAAATTCTACGGTTGCAGAGGTATTATGCTCTGTGTAAAATTTCTGCACTTGCATATAAAAATCAAATTGAGCTAATGCTGAGAAATTATTTATATCTATTTGGTCTGCACCTTCTATATTAGCCCAGCTGACTTCTGTAGGGATTTCAACTAACCATTCTGTACATCTTGGATCAAATGGATTGTCAAGTAAACAGCCATTTTCATCTTTATCAGATTGAGAAGGAACAACTGAGTAACCATAATCCATGCAAGCTAAAGCGATTGGATCATTTTTCCTGAAAGTTATTCTTCTTATGAATCTTTGAGCCTTCGGAGGATGCCATCCTGGAGCAGCTCCAGTAAGAAGACTTTTAGTCCCTGCTGGCTGAACAGTTGTACATCGATTTGGTCTTCTTAGATTATGTTTATCACAGTATTCCCAGACAGTTTCTTTTACTATTTTTCTCCAATAATCTAGGAATTTAGCTTCCTTCTCCTTAAAAGCCTTTCCTTCCTCGCTATTTGGCCTTCCTGCTTCCCACCATTTCAACCATGGGGTTCCAAAGGCATGAACACAAAAATCAAATAATCCAGTAAAACTTACTCCGACAATAGGATCATATTCCCTACTTTTTCTGTAACGCTCAACTTCAAATTCATGATTAAGTAAGCATGCTACTGAAAGAGCTGCTGCTTTAAAAGCTTTTTTTTGCTCTTCTAAATTTTCGGGATCAATCTGATTTAAATGAACTTCAGCCAAATTGCAATGGAAATCATTTCCCAAGATCTCCCCACAAGGGTTAAGTCCATATCTGCTCATCCTGTGGTCTAGCTCTTCTTCAGAGAATGGGCCATAACTACTATTTATCCAATTTCTTGCTTCATCCTTTCCTTGTTCTGAATAGATTTCAATAAATTCATTTTTCAATTCATCATCTTTGAGAATATCTGCATTTGACCTTGCGATTGCTTCTGGAGCAAATTGAATAGCTCCCTCACCAGAATGGAATTGTTTTGTTACAGCATCCAAAACAGTTTGGTAAGTGGGTTTTGTATGGTAAACCCTAGTATGATTAGCCATCCTGAGGGCATCTTTTTCAGGATCTATTCTCCAATTACCATTCTCATCTTGACTCCATAAATTTTCTTTTGCCGAGGCTGCTTCCTTATCATCTGAAGCAAATTGTCTCATTCCAGCACTTCTTCTTATATTCCCAGCAACTATGGTTACTGCAGCTTCATCAATCAATAAGCAACACTCTACTGTACTTAATTTCCTGCCAATTGCTTTTCCAAGAAGTGATGCGACTCTAGAGTAGAGATCTTTCAATTTAATAGGATTTGCCATACCTCCAAAACCTTTTAATGATTCTCCAGCAGGCCTAATATCTTCCAGATTAATATAGACATCAATTTCTCTTTCGAGACTTTCGTTACTTGATGCCTCAAGAAGATATTTATAGCTATCTACCCATCCTCTTCTGCTATCTCCAACTTTGATATAAAGATCTTTTCCTATGATTTCTAATGATGATTTTTCTTCTCTTTGATCTTTTGGAGTAATTCCAACTTCACTAACTGATTTAATATTAATTTTATTAATTACAGTAGGTAGATTATTTATAAAATGAGGCTCAATTATTGCACCTGTTCCACATCCCATCATTGCTAAGTCCATCATCAAAGCAAAGGCTTCCCAATCAACTAAGTTTGTAGAAGTACAGTTGTACGCCCCAGAGAAATTTTGGTTTTTATTAATCCAAGGAGTTCCTCCAATCCATAACCATCTCCCTGAAGGTTGTGCTTTTTGGTTGCTTTGCATTTCTCTCATAAGGATCAACTCTTCATAAGTAAGTTTTCCTAATTCTTTTAATCCCGATAAATTTCTTTCTCCTACTTCACTCCAGTTCTCCCTTTTGCCTGAGGTAGTTTTCCTACTGTAAGATCTGAAAAAAACAGGATAAGCAGCTGGCGCAGTCTTTGGAAAATCATCCTTTTTAAGATTGTTGGAATTGTGCTCCGAAGAAGCTTTATTTGGTGCAACAGTCACGATAAAAAAACCCTATGTAAATAACCCGTACTGGAAGAATAACTCTACCTGTGGAGTCTGCAACCATTCTTACCACTATTTAACGGTTTGTGTAGAATTATGTTTAATATAAAATCTTTGTTTCAATAAAGAACATGGAAAGAGTCCCGGAACCTGAATTAATGGAAGAAAAAGAGCAGGTCATCTCTTATGACGAAGCTGATTTTTCAGACGGGGAAGTCAATCTAATTAATCAAATAAAAGATTATCTTTTGAGAAAAAATATTTCTTTAGATGAAAAAGATTTAATAGTTGATTTAGGATGCGGCCCAGGAAATATTTCTGAAAAGTTAGCAATAAATTGGCCTAATACTCAAGTAGTTGGAATAGATGGTTCTAAAGAGATGATTTTAAGAGCAAAATATAATAAGAATATTTCTACCAATCAGAAAAAATTAAAAAATTTACGTTATATTTGTTCTGATATCAAAGACATCAAATCAAATAATTTCTTAATTAAAAAAAGAATTAGTTTACTTGTAAGTAACAGTTTGATCCATCACATTACCAATCTTGAAGATTTCTTCAACACCATAAGAAGTTTGTCTAGTGATATTACTGTAAATTTTCACAAGGATTTAAAAAGGCCATTAGATGAAAAATCTGCTCAAGAACTCAAAGCAAAATGTTCATTAAAATATAACGAGATTTTAACTAACGATTATTATGCATCTTTAAGAGCTTCTTATACTTTAAAAGAGTTAAAAAATTTCACTTTAGAGAATGATCTATCTTCTTTAGATGTGTTTGAAGACGGTGATAAATATTTAATAGTCTATGGTAATGTTTAAGAACCGATTGAAAGGACCTTATTATTATATAGATGAGCTTAGATACTAAAATTCTAAATAATAAAGACATACTGGATGCGGTAAATAAAAGAAGAAATTTTGCAATTATTTCACATCCAGATGCTGGGAAAACAACTCTTACTGAGAAGCTTCTCTTGTATGGAGGTGCCATTCAACAGGCAGGAGCAGTAAAAGCTAGGGGTAATCAGAGAAAAGCCACATCAGACTGGATGGAACTTGAGAAACAAAGAGGTATTTCTATTACATCAACTGTATTGCAATTTGAATATGAAAGATCAGTAATTAATCTATTAGATACACCAGGGCACCAAGATTTCTCTGAAGATACCTATAGAACATTAGCTGCTGCTGATAATGCAGTTATGTTGGAAGATGCTGCTAAAGGACTAGAACCTCAAACAAGAAAATTGTTTGAAGTTTGCAAGATGCGAAAAATACCAATATTTACTTTCATAAATAAAATGGATAGACCAGGAAGAGATCCATTTTCTTTACTTGATGAAATTGAATCAGAACTTGGATTGAATACTTTACCTATTAACTGGCCAATTGGAAGTGGCGAAGAATTTAGAGGAGTTATTGATAGATTTTCGAGAGAGGTGATTTTATTTGATAAAGCCGTGAGAGGGAAACAATCAAATGAGAAAAGATTAAGTCTTGAAGACAAAGAACTATCAAAATATGTAGAAAGAGACTTACTTGAAAACTCACTTGAAGAATTGGAAGTTCTTGATGAGGCAGGATCTAAATTTGAAAAAGAAAAAGTTTTTAATGGCTCTTTAACACCAGTTTTCTTTGGATCCGCCATGACTAATTTTGGTGTAAGACCATTTTTAGATAGCTTTTTAAAAATGGCTCAAAAGCCAACTTCAAGAAATAGTAATCAAGGTGATATTGAACCTGCAAGCGATGAATTTAGTGGATTTGTTTTTAAGCTTCAGGCAAATATGGATCCAAAGCATAGAGATAGGGTCGCTTTTATAAGAGTTTGTAGTGGAAAGTTTGAAAAGGATATGTCAGTTAAACATTCCAGAACTGGGAAAACAATAAGATTATCAAGACCACAAAAAATCTTTGGACAGGACAGAGAAGTAGTTGATGATGCCTATCCTGGAGATGTTATTGGCTTGAACAATCCAGGTATGTTTTCTATTGGAGATACTCTTTATACTGGAACTCATCTAGAGTATGAAGGCATACCATCCTTTAGTCCTGAAATATTCAGCTGGCTAAGGAATCCAAATCCCTCAGCATTTAAAAACTTTAGAAAGGGTGTGAATGAACTTCGTGAAGAAGGTGCTGTTCAGATTCTTTATGACTTTGATGAGAGCAAAAGAGACCCTATACTCGCAGCTGTTGGTCAATTGCAATTGGAAGTGGTAACCCACAGGTTAAAAAGTGAATATGGTGTAGATGCAAATCTTGAATCAATGCCATATCAATTGGCTAGATGGATTTCTGATGGATGGCCAGCCGTTGAAAAACTAGGCAGAATATTCAATTGTAGAATAGTAAAAGATTGCTGGAATAGGCCAGTGATTCTTTTCAAAAATCAGTGGAATTTAAATCAATTTGTTGAAGACAATATTCATTTAAATTTAAACAAAGTTGCTCCCGTTGTTAGTGGAGTCGAACCAATTGTTCTATAAAGCCTTAATAGATTATAAAATTGGTTAATCTATTCATATTGGAAAAAAATTTTGGATTCAAACAGTAATAAAAACAATAATGAAAGATCACCTTATGAGATTTTAGGGGTAAAAGAAGGTGCTGTTTTTGAGGATATTCAGAGGGCTAGAGATCTTAAAGTTAAAGAGGCTGGTGAAGACTTAATTTTGAAAGCAAAAATAGAATCCTCCTTCGATCAATTACTGATGGGAAGTTTGAAAGCAAGGCAATCAGGAAATGTAAGCTATGAAGCCGTGAGTGCTTCAAAAAAAGAAAAACAAATTAATCAATTTACTAATAATAATTTTCCACTACTTTCCAAGATAAAAAATTTAAATAATAACTCTAAGGACTCAAATCAGTATAGTCTGCCAAAAATAACCCCCCCCTCATTTGATAATCTTTCAATAAAAATATCTGTTGGGCTATTATTTTTAATTTTGTTATTTATAAGTCCAGACTCTAATATTAGACTTTTGCTTTCTATCTCCACATTAATACTTACCTATACTCAAATTAAATCGGGGAAAAGATTTATAGGTTCTCTAGGTTGGAGTGTTACCTTTCTTTCGGTAGGATTAATATTTGGTGGATTAATTGAAAATAATTCCTTCATTCAGGAAATTTCTAACAATTCTTTATCAATACAAAAAATTCAAAGTATTCCAGCCATGGTTATTTTATGGCTGGGAGTAATTTTCTTGTGATTAATTTTCTATCATCGATTTAATTTCTTCATAATTAATGAGATATTTATTTTTGCAAAATTCACAAACCAGTTCTGCTTCGCCATCTTTCTTAAGGATGTCCTCCAATTCACTCTGATCAAGCATTTTCATTGCATTTAAACTTCTTTGTTTGGAACACTTGCATTTAAAACTAACTTCTTGGGAACGAGCATTTTCAGATATTAATTTATCGTCAATATCTGGGAATATGCTTGTTATTAACGAAAGAAGATTATCTTTTGACTGAAATAGCTCTTCGCTAAAAGAATTAATTTCTTTACACCTCTCTTCAAGTAGTGAGACTAGTAAAGGGTCAGTATCTTTTTTAGGTAAAACTTGAGCCAATAAGCCACCACTACAAATAACACCTTTATTTTGAATTTTTTCTCCAATGAATACAGCAGAAGGAGTTTGTTCTGAATGATATAGATATGAAGCTAAATCTTCGGCAATATTTCCCTTTACTAATTCAACAGTACTTGTAAAGGGCTCTCCAACTCCGCTATCTCTAATTACATTTAAATAACCTGTACCTAATGCCTTCGTGAAATCAAAAGAATACTTATTATCGTCAATTTTAACTAGGTCTAATTCTAAATCAGGATTCCCAACATAACCTCTTACTTTTCCATCTCTTCCTGCATCTACTAACAATCCTTTAAGAGGTCCATCAGATCTAACTCTTAAAGTAACTCTCCCATGCATTATCTTCATTGAACTTGCTAAAAGCAGTGAAGCACTGAATGCTCTTCCTAAGATACATGTGGTTAAGTAAGAAAGACCATGTCTTTTTTTAGCTTCTAATGAAGATTCTGTTGTTAATACCGCAACTAATCTTATACCTCCATTTGCTGCAGTAGCTCTAACTATTCTATCTTTCATGATTTTCCTATATAAAATTTTGGATTTTTCCTTTTTCAAGAGTTAATATCCTAGACGGAATGCCATCAAATAAGTCAGGTTCATGGGTAACAATAATAATTGTATTTTTATTTTTAAGATCAAGAATTAAATTTTTCACATCGTTTCTCATTGACCAGTCTAATCCAGCAGTTGGTTCATCAAGTAAAAGAATTGAGGGGTTTCTAAGTAGCTGAACTGCTACAGCTAATCTTCTTTGTTGCCCGCCACTAAGTTGTTCTGGCGGTTGGGTCAGATTTAATTTATTCAAACCGACTTTATTTAAAACTATTTCTATATTTTTTTCTTTCAATGATTTATGGCCTATTTTTAGTTCTTTCCCAATGGTGGTGCCAATAAAGTACCTTTCAGGGAATTGGAATACTACTCCACAAAACCATCTTCTTTGTCTAGAAGATAAAATTTTATTATTCCAAGTAATTTTTCCTTTTTGTAGATTCGTTAATCCGCTTATTATTTCGAGTAGTGTTGTTTTCCCAGAACCACTATTGCCGCAAATTAAAATGATTTCATTTTCATGAACTTTTAAATTTAAATTGTTTATTATTTTTCTTTCACCAGTTTGAGGTTGATAAGATATTTCTTTTAAATCAAGCATTATTAATTAAGTTATAGGTATGAATTTTAATCTAGTAATAACTTACTTATAATAGCTATAGATCTAAAAAGCTATTAGTCAATATGAATATTATTTTTAGGGAAGTTGATCCTTTTAATTGTTGGATATGGATAAGGTTTTCAGAATCACCAACTCAGGATGAAAAAAATTATTTAGATGGCATATTTGATAGTTGGTACGTTTTAGGACGGTTAGGTGGATTTAATTCTGAAAATTTGCAAACTCATGAAGAGGGTTCCGATCTAAGTTGGATGTCTTATGATAATGACCAAAAAAATGCATCTCTGCCAGCATTAATGCATAATTTAGGAATTATGGAATATCAAAATCTGTGGGGAAGATGTTGGGTTGATTTTGGAACTTCAGACTCCATTTCAATTGATATTTTAATTAATTCTTTGAATGAAATATCAAATAATTATGTAAAAATTGAAGAGTTAATTATTGGGGGTGAAAATAATGATTGGACAATTGAAGAACATGAAGATTTAGTTTTCAAAGATTAAGTGTTTTAGATGGAAGACTTAACAAGATTAATTATTTCCCATGAAAGAATTGAAAATATTAAGAACAATAATTTAGAACTTTCTAAAGAAGAGTCTCATTATATAAATAAAGTAATGAGGATAAAAAATGGTAAAGAAATATTTATAGCTAACGGAAAGGGTTCATTATGGAAAGCTATAAAAGTTAAAAATGATTGTTTAGAAATAGTTCAATTTAAAAAACCTTACTTATTTCGAGAACAAGAAATTTACTTATTAGGCATAGCTGTTGTTATACCAAAAAGTGGTTTTGAGGATATTTTAAAAATGTGTACAGAAATAGGAATTGATTTCATACAGCCATTATTTTCGGAAAGACAGGTAAACAAAAATTTAAATTTTTCTAGAAAACTTTTGAGATGGAATTCAATTATCAAAGAAGCAGTGGAGCAAAGTGAGAGATTATGGAAACCATCTATTTTAAATGGTATGGATATTATTGAATGGCTAAAAAGTAGAGATAATCAAGAAAGAGTTTCGATTTCCATAACTAGAGAAGAAAGACTATATGACTTAAATCAATGGTTGAGTAAACAACAAGAATTTGTAAATAAAAAAGGAGGCATTTTTTGGAATGTAATTGGCCCTGAAGGAGGTTGGTCCTCTAAAGAAATTGATTTTTTTAATAAAAATAATATTACCTTTGTTAAACTTTCTGACACTATCTTAAGAACTTCAACGGCTAGTATTAACGCATCATCAATTCTAAATCAGTGGAGAATTGATTTGAAATTAAAGAATTAGATAAATATGGATTTAATTAGAAATCAATTTTTTATAGGTTTTTGCATTAATTTTATTTTGATTTATATTTTTTGCAAGATTCCTTTGATGACGAAAAGTGGCTGGGTAAGTGCAGGTATTTTAGGCACAATTTTGTGGGGATGTTTGTCTTGGCAGGGATGGATGTCAGTTGTGATTTATTTATTATTTGGATCTCTCGTTACCAAAATAGGTTTTAAATTTAAAAAAGAACAAGGAATAGCTGAAAAAAGAGGCGGAAGAAGAGGTCCTGAGAATGTTTGGGGCTCTGCAGCTACAGGATTATTTCTTGCCATAATGACTAAATTTAATGCTGCCAACATAGTATTGTTAAAAGTAGGCTTTGCTGCAAGTTTTACTGCAAAGTTGGCGGATACTTTTGGCAGCGAAATTGGGAAAAGATTTGGTAAAGACACATACTTAATTACTTCACTTAAAAAGGTGGATAGTGGAACTGAAGGAGGAATAAGTATAGAAGGAACATTAGCTAGTATTTTGGGATCTATATTTATGGCTTTTATAATGCTTCGTCTATCAATTATTTCTACAAAATATCATTTTATAGTTGTTGTAGTTTCAGGATTATTGGCAACACTTTCTGAAAGTATTATTGGTGCTAAATTTCAAAACAAATATAAATTAAGTAATGAATTTGTAAATTCTATTCAGACAAGTATTGCTTCTATTTTTGCTATCTTAGCTGTTATTTTATATTCATATTTTTAAAATTAAAAAAAATTTGGAAGTAACTAGGATTCCTTCCATTTTGTAAGAATCTCCCAGCTCTTCAATCTTTGGAAAAGCCAGAAATGGCCTTCGGAATTTAGATGAATTCCATCATGTGTAATCCAATTTTTACTCCTTTTATCAGAGTACATTTCTCTAAAAGTAGGAAGAAATGGGACATTCTGATTGAGGCATACTTCTTCCATTCTCCTTTCATAAGAATTACAAAAATCATTTGAGTACCATAGACATCCTGCGAACGGCATTTTACTTTCGTCAACAGGTGTCAGACCAATAACAAAGACATTTGTTTGCAAGTTCATTTCATTAATTAGTCTCTCTAATCCATATTCAAACCCATCTATATCTAATTGATGTCTTCCGTTTTTCTGACCAATTGATGCAGTGTCGTTAAGACCAACATTTAGCAGGATTGCTTTAGGTTTATTTCTTCTCGTTTCTCCTCTAGATGACCATTCTTTTTCCCATCTAGATGAAACTTTTTCTATCCCATCTCCTCTAACGCCAAGTTGATAGATAACTGGCCCATTATGGTTATTGCACCAATCTTTTCTAAGCCTCTCACACCATCCACCACCTTCATTATCTCCCCATCCATAAACTGAGCTATCTCCAATTACAACTAGCTGTTTCGGTAAACTAATCACTATAACTGGAAAAAAATAATTACTTGATTTAACAAATTATTCTTACAAATCAAGTTAAACTATTTTTGATTTTACCATTTATTAATTCGCCAACTATTGCGATGGAGCTATAAGCTATCAAAACTATGGTAACTTCTTGCCATGCGAAGGAACTTAGTGATTCTTGCAATTGCCAACCTAGACCAACACTTCCAATGACCCCAACAATTGCAGTTTCTCTAATAATGATGTCAGATCTATAAGCGCAATATGCTAGGTAACTTTTTGCTTGTTGAGAAAATAAACCTAAAAGCCAACTAGTCTTTTTTGAGATTCCTAGAGATTTCATTGCAATGTAATTTCTCCTGTCTTGGTCTTCTAGATTTGTAAAAAGTAATTTGCTTGTAATACCAGCGTTGTGAAGACCTAATGTTAAAGCTGCTAAAGATAAAGAAGGATTATTAAAAGTTAGTAGTATTAAAAGTATTATAGGTGAAGGTATTAAACGGAATAAAAATGCAAAAATTTTTATAAAAATTTTGGAAGTATTATTGTTAAAAATTCCAATTACTAATGGAGGTAAACTAATTGCTATTCCTGTTGATAAAAGACTTAAAATTATTGTTTCTAATATAAGCTTTAAGAAGGCAAATAATTCTAAATCTGAGCTTGATTTAAACAGGGAGCTAAAGGAATTAAAATTTTCAAAATTATTATTAAAAATAAAATAAAGAAAATATGAAAAAGAAAATAAAATTGTTGTTAAAAAAACTGCAATAAAAAAAATAGATAGGATTTTATTTGTAGTGTTAAATTTTATTTTTTTGAATATTAATCCAGAAAGAATTATCAAAATTGCTAAGGACCATAAATAAGTCCATAACTCTCTAAAATTCAAAGTTTGAAAAGATAAAAAAATACTGGTACCTATTCCTCCAATCCCAAAAAGTCCCAAAATCACGGTACTTCTTATTGAACACTCTAATCGATATAAACCAAAGTTTTTAAATGTATTTATTATTGGATTCCATATTAAAGTTATTAAAGAAGAAAATTTAGATGCATTTATTTGATTTATAAATTCAAAACTTTTATAGTCAATAGTTTCTAATTGTTCAGCAAAAACTTTTGAATTTACAGCAATATAAGGTATACATATAGCTATTATTCCTATTGAAAAATTTATTCCATATATTTGCATTAATAGTATTCCCCAAACTACTTCATGAATAGATCTAACGATAGTTAGAAAAAACCTTATTATGCAATAGAAAAAATTTGGAATATTAAAGATTTTATAAAAAATATTTGAGGATAATATTCCAAAAATTACTCCAAAAATAATACTTACTAACCAACTAAAAAAACCAATTAAGATAGTTTCATTTAATCGATTAATTACGATAATAATAATTTCATTATCGATCTTGGGATTAAATGCAGAAATTAAGAATTCTTGGAATAATTTAAATCCTCCAAAATGAATATTGTTTATTAATTGATACCCTATAGGTACGCAAACTAAAATTGGAAGAAAAGATAATGAGGTATAGTTTAATTTTAATTTATTCAACTAATTAATATATTTTGTCTAAATGAAGCTTCTTTAAGTTATTTTTTTTGATATTGAAAAAAATTTTACCATCCCTTATTCCAATAACTTTATCGAAATCATTTAGCAAATCTAATCTATGTAATGCAACTAATACCGTCTTTGGGTATTTTTTTGTATTATTTTTATCTACATTTTCTAACAGCAGGTTTTTAATTGTTGTTATCAATTTGGGATCTAAATTATTAAAAGGCTCATCTGCAAGTAATATATTTGATCTTTGAATTAATGATCTAGCTATAGCTACCCTTTGTTTTTGCCCTCCAGATAGTTTTCTGATTTTTTTATCATAAATAGAGTTATGAAGTCTACATAATTGCATATATTTATGGGCCTTCTTAAAAGAACTTATATTTAGTAAATTTTTAAAAGCGAAATAAAAATTATTTTCCGGTAGTAGTCCAAAATTAACATTTTGTTCTGCAGAGAAATCTTCTATTAATCTTAAATCTTGCCAAATAGTTGTTATCTTACTTTTCTGCTTTCTATCTAATTCCTCGAAACTTTTATTGAATAATTTAACCTCACCTTGAGTTGGCTTGATAGTGCCATTAAGTAATGATATTAGTGTAGTTTTTCCTGAACCGCTTTTACCTAAAAGTGCAATTTTTTCCCCAGAATTTATTTTTAAATTTATTTTGCTTAGAATCAGATTATTTTTGTATTTATAAGATATATTTTTTAATTCTAAGAGAGTATTATTCATCTAATTTTAAGTAATTTCTTCCCGATTTCCTCTATATTTTTATATTGTTTTGCTTCCGCATTTATAAATCTTTTTGCATTAAACATATCTAATATCTGTTTATGTGATTTTTGCTTTATATCTAAATTTAGAATTACCGATTTAAGTTCGTTTGTAAACCCTTCCCCGAATCTATTTTCAAGATCCCCTTGTGCAACCCAATGATAGTCAACATATTCTGGGGTTATCCAGAATAATTCTAAATTACTTGTTCTTTTGGGATTATTTTTAAGATGGTTTTCCCAAACTTGTTTATTTAATGCTCCAGCATCAAATGCCCCACTATTTACTAAAGCTATAGTGGCATCATGACTCCCACTAAAACCTGCTTTTTTTCCTTTAAAGTGTTTAATTTCTACCCCTGCTCGATTTAAAAAATATTCAGGCATTAATCTTCCAGAAGTTGAGTTTTCAGAGCCAAAAGTATTCAATCCAAGTTCTGATTCAATTTCATCAAGTAAAGAAAATGGATCTCTTCCTGGTCTATCCATTTTATTTATGAAAGTAAATATTGGTATTTTTCGCATCTTGCAAACTTCAAACAATTTTCTTGTTTGAGGTTCTAGTCCTTTAGCAGCATCTTCCAACATAACTGCATTATCAGCAGCAGCTAATGTTCTATAGGTATCTTCAGAGAAATCTTGGTGCCCTGGTGTATCTAATAGATTAATTACTGATCTTTCATATTCAAATTGCAATACAGTTGATGTAATAGAAATACCTCTTTGTTTCTCAAGTTCCATCCAGTCTGATGTGGCTTTTCTCTGATTACCCCTAGCTTTTACTGCTCCTGCCTGTTGAATGGCACCTCCATACAAGAGAAGCTTCTCAGTAAGAGTTGTTTTCCCAGCATCTGGATGTGAAATAATTGCAAAATTTCTTCTTTTATTTACCGCATCCAGTATGTCTTTATTATTTAGAATTTTAGTATCTAAGCTCATCTATATAATAATAAGGTCCTTTCAATCGGTTCTTAAACATTACCATAGACTATTAAATATTTATCACCGTCTTCAAACACATCTAAAGAAGATAGATCATTCTCTAAAGTGAAATTTTTTAACTCTTTTAAAGTATAAGAAGCTCTTAAAGATGCATAATAATCGTTAGTTAAAATCTCGTTATATTTTAATGAACATTTTGCTTTGAGTTCTTGAGCAGATTTTTCATCTAATGGCCTTTTTAAATCCTTGTGAAAATTTACAGTAATATCACTAGACAAACTTCTTATGGTGTTGAAGAAATCTTCAAGATTGGTAATGTGATGGATCAAACTGTTACTTACAAGTAAACTAATTCTTTTTTTAATTAAGAAATTATTTGATTTGATGTCTTTGATATCAGAACAAATATAACGTAAATTTTTTAATTTTTTCTGATTGGTAGAAATATTCTTATTATATTTTGCTCTTAAAATCATCTCTTTAGAACCATCTATTCCAACTACTTGAGTATTAGGCCAATTTATTGCTAACTTTTCAGAAATATTTCCTGGGCCGCATCCTAAATCAACTATTAAATCTTTTTCATCTAAAGAAATATTTTTTCTCAAAAGATAATCTTTTATTTGATTAATTAGATTGACTTCCCCGTCTGAAAAATCAGCTTCGTCATAAGAGATGACCTGCTCTTTTTCTTCCATTAATTCAGGTTCCGGGACTCTTTCCATGTTCTTTATTGAAACAAAGATTTTATATTAAACATAATTCTACACAAACCGTTAAATAGTGGTAAGAATGGTTGCAGACTCCACAGGTAGAGTTATTCTTCCAGTACGGGTTATTTACATAGGGTTTTTTTATCGTGACTGTTGCACCAAATAAAGCTTCTTCGGAGCACAATTCCAACAATCTTAAAAAGGATGATTTTCCAAAGACTGCGCCAGCTGCTTATCCTGTTTTTTTCAGATCTTACAGTAGGAAAACTACCTCAGGCAAAAGGGAGAACTGGAGTGAAGTAGGAGAAAGAAATTTATCGGGATTAAAAGAATTAGGAAAACTTACTTATGAAGAGTTGATCCTTATGAGAGAAATGCAAAGCAACCAAAAAGCACAACCTTCAGGGAGATGGTTATGGATTGGAGGAACTCCTTGGATTAATAAAAACCAAAATTTCTCTGGGGCGTACAACTGTACTTCTACAAACTTAGTTGATTGGGAAGCCTTTGCTTTGATGATGGACTTAGCAATGATGGGATGTGGAACAGGTGCAATAATTGAGCCTCATTTTATAAATAATCTACCTACTGTAATTAATAAAATTAATATTAAATCAGTTAGTGAAGTTGGAATTACTCCAAAAGATCAAAGAGAAGAAAAATCATCATTAGAAATCATAGGAAAAGATCTTTATATCAAAGTTGGAGATAGCAGAAGAGGATGGGTAGATAGCTATAAATATCTTCTTGAGGCATCAAGTAACGAAAGTCTCGAAAGAGAAATTGATGTCTATATTAATCTGGAAGATATTAGGCCTGCTGGAGAATCATTAAAAGGTTTTGGAGGTATGGCAAATCCTATTAAATTGAAAGATCTCTACTCTAGAGTCGCATCACTTCTTGGAAAAGCAATTGGCAGGAAATTAAGTACAGTAGAGTGTTGCTTATTGATTGATGAAGCTGCAGTAACCATAGTTGCTGGGAATATAAGAAGAAGTGCTGGAATGAGACAATTTGCTTCAGATGATAAGGAAGCAGCCTCGGCAAAAGAAAATTTATGGAGTCAAGATGAGAATGGTAATTGGAGAATAGATCCTGAAAAAGATGCCCTCAGGATGGCTAATCATACTAGGGTTTACCATACAAAACCCACTTACCAAACTGTTTTGGATGCTGTAACAAAACAATTCCATTCTGGTGAGGGAGCTATTCAATTTGCTCCAGAAGCAATCGCAAGGTCAAATGCAGATATTCTCAAAGATGATGAATTGAAAAATGAATTTATTGAAATCTATTCAGAACAAGGAAAGGATGAAGCAAGAAATTGGATAAATAGTAGTTATGGCCCATTCTCTGAAGAAGAGCTAGACCACAGGATGAGCAGATATGGACTTAACCCTTGTGGGGAGATCTTGGGAAATGATTTCCATTGCAATTTGGCTGAAGTTCATTTAAATCAGATTGATCCCGAAAATTTAGAAGAGCAAAAAAAAGCTTTTAAAGCAGCAGCTCTTTCAGTAGCATGCTTACTTAATCATGAATTTGAAGTTGAGCGTTACAGAAAAAGTAGGGAATATGATCCTATTGTCGGAGTAAGTTTTACTGGATTATTTGATTTTTGTGTTCATGCCTTTGGAACCCCATGGTTGAAATGGTGGGAAGCAGGAAGGCCAAATAGCGAGGAAGGAAAGGCTTTTAAGGAGAAGGAAGCTAAATTCCTAGATTATTGGAGAAAAATAGTAAAAGAAACTGTCTGGGAATACTGTGATAAACATAATCTAAGAAGACCAAATCGATGTACAACTGTTCAGCCAGCAGGGACTAAAAGTCTTCTTACTGGAGCTGCTCCAGGATGGCATCCTCCGAAGGCTCAAAGATTCATAAGAAGAATAACTTTCAGGAAAAATGATCCAATCGCTTTAGCTTGCATGGATTATGGTTACTCAGTTGTTCCTTCTCAATCTGATAAAGATGAAAATGGCTGTTTACTTGACAATCCATTTGATCCAAGATGTACAGAATGGTTAGTTGAAATCCCTACAGAAGTCAGCTGGGCTAATATAGAAGGTGCAGACCAAATAGATATAAATAATTTCTCAGCATTAGCTCAATTTGATTTTTATATGCAAGTGCAGAAATTTTACACAGAGCATAATACCTCTGCAACCGTAGAATTTAGAGAAAATGAAATAGAAGATTTAGCGAAAGCTATACATAATGCAATAGAAAATAACGAAGGATATATTTCGGCGGCGTTACTCGCTAGATTTAGTGCAAACGCAACTTTCCCAAGATTGCCTTTTGAACCAATAAGTAAAGAAGAATATATATTATTGCAAAATAAAGTAATGGAGAGGAAAGTTAATAACGATTTCTTTGACGCTCTTAATAAATATGATGTTGGAGAGCTATCTGAAGCGGGTCCGGCAGGTTGTGATTCGGATAAGTGTCTGCTTCCTTTAGCCAAACCAAAAGATTAAGTTTTAAATTATTTGTAAATAAAAAATATAAATTAGTTTTTAAAAATTTAATTTATGGCTATTTCTTAAATAGGGACACAAATTATTTATGACATTAAGCTTAAATATTGGGAGCTTATTTAATGATTCTTCTAGTCATGCTTTAGTTGATGAGCTAAGAAAAAGAACTTCAGAAGAAGAAATATTAGAATTTGAAGAAAAATTTAACTCAAAAAATGAAAAAAATCTACACATATATATATGTAGATTTTTAAAAAATAGATCTATATCTAGAGGGCTTGCCTCCAAATGGTTAGTAACAATGATAAAAAACAAAGAATCAAAAATTGATACTTTGCAAAAATTAAATAATTAAGTCAGTGCTGAAAGTTTCCAAAGAGCAATTCCAAAAATTGAGAATCCCATAATAAAAGTAAAAGCTAAAGCATTTACCAATTGAACCTTATCATTCATTCTGTTTGCGAATGGTAGTAATTGAGCAAATAATGGAGTCTCTTCAACTATTGCAGATTTTTTTACTGTAGGTTTTTTGCTTCTTGAAAACATAAAACAAATTTTATAATCTTAAAAATTTTACATTTAAAAGTTCATTAAATAAAAAATACTTCTCAAAAACGAACAAAATGTAACCTCAAAGATAATATATATAGATAAATATAAATATTTTTAGCAGGAACCCATCTATTATTAATTTATTAAGTTGTTTTATTAAAGATCTAGACAAATAATTTTCTTAGATGTTAATATAAATTTGTAGCAACCGCTACCAAAACGTTCAACTTGCACATAGCAAGCCGCAAATCGACTTAAGCCATGGAACGGGGACTTAAGCGAAACCGGAGCTTAAAAAATTGACTCTAATTTACAGAGGACAAAAGTACGTCCAGAACAAAGAAGCAGCCAAGAAGCAGCCTAATGAA
>CACARV010000022.1 GCA_902535025.1 uncultured Prochlorococcus sp.
AAAGAATGGAGATGCAACTCAAAGGGGCTGGGCCAACTCCATACTGTCGTGGAGCTGATGGTAGAGCTGTTCTACGATCGAGTGTTCGAGAGTTTCTTGCACAAGAATTAATGGATGCTTTGGGAATCCCAACCTCTAGATCTTTGACGCTTTATGTTTCAAGATCAGAATTAGTAAAAAGACCATGGTATTCCAAAGGCTCTAGGTACTTTGAGCCTGACATCATGGTTGATAATCACGCTGCAATTACCACAAGGGTTGCTCCATCCTTTTTACGTGTAGGACAGCTTGAACTTTTTGCACGAAGAGTTCGCAATAAGACTCATGAGGAGGCTCTTACTGAATTAGAAATGATAGTTCAACATTTAATAGATAGAAACTACAAAGACGAAATTGAATATCACCTTTCATTAGGAAGTAAGGTAATAAAATTAGCTTCCCTATATAGGAATAGACTTATATCTCTTGTTGCCAACTGGATTCGAGTTGGTTACTGCCAAGGAAATTTCAATAGTGATAACTGCGCCGCTGGAGGATTTACACTTGACTATGGCCCTTTTGGATTCTGTGAATTATTTAATCCAAGATTTCAACCATGGACAGGGGGAGGTGAACATTTCTCATTTTTTAATCAACCATATGCTGCAGAGATTAACTTTAAAACATTTTGTTCTTCTCTTAGACCGTTACTTTCAGAAGGTGCAGAGTATCTTGAAAAGCTTGATCAAATCGAGAATGATTTTTCAGACCTAATGAACAAAGAATTAAAGCAAATGTGGGCAAATAAACTTGGCTTAGATCAATATGACGAAATTATTGTTAACGAATTAATTAATCTTATGGTCATTTCAAAAGCTGACTATACAAAATTGTTCCGTAAACTCTCTGAAATTCCTGATAACTTAGCTTATTTAAGAGATTGTTTCTATTCAACAATTAATAATGACCTGAATAATAGATGGAATCTATGGCTTAAAAACTGGCAATCAATTTTGAAAAAAAAGTCAACTTTCAGAGCAAAATCGAAATCAATGAAATCTATTAATCCAATATACACGTGGCGAGAATGGATGGTCGTCCATGCATATGAGGAGGCCGAAAAAGGTAATTACAGCACAATTAAAGAATTACAAGCTGTTTTTAGTGATCCATATACCGAACAGGTTTCAGAAATAGATCAAAAATATAATCGACTAAAACCAAAAGAGTATTTTAACTTCGGAGGGATATCACACTACAGCTGTTCTTCTTAATAAGAAAATTTTCAAGAATCATAGAGAAATATTTTAATTTTAATGAGAAAATCTTACATAACTAAGTTATTGAAAGTTTCGAAACAAAATCAAAAATTAGTTAGATTTATTTTTTATATAACTTTTCTAATTGCTTAATTTCCTTTCTTAAATCATTACCTTTCTTATTCAATTTATTATTCTTTTTTATTATCGGAATAATCCACCAAGCTTGAAGACCTAAAAAAACAATTATGAGAGTAAGTAATTCAAAAGTTCCAGGAAGCATTTATAAATAAGAATCTAATTTATATTTAAAAATAATTTTAAACTACTACATTTAAAATAGAACCTATAAAATTCTAAGCTACCTCTAATTCAATATTAAGCTCAATGCCTTTTGAAATAATTGCATCCTTAAAATCAATAAGTTGGGCAATTATTCTTTTTTTTCTCTTGTTTTTTTATGTGCATATTCTCTAAAACTTCTTGCATTACAAGGGTGACTTTTTAAAGTTTCACCCCTAAATCTTCGCTATAATTAATAGAATTAACCAAATTATCCTTTTTATTAAATAACAAAATCATTATTAGTAAATAAATAATTTACCTTAACAGAGTTGACAACAAAAAAAGAATATATTTTTATAGTACAAGTGTATTAAAAGTGAATGAGTTCAGAAAGGCGTGAAATGAAGCATAACTATTCTTTTGGCTGTAGCACTAGCACGCCTAATGGCTGTCTCCTTAATCCTGAAGGAAGTAGAATAATTTATTTTGAGGAATGCAAAAATTCTCTAAAAAAATAATTTTAAAATTCACACCCATAGTTTTTTCACAAACCACCTTGGAGAACCTGCAGGGTATAAATCTTCTGAAATAATAAACATTCATTCAGCCTGGTAAAAATGGAACGAACTTCAGCAAAAAGGATGGACAGACGCAACTCATAATTACGGTTAACAATTCTTTTTTAGAAAACCCAAAAAATTATTAATCTACTCACAATGTAGCAGAATTGCTACAATAATGTAATATATATCTTGAAAATAACTTTTTTTTTGGTTAATGCTTTACATTTATTAATAGTAGTGTTACATTAGTTAACAATTATATAAATCCAATGGCGAATTCAAACGTTACTACTGAATCAGGTGGAAGACAGAACATGTTTCCAACTGAGACACGTCCTTACATAGATGAGTCTGTTTCATACGACAGTTACCCAAAAAATGCAGAAAAAGTTAATGGTCGTTGGGCAATGATCGGGCTTGTTGCATTAATAGGTGCTTATATTTCAACTGGGCAAATTATTCCCGGCATTTTTTAATGAGTCCTCTTTCAGGTTTTTTAGCTGTAATTATATGTTTTACAGCCATACTCGTTGCTTATCTAACCAAGCAATTTCAAAACGAAAATTCAAATTACTTATCCTTTAATCAAATGGAAAATACAAACACAAAAGTTAAAACAATTGAAAAAGAAAAAGTTGTTGCAGAAACTCTTAACGGAAGATTTGCGATGCTTGGATTAGTAGCTGCTATTGGAGCATATCTAACAACAGGTCAAATAATTCCTGGATTCGTTTAAAACACACAAACCAATCAATCTAAAATTCTACAAATGGAAAATTCAAAATCAACTTATTGGCAAAACGCCGAGAGAACTAATGGAAGAATGGCGATGATGGGTCTTTTTGCTTTAGTCATAAATTATGGTCTATTCGGCTGGATAATACCAGGAATCTTTTAAAATGAATTTAGGATTACTTTTTCTAAAAGTTAACACTTTAGGTGTAATAACTTTTTCGGAACTTGATTGGATAACTAATCATCAATCTGAATTTTCAAGATTAGACATGGCTTTAGTAATAAAAATCGGACGTCTTATGGATTCCGGAATTTTGGAAATTGATAATAGATTATCTGTCTAAACTTAATAAATTTGATTGTCATGAGTGTTTGTCAATAGGGATACTGACAAGCCCTTTTAATGAAAAATTATTTGAAAAAAAAGAGATTATTTATTAGCTAAAAACCATCTCTGAATTACCTAATTCTTACATGAGAATTTCAAGTAAGCATATTGATTCTAACTGATTTTTTTATAGTAAATACGTAAAAATGCTTTTGATGTTTACCTTTTTAATCCACCTCTTCTTATCCATAGAAACCATGTAAACCAAATAGGAGGGAGGAATCTAATTAAAAAATAAATTTTATATATATAAAATGGGGCATTTTCACTTTGAAATAAATCTATCAAAAAAGTAGATATAGATAACCAGAGTAAAATAATTAATATATTAGCTACCAGTAAAACAGACTTATTTTTTTTAAATATTTTTGGCATTAGAAAAATTTCTTTATAATATTTATTTTAAATAATCTTAAGAAATTTAATATAAATTTTCAAAAAAACTTTAAATTTAAAATCCATATCCAAATAAAAAAAATACTAAATTTCAATCCCTCTCCAAATAACATACCAAAAGCAATAGGAGGAGAAAATATAAAAAAAAGAATAGAAAATATACTAAATAGAGCAAATGATCCTCTTAATAAAAAATTCTTTCTTTTTGTTTTTTTTAGATTTTTCAAGATGTTCCACTCCCATGCGACAAAGCTGTAGAACTTTTCTGATAATAAAAATAAATACTTCATTAATATTATTAATTTCTATGTGCTTTTCCTATTTATAAAATTAATTTCTATTATTAGCAATAAACTTTATCTCCATCATCAGAAAGATAATAAATTCTATTTTCTGCACTAACAAAGAAAGTTAACCCCTTATAATTTGATCTTCTAAATTTTTCTAATCTTATTTTATGTAAATCCCAATTATCTGTACTTATATCTGGATTAAATTTTTGTTCTTCTAATAAAGGTTTAGAAGATGGAATAATTACTGTTTTTTTTGACCCTTTATTTGTCTTAGAATAAAAAAATGAAAGAGATAAAAGTAGTAAAACAATAATTAGAAAAATAAAAATTAATAATACATTTGTCATTGAATCTTTATGGAAGTTAAAAAATTTCAATTTGAGAACTCAAAACATAAACACAACTTTTTGCAAGTAAGTAAAAAATACTATTTTTATATTCTTGTATTTTTAAATACTTATCAAGAACATGTTTTAATCAGATTATAAATATAGTTTCATTTTCAATATGACTCAAAATTCAATGAATACCCCTTATGCAAGAAGAGTTGCAGAAAAATTTAAAGAGGTGCAAAACTATTTAAAAATCAATGGATTTAATAGATCAACTAAACATTTATTAGAGGATATTGAAACTACAATTGAAAAATAGTTCCAATGACTCTTTAAATTACAAATTTTAAAAAAACCATTTTAAAAGTTAAAGAAAAATATTTGAAGCAAAATCATGAATAAAATTTTAATATAAATAATCTCTTTGCTTTTTTGTTTAGAATTTAATAAAAACATTGCTTAACCTATGCATCAAAAAAAAATATTTAATTACTTTCACAAAAGTTTTTTTATTTTTATTACTTTCATTAAATTTCACTAGTTGTTCCAGTTTTTATGAAAAGAAAAAGAACCAAGAAAAAAAACATAATAATCTTGATAGGGAAATTATAAATAACTACTCAAAAGCAATTAAAAAATATCCTAATAATTTTTACTTTTATCTTGAGAGAGGAAAAGCTAGGCATGATTTTGGAGATTTTAATGGGGCAATTGATGACTTCTACAATGCATTCAAAATCAATCCTGATAAAAGATTTTTGTTTTATAGAGCTAATGCCAAATTTGATTATGGAGATTATGAAGGGGCAATTAAGGATTATAAAAATTCTATTTCATTGAAAGATTTTAAAGAACAAGTTTTTTACAATCTTGCAAGCTCACAACTAATTAATTTGAACTATGAAGATTCCATAGTCAATTATTCTAAATCAATTGAATATGATCATAATGATGATTACGCTTATTTAAATAGAGGAAATGCCAAATTTAAAATAATGGATTATTTGGGCTCATCAGCTGACTACAGCAAATCTATTGAAATAAATAAAAATTCCTATATAACTTTGAATAATAGGGGAGTAAGCAAATTCAAGCTAAGAAAATATAAAGCAGCTTTAAAAGATTTTGAAAAATCACTCAAAATCAACCCACGTAATTACAATACAATTTATAATCTAGCTCTTACAAATTTCGAATTAAACGAAAATCAAAAAGCTTGTATTAATTTAAAAAAATCAATCAAGTTTGGTAAAGAGGTTTTTGAGGATGAATATTCAAAAATATGTAATTAAATTAATTATTTACAAATTTAATTAACTAATAAATTATTTTTTTAAGTCTTCTAACTCCTTTTCTAGCGCTTCTATTTCAGCTTGCAAATCACTTATAGGTTCCCCTGCAGCTGCCATTTTTGAGAGTTGTCTTTTCTTAAAGTTTAATTTTGCTTTTGCTTTTTTTTCTTTTTTTGCTTTCCTTGCCGCAGGTGAGGAGCCGCCGCCTCCACCGCCGCCGCCGCCACCGCCGCAAGCTAAAAGATTATCATTGTGTATTGCATAATCTATTTTTTCAGATAAATGATTAGCAAGCATTTCATTACCAAAAAAAATACTTGTAGGAAGCGCAAAGAATATCCCAAGAGATAATTTTAAGAAATTGTTTAACTTCATTTATTAAAAAAATTTTTAATATAATATTACTAGAAATGTTTTTATTAAATAAAAAAACACATATATTAATAATCAAATAAATTTCAAACTTATTTATTTTTTATATCAATAATTTCAACAGCAAGCATAGAACTTAGTTTACTTGCTGCAAATTCTGTAAAGTGGCTATAGTCAATGAACCAATTGGTGTTGTCAACTTTCTGAGAATAATCGATCAACTCTATTTTTTTATTCCTTTTGATTGCACTTAGTAGAGTTTCTCTATAATCCTTTTCAATTAAATGCATTTCCCTTTCCAAAATCTTAAGCGGAAAAATTGGGTTACCAATTAAATGTTTGATCCCAATCAAATATTTATAATCATTACTTTTTAATTGTTTTTCTGATAAAGAACTAAAGTAATTTGGTGCATATACATAAATATATTTACTATCTAAATTAATATTAGCAGTAGCACTTATATTTCTTAATGTAGATTTTATTGAATAATTTTTTATTTTCTCATATTCTTCATAATCTAAATTCAGTCTCTGTTCCAATACCTCTCTAAGGTTCCTATTTTTTAAATTACCCTCCAAATTTATAGTCAACTGTTTCTTTTCATAAATACCTGGCTTCACTTTTTTCTTAAATCTCAAGTTATCTATATAAGAGAGAAAATTACTATTTTTTCTTATCGAATTTAAAAATGCGATGAAACCACTTCTTATATTTCCATGTGAACTACTAGTTAAAAAATTTATATACTCAATATTATTTTTATCAATCATCATCCCATTAGCAAAACTATATTCTTCTCTTTTCTCATTATTTTTTGATAAAAGCCTCATGAAATTCCAAAAATCCTGGATACCTCCAAAACTTACTACTAGACCTAAAGGCGGCAAATCGTCATAGAAGGGTTCAGAATTTAAATATCTAAAAGTTTCTACATGTTCCTGCCATGTATTAAAACCTGCATAAGCAGCATTTATAAGATCAATTTTTGGATTAAAACTTCTTAATTTTTTTTCCAACTGACTAGCAAAAGTTCCTGCATTATCAAAACCATAAATTCCTTCTCCCATCGCCACACTATTCCCAAGAAGCAAAATTCCATATATATCCTTTTGCTTTCTGTCATGTTCATAAGGGGTCTTAATGAAGCCATTTCGATCGCAAATTAAAAATTTACTATTGTCGGGATTAGTATATTTATTAGCGCAATTTTCTCTCCAACCTGTTAGGGAATCATATTTTGTTCCATTGGTTAATTTTGTATTTAATTTGTTTACAAACAAGAAGGTTATTTCTAATATAAAAATTATTATTGGAATAAATATACTTGTATAAACTATAAATTTGATAATCTCACTTTTACTCCTCATTAGAAAATGTACAAATTTATTGATTACAAATATATTTTAAAATAAATATTAAATCTAACAATTAAAAATCTTAAGCTCTTATCGACAAGAGCTAAATCGCGATATACGTAAATGGAACAATTACTTGCACTACGCTAATTATTAAAATTACAATAATCGCCAACAAAATTGCAGTTATCAAAGCAGCCTGAAAAGGAGTTGCATTCTTCCAGGCTGATAAAGTGATGTGTTTTAAGAATCGAAAAAAACTAAACATTTAAGACCTTACTTTTTTCTTTTTAATAACCCTATGTCAGTTAAAAGGTAACGTAATTTTGTTCTAGAACAAACCATGAGCCCATCAACCAAATCAAAGCATGTAGGATCTCCACTTACATTCAATGAAGAGTTAGCTAGTATTTCGATTCCCATTGGTTCTAGAATAGATAACAACTTATCTAAAGAAGAGTTATTTTCTACGATTTGAACACGTGCTGTTCCATCAACGTGCGTTGTTGGGAACTCTAAAGAAACATTTTCTTCAAAACATTTGCATGTAGCACTCATAGATTTATAGCATTCATAAATCTCAGGCCTCAATCTATAATATTTTTGCGCAATTTCATATCTCATTGCTGGAGCAGTTGGTCTAAAAGGACTTCTATTTTTAATTACGTTATTTAAGTTTTCTACAGCTTCTTTATTTTTTCCATCACATAATAAAGACCTATTACCTAATGCCCTTGGACCTGTTTCACTGGATGATAAAACTGTCCCAATAACTTCTCCTTCAGCTATAAGTTCAGCAGCTTTTAAAAAAGCATCATCTTCATCCCTCTGTAAAACAGAAAATTCATTAGAAACAATTTGCTCTGTTATAAATTCATCATTTCTTATTTCCTTACGAGATGGAAATAATGAAGGCTTGGAGATATTAAAATCACTATAATAATTCGATTTTATATAACAATAAAAAGCAGCTCCAATCGCACACCCAGCGTCTCCAGGACTAGGAGGTATAATTATTTCATCTACAAAAGAGAGTTGAGCGAGGCTATCAATAGATGCTGAATTCATAGAAACTCCTCCTGAAAAAAGAAATCTTCTAGAATTAGTTATTTTATGGGCATGGGTAAAAATTTTTTCAAGTAGATAAATTGTTAAATCTTGTGCTCCTCTAGCTATATCTGCACATCTTTGAAAATCACTATCCCCTGGAACTAGCCTTACAAAAGGATTGCGCGCAGGACCTAATAATTCTTCTAATTTATTGCTGAATGAATTAGATGTTGATAAATGATAATCAAAATAACTCATATCAGAAATTATTTCATTAGAGGTGGAGTCCCAATCCATCAGACCTCTTACTAACCTTGCTGAATTACTTTTTGAATCTCCAAAAGAAGCTAACCCCATAACTTTATATTCACCTTCATTAATCGCAAACCCCAAGTAATCAGTAATGCTTGAATAGAAAAGCCCCAAAGATATAGGATAAGGGCACTCCCACAACTCATTAATCTCTGTTGGATCAACTATTTGACTAATGGAAGCCGTACTTCTATCTCCAAATCCATCAACAACTACAGAGCAAATATCTTTTTTAGTATTGGTGTATGCAAGTGCAGTAAGTGTATGTGATAAATGATGATCAGAATAAATTAATTTAGTCTCTAATCCTCTAAAAAATTTTAAAAAATCTAAATAACAAGAAACTGATGAACGATTAAAATTACGAAACTGATGGGTAAGCAAAGATAGACTTCTTGGCATATGCAAAGAGGCCTCTTTTGCTATATGGAGGAATGCACTTAAGGGTCTTTCATAAAAAGCAACTCTCTCAATATCTTTTTTCTTAAGGTTATTAGTAATTAATAATTTTTGTATTGACCTCTTAGGAAATGATTTATCACCTTTGATTCGACTTAAAGACTCTTCTCTATAAAAATCAACAAGTACTCCATTTTCATCAACTAATGCAGCAGAGGATTCATGATTATATCCAGTTACACCAATAAACATTTTCAATAATTACTAATTTTTTAAAGAATAGAGCTAGATGAAATATTCATAAGATTTTTACCTTTTCTTTTAAATTCATTTAGATTCAATTTCATGGCCATAGTCCCAGCTAAATAAGCAATAGCTCTATAAAGAGGAGTCAAAAGCCTATCGAGGAACTTTAAATTTGCATCATAAATTTTTCTTCCTTTATTATGAATTGTCTCTTTGGTGCGGTAAATCATTAACTGCCAAGGTTGCAAATCAGGATAGTGATTCAAGAAGAATTTTTTAGCCATTCCATGATGGCGCAATTCGTCGGCCATAATGCTTGAAATTCTTCTGCTTTCATGAGTGCTATGACCAACCAAAATTAATATGTTTTCAAAAGATGATTTAGCTAAAAGTTCATTTGTATAAACAAACGCTATAAAGTCTTTCAAATTCATAGTTTCGATCAAAAACCCTTTTTTGGAAATATATCCTTTTGTAATTAATGAAGGAGGAGTGAATCTAAAATCTCTAGCTATTTCAATTGAAGCTCTTTTCCCTCTTTTAGATAGCATTTCAAAAAACGATCTCGCATGATTATATTCATCCTTAGCATGCATAAAATAACCAAATGCTTGCTTTGGTGATTCTGTTACTTTGCATGCCGCAAGCATTTCTAAGGCGGAAGCAAGCTCTGCATGGGCTGTTTCATAAAATACATTTAGTTCTGACTGACTCTTTTTCATCTTTTTTAAACATTAAATAAGAATTCCATTACATCCCCTTCATTTACTACATATTCCTTACCTTCACTTCTTAGTAAACCTTTAGTTTTTGCATTTGCAATTGAACCTGAATCTATTAAGTTTTGATATGAGATAGTTTGAGCTCTGATAAATCCTTTTTCAAAATCAGTATGAATTACTCCTGCCGCTTGTGGTGCCGTCATCCCATCTTTAATAGTCCAGGCTTTTGTCTCCTTTTCTCCGGTAGTGAAATAAGTTTTCAATCCCAGTAATTTATATGTTGATCTAATTAAGGAACTTAATCCCCCTTCTTCTACTCCTAGACCAATAAGAAAGTCTTTTTTATCTCCGGCGCTTAATTCTATTAATTCAGATTCGACTTGCGCTGATATTTTTATGCATTCTGTATTTTCATTGCTTGCAAAAATCTCAACTTTTGATGATAAATCATTACCTTCAGCCAAATCATTTTCATTTAAATTTGTTGCATAAATAATTGGTTTTGCGGTAAGAAAGCCTAATTGCTTAATTATTAAATTTTCTTCTTCGCTCAGAGATATTGATCTTACTGAAAGTCCTTTCTGTAGTTCTTCTTCAATTTTTTCTAGTAAAGAATCTTCTTTTGCTGCCTCTTTGCTAGTTTTAACCTGTTTTTTAATCCTTTCTCTTCTTTTTTGGAGTTGAGATAAGTCAGCTAAATTCAATTCCAGATTAATTATCTCAATGTCATCCAAGGGATCTATCTTGCCAGAAACATGAATTACTTCATTATCTTCAAAGCATCTTACTACATGAACAATTGCATCAACCTCTCTGATATTCGATAAAAATTTATTTCCTAAACCTTCACCTTTACTAGCCCCTTTTACAAGACCTGCAATATCTACAAATTCAATTTTTGTTGGGATAATATTTTGGCTTGAACTCAAATCACCTAACTCTCTCAACCTTTGATCTGGAACTGAAACTATGCCTTTATTTGGCTCAATAGTACAAAAGGGGAAATTAGCAGCCTGGGCTTTAGCATTTTCTACAAGTGCATTAAATAAGGTTGATTTCCCAACATTTGGTAGTCCAATAATACCGGCTTTTAACATTTGAAAAAATTTTTGGAGAAATTATCAAGAAAACATCTTCTAGTAATATAGTATTTACTTAACCAATCTTGGATAAGTTAATTATAATCGTCTTGATTATTTATTTAGTTTCTAAATATTTTCTATCGCTGGTCTTAAAAAGAAATGCTTGATTTAATTAAAAAAAATATAAATCTAAGAAGTGGAATTATATTACTTTTTTTAGCTATATTTTTTGTTTTTATAACCAATTCCCTCAAGAAAAATAAATCAAAAGATATTTCTAATTTTGTAGTTCAAGTTGAAAAAGGAATCCTCTCTGATTCAATTAATACTAGTGGTGTAGTAAAAGCAATCAGGACAACCAATATTGGGCCTAGGAAACAAGGTGTTATAAAAGAGATCAAGGTAGAGGAGGGCGATCTTGTAAAAAAAGATCAGGTTTTAGCTTCTCTTGATGATCAGGACTTCATATTTAAAATTGAAGAACTTGAATTAAATGCTGAAAAACAAAAATCTGAATTTTTAAGAAGAGAATATTTATTTCAAGAAGGTGCAGTAAGCAAAGAAGATTATGAAAGTTTTAAAAATAACTACAACATTAGTAGCGCCAAACTTAATGATGCAAAAGCTGAAAAAAGTTTCTATTTAATTAAAGCTCCTTATGGAGGAAAGATAACTGCTAAATATGCGGAGATAGGATCCTATGTTACCCCTATTACAAATTTAAGTTCAGACTCAAAAACCAAAAACTTTATTTTTGAACTTTCAGAGGGCCTCGAAATTGTTGCTAAAGTTCCTGAGAGTGACATTGGCAGAATAAAAATAGGTCAAGAAGCCTCTGTAAGAATTGAAGCTTATCCCTCAAAAAAATATAGAGCCATAGTTAAAAAAATAGCTACAAGAGCTGTAAAAGATAATAATGTAACCTCATTTGAAGTAATTCTAAATTTTAAAGATATTTCTGAAGAAATTAAGATTGGAATGACTGCTGATCTTGAATTTAGAGTTGAAGGTAATGAAGAAAAAATCCTTGTGCCAACGGTTTCTATTGTCACTGAAAAAGGTGAAAAGGGAATTTTAAAAGTTGATAAAAATAATTCTCCCAAATTTGAAAAAATTGAAATTGGTATTAGTAGTGGAAATAAAACTTCAGTAATTGATGGATTAAAGCCTGGAGAACAAATCTTTATAGATATTCCCCCTTGGGCTAAGAAAAGAAAATGAGTTTAAAGTCTGAAAACTCTAAAAAACCAATTTTACTTTTAGTAGATGGACATTCACTAGCCTTTAGAAGTTTTTATGCATTTAGCAAGGGGATTGATGGAGGTTTAACAACCAAAGAGGGATTCCCAACAAGCGTCACCTATGGATTTCTAAAGAGCCTTCTAGACAATTGCAAAAATATTAGTCCTGAGGGTGTTTGTATTACTTTTGATACTGAAAAACCTACTTTCAGACATGAATTAGATCCGAATTATAAGGCCAATAGAGATGTGGCTCCTGATGTGTTTTTTCAGGATATTGAGCAATTAGAAATTATCTTAGAAGAAAGTCTTAATTTACCAATTTTCAAATCTCCAGGTTACGAAGCAGATGATCTCCTAGGCACAATTGCTAATGACGCTTCTTCTAAAGGATGGTGCGTGAATATTCTTTCTGGAGATCGGGACTTATTTCAATTAGTTGATGATCAAAAAGATATTTACGTCCTTTATATGGGTGGTGGTCCATATGCAAAAAGTGGTAATCCAACTCTTATGAATGAAAAAGGAGTAAAAGAAAAATTAGGTGTTTCTCCAGAAAGAGTAGTTGATCTAAAAGCTCTGACTGGTGATAGTTCTGATAATATTCCTGGAATTAAAGGAGTAGGTCCAAAAACTGCAATTAATCTACTAAAAGAAAACGACACACTCGATGGGATCTATCAGGCTTTGGATAAGATTCAGCTGGATAATGATAATAAATATAAAGGATTTATCAAAGGTTCTGTTATAGAAAAGCTAAGAAATGATAAACATAATGCTTTTCTTTCCAGGGATTTGGCAAAAATTAATACTAAAGTTCCTTTAATATTAAGTGATGGTTATGAATTAAAAAATATAAATCAAGAGCTTCTCTCTGAGTCACTGCAAAAACTAGAATTATCTACACTACTAAGGCAAATTGATATTTTCAACTCAACTTTTAGCAAAGGTGGTTTTGACAAAAATAATATAGTTAAAGAGGATCAGAAAGAGTCAAGAGGCTCTATTAAAAATGAAATAGAAAAAAATGAATTAGAAAAAATTGAAAATAAAATTCCTAAAATCAAAGTAACTGTTGTAGATAATTTTGAATTACTTGATAAATTAATTCAAAGATTAGACAAGACCAATGAGATAGTTTCTCTGGATACAGAGACCAATAGTTTAAATACAATCAATGCAGAGCTTATTGGGATAGGATTTTGTCTTGGGGAAGAAACTAATGATTTATTTTATATACCTCTTGGTCATCAAACAAAAAAAGAGACGTTTAGTCAATTATCAATTGAAGATGTTTTCTCAAAACTAAAAACTTGGGTAGAAGATCCGAAAAAAGAAAAAGCACTTCAAAATTCAAAATTTGACAGGCAAATATTTTTTAATCATGGACTTGATCTTAAAGGCGTAACCTTTGACACCTTAATAGCAGACTACATCCTAAATAATCAGGAAAAGCATGGGTTAAGTGAAATTAGTTTTAGATTATTTGGATTTAAGCCCCCGTCATTTAAGGAAACAGTTGGCAAAAATAAAGACTTTTCATTTGTTGATATTTATAAAGCAAGTATTTATTGCGGTTATGACGTATTTCTAACTTTTAAGATTGTCAAAATTTTTAAAAAAAGATTCTCAACAGAAAAAAATGAATTAATCAAATTATTCGAAGAAATTGAGCTGCCTTTAGAGCCAATATTGTCCCAAATGGAGATGAATGGCATAACAATCGACATCCCTTATTTAGAAAAACTCTCAAAAGAACTAAAAAGTAATTTAGAAGATCTTGAAAGGAAAGTATATGAATTAGCAGAGGAAAATTTTAATCTGTCTTCACCAAAACAACTTGGTGAAATCTTGTTTGAAAAATTAAACTTGGATAAAAAGAAATCACGTAAAACAAAAACTGGATGGAGCACCGATGCAGTAGTTCTTGAAAGATTAGTCGAGGAACATGAAATAATCCAACATTTAATAAAACATAGAACTCTTAGCAAATTACTTAGCACCTATATTGATGCTCTCCCAAATCTTATTAACGAAAAGACAGGAAGAGTTCATACAAACTTTAATCAAGCCGCTACAGCAACTGGTCGACTTAGCAGTAGCAATCCTAATCTACAAAATATCCCAGTAAGGACTGAATTCAGTAGGAGAATCAGAAAAGCATTCTTGCCTGAAAAAGATTGGAAACTTTTGTCAGCTGATTATTCTCAGATCGAATTAAGAATACTCGCTCACTTAGCAGATGAAGAAATACTAATAAATGCATTTAATAAAAATGATGACATTCATTCTTTGACCGCAAGATTAATTTTCGAGAAAGAAGAAATATCTTCTGATGAGAGGAGAGTTGGAAAAACAATAAATTTCGGAGTTATTTATGGTATGGGGATAAAAAAGTTTGCACGTTCTACAGGAGTAAGTACTCCAGAGGCAAAGGAATTCCTAATAAAATATAAAGAAAGATATTCAAAAATTTTTAAATTTCTTGAACTCCAAGAAAGGCTTGCTTTATCAAAAGGTTATGTGAAAACAATTTTTGGTCGCAAAAGAGAATTTAAGTTTGATAAAAATGGACTTGGAAGATTAATAGGGAAAGATCCTTACGAAATTGACTTGCAATCCGCGAGAAGGGCTGGTATGGAAGCACAGTCATTAAGAGCAGCAGCTAATGCACCAATTCAGGGTTCAAGTGCAGACATTATTAAAATTGCAATGATTAAACTAAATAAGAAATTCATAGAAATGAATGTTCCTGCAAAAAATGCTTTTACAAGTACATGATGAATTATTGTTTGAAGTTGAACCAGATTCTTTGGAAATTACGACGAAATTAGTGAAGAAGACTATGGAAGATTGTGTAAAATTAAATGTGCCTCTTTTAGTTGATATTGGTATTGGAGACAATTGGATGGAGACAAAATAAACCTTATGAAATACTTAATTTAAGATGATCAAACTTTTTAATACTTTAAGCAAAAGAGTTGAGGTTTTTAAACCTATTGATGATGTAGTAAAAATCTATTGTTGTGGAGTAACTGTTTATGATTTATGTCATCTTGGTCATGCCCGAAGTTATATAGCTTGGGATGTATTGAGAAGATTTTTAATTTACAGCAATTTCAGAGTGAAGTATGTTCAAAATTTTACAGATATTGATGACAAGATCTTAAAAAGAGCCAAAGAAGAAAGCAGTTCTATGAAGGAAGTATCTGAAAAGAATATTATTGAATTTCACAAAGATATGGATTCTTTAGGGATAATGCGTCCGGATAGTATGCCAAGAGCAACAAATCATATATGTAATATCTGCTCCTTCATAACAATCCTTGAGGACAAAGGTTATGCATACTCTAGGGATGGAGATGTTTATTATTCTATTTTTAAAAATAAAAATTATGGAAAGCTAAGTAATCAAAATATACAAGAACAAAATATCAATCAGCAAGGAAGGATGGCTTATGAGGAAAATAGTAAAAAACTAAATCCTCAAGATTTCGCACTATGGAAAAAAGCCAAAGATGATGAACCATTTTTTGATTCGCCATGGGGCAAAGGTAGGCCAGGATGGCACATTGAATGTTCGGCGATGGTTAAAGATGAATTAGGAGATACTATCGATATTCATTTAGGTGGTTCTGATTTGATTTTTCCACATCATGAGAATGAAATCGCACAATCAGAAGCAGCCAATGGCAAAAAGTTAGCGAACTATTGGTTACACAATGGGATGGTCAATGTAAATGGACAAAAGATGAGTAAATCCCTTAAAAATTTTAAAACTATCAGAGAGTTAATTAAGTCAGGTACAAGCCCTATGACTTTGCGATATTTTGTTATGACTGTGAATTATAGAAAACCACTTGACTTTACTGAAGAAGCTTTAAGGAGTGCTTCAGA
>CACARV010000023.1 GCA_902535025.1 uncultured Prochlorococcus sp.
AGAATTTATCAAATTTAAAAAAAAATAGTGAAAAAAATAGCAGGATTGGTGAATCAGAAATTTCCTCTATTAAAAAAAACTAAAAATTATTTACCTTTTTTTATTGGATTGAAATTAATAACTTTTACTGGTTTTCTTACTTACATAATGAATCAATAGAAAATAATGGAGCTACCAAATTAATCATGACTTTACTTTTAATTATTTTTCAAAAGAAAGTATCTTTTGACTTAAGACCCCTCATTATAAAATTTATTCATTCTAAAAAGAACTTATGAATAAAGAAGAAAGAATAAAAAAATTTAAATTAATGTCTAGTAAAGATAGACAAAATTTAATTCTAAAAAAAATGAAAGCCAAAGGTATAGAAATAGGCAGTGGAGTGCCTGAAAAAAAATATAACAGTGAAGAGGTTTATGAGTTGATCAACATTGCTAGTTGCTTTCCTGAATTAAGAAAACAGAATAAATAAAAGAACTTATTTTTGCTGAATGATTTAAAAGATAAATTTTTTCTTGACTATATTAATTCTATTTTTTAATCTATTTGCTTCACTTTTTTTATTAAATTTGAAATTTTGCTTGTTATAACCTAGACATTAAAGAAAAGTCATAATAAATAAAATTCGCGATTACGAATTTTCAATATCATTATATTTAAACTCTCCAATTACTGAGCAAAGCAGTGGTTATGTAGAATGGATATCTTTCATAAAAAGATAATTTTTCTATATTCGAATCTCTATATTATTTAGTTCTAATTCTTTCAATAGTTACAGCGTTTTTGGTTATTTTAATAAAAAAAGAAAATTATACATGCAAATTAGAACTTTAAAAAGAAATCCACGAATTAATTCAAATCAAACTTATCATTTAGACATCAATACCATTTGGAGTCATGAACATCTATTTATTTTGGTTTTTATTTTTAACTCTATGGGCAATTGTTCCTCTAATGATTATAAAGGGCAAAAAAAATGAACCTATAAAAATTAAGACATCACCAGAAGTTAAGCCAAAGAAAAAAGGTTGGTTTTAATAATTAACTTTTTAACTTATTTTTAATTAGTAAAAGAATAGATATTACTTAAAAAGTTTAGCGCTAATAACGTTAAGCATTTTGCCAAAATTTCAAATATATTTTATGAGGTTTGCCTAATGTAAATGCCACTATCTCCATACAAAATTCACAAAATATATCTTGCAGCGACCATGAATTTTGCTCTCGGCTCTGATTATCAAGAAGAAATCGATTATTACAACAAAATCAGAAAAGATATAGATAATATGAAAAATGAATCATTTAAAAAAGGGATAGCATTTAATTGGGATCTCCCCAAAAGAGTAGATAAATGAATAAGAATAATTTTTTATGAATTGAAGGAAATATTATGCTTTTTGGTTTGACATTACTAATGCGATACACCTGTGCCGAATAAAGGTTTTAGATAGAAAATGATCCCGATTTCCTCCAAGAATTATGAGCTGATAAATATCGATCTAAATTATTGATAAATAAATTGAATCAAACTGGAGATCTTAAAGAACTATCAGAAAGATTATCCCCCATATTGATTGATTTCCATGTTTAATTTTAGAGATAAAAAATTTGACAAAATTTCACATCAGGTTAAAACTCTAAACGATTTTATTTTCCTGAAATCCGGATGATATTACAGCAATTTGTGAATATGAGGTTAGATAAAAATCTAATTTAAAGCGATCACCTGCAATTTTTGACTACTTTAAAAGATTCATTGATTTTTTGAATTAATAATTTTTAATCTTTAAGTAAAAATATAAATCTTAGAAAGATTCACACCAATATCTAAAGCCAAGAATAAAATTAGTAATTTACTCATTTTTTAGAACTCTCCACTATTTTTTTATAAAGATCTTCAGAAATTGGCTGCATTTTTTATCAAAACTTTTAAAAACTATAAATATTTCTAAATAAGTTTCAAGTTACAAAATATACGAATAAATAGGATTTAAAATAGGTAAAAACTATAACTAACATAAGATTCTCTTATAAAGAGCCATTTATTACCTTTCTAAAAATATCCTTCAAAATAAGATAACTTCTTAAAAAAATATATTAGATGGATACAAATTTACCTAACCTTTGCCTGCCTAAACCCATAACAAAAGAATTAATAAATTCTTATTACCTATAAAAAAGAATACTTTGATTTATTCACTTTAAGTATTTAGATCCCCTATAAGTAAGTTTTATTGTCTTTTCTTCATGCTTCTTACAATAAACAAATGACTTACCATTAAAATACATGTTTACCATGATGCAGCTCCTAGCCTTGCTTAAGTCCCCGTCCTATGACTTAAGTCGTACTGCGGTCTATCTTTTGGTAGATCGGACGATTTAGTAGCAATAGCTACACTTTATTTATAAAGTATTTATACTCAGATGTCAATAGTACAAATTTATACTATTAAAACAAAAAATGATAAGATTTTTCTAGAAGCCTAATTTTATTTAGTTCTATAAAGTATTGAACTTAATGAGCATATTAATACGAAAAAAGAAATTTAAATTAGATTTTCTTTTTCTCATACAGTAAATGATTTTTTTTAAATAATAAAAAATTTATTTTGAATTTTCCATGAGCGTTAATTGACAAAATAATTGTTGCAGTTAAATTTTTACTTTGCTAATAATATATAGCGGGCTAAAGTCCATAACTCCACGAGGATTTAGTCCGCATCAAAAACATTTTTTTTGCATATATTTCAAAGTTTACTAATTCCAAAATAGAAATTCAATTTTTAAATTTTTCTATTGAACATAACCCTTTTCAAATTCAAAAACTTTTGGAAGTCTAAATTAATATTTTAATTTGAGCTATTTGCAAATTATATCTAAAAAAAATGGGCGTTAGATTCGCCCATTAGAAACCAAGGTCATCCCCATCACCTAAGCTTCAATTAAATAATAGCACTATATATAGTGTGTAACGGTAATAAATTTTACCTATTTATGGGGTTGTTTCTTTCTGTTTATTTTGTCATTATAGGAGTCCCCATCACCAAGGCTCGCAAGAGTCTTTTTTTTTATCTTATTTTTAAGTATCTTTACTATTTCAATAAGAAATAGGTTGAAAATCAATTATTGATATAGAATTCATTTATGAAGTTTTTTATGGATCCAACTAAAAGATTTTACGCAACCAAATAATATCTATTACACTTAGCTGTTAATTAATTTTAAAATTTAGTTATTTATATTACTAATCAAAACCGATATTGGATATTAAGTATTATTTCTTACTTTATACATTATTTGTACTTGCTAAGTTTCAATAAGAAGACTGGATTGTTAAGATGCCAAGAATTATAAATAAAAGAATTAGATTTTTTAGATGGCTTAATTCAGGGATGATTTTACCTCTTTCAGCTATGGCATTTACTTCTACCCTTTTTTTATATTTAATTTTGTTCTTAGTAATAAAATAAAGAGAGAATAATAGTCTTAACGGCAAAGTACCTCTAAGCAGGTAAAAATACTCTTTAAATCTCAACTCACAGAGAGGATAATAAAGAAGTAGAGATGAAGGAGGTTTTATGAAGCTTACTACTCCATTTACCGTTCTAAGAAATGCAACTTCTAATATTTGGAGAATGCATGATTTCAATTATCAATTACCTAAGAAAAAAGAAAAAAAAGGGTACTGGATTCAAGAGTGTAAATCACATCCAACCAATAATCATTGCAAAATTTATTGTGATTAATTTTCAAATTTTTTAAGTATTCTTACGCTTGATTTTTTTATATCATCCGTACTAAAGGTAACTTAGTAAGAAAAGAGGAAAACCAAATGACTAATTTAAGCTTAGAGATTCTTTTTTGGGCAATCTTAATTTCATATCTTGGATTAAGATTGAATCAAACCAGGAAAAAATTCAAACAACAGTATTGACTTAGAGGTATAAAACCATCTTTGTTAAATGGATAAAAGATTTATAGCCGAAAAAGTAATAACCATTATTATTTCTTTGATGAAACGATGAATATTTCACCGCATCTATTAATTGATGCTGTAATACTTAGTGCAGCCTTAACAATAACTCTGATACTAAGAGCGAAAGGTAATGCTTCCAAAAAAGAAAAAGAAAAAGAAAGTTAATTCTTAATTAAAAAGCAAAAAAGAATTTAAAACCCGAAATTATTCAAAATTTGGAAGTTTCTTAATTTAAGGAAGTTTTATATGTACAAAACTTTTCTTATTTTTTTCAGCTTATATCTTTATAGATAATTGAGGCAAATATATGGCATATCAATAATTATGGGAAATTTAATCTTTTATTAATTTAGCGAATCAAACTAAATAATAAAATTATTAAATGATTGACAATATATCTAAAATGAAAAGATAAAATCTACTTTTTTATGACTTCCCAAAACTTTATGAATGTTGTTCGATTTAAATTAAAATCAGATTGTGCAGATAAGTATTTTGAAGTAATAGATAAAACAAATTTTGAAGGTATGACACAACGATATATCGCTAAAACAGGAGAAAATGATTATTGTTTTGTTGGCATCTGGAGAAATGCAGAAGCCATAGCAGCTCAAAGACCAGCAATGATTAAACATCTTGATGAAGTTAAAGAGTTCATGGAAGAGTTGTCTCCCGAACTAGGAGTAACTGATCCCGTCTCTGGCAATATTATTTCTAAAGTTGGATATCATGATCGGTAGCTTACCTAAACTACTGGCAATTCTTATGGTCTTATTACTGATAGGTAGCTCATTTGTTGGTTTAATTATTTACTTTTTTAAGTAAATACTAAGAAGGATTAAATTCTTTTTTTTATATCTTAAATTTTATAGACGAAATAAGATCAAAAATGAGTGGAAATTAGCTCCTTTTTTTTTATCTTGCTATACAAATACTAAGGGTAGATTTAACTTTTCCTACTTTTATAAAATATTGTGGAATTAACTGAGCTAATCAAAGATTACGTAGCCACAGAATTATTATCAAGTATTGAACTTGATTTTCTTGAAGGAGAGTTATGGGAAACTACTCAACATATTTCTGAAATAAATACAGTTTTTAAAGCCCCAAAAAAAATATGCGAGAAATTAGACATAGATGAAAAATCTTGTTGGCAATTATGTTGCGCAGCTGTACTTGACGCCTTAAGACCTTTAAAGAACGGACAAAAAAGAGTTGATGATTTTAATAAATTAATTAAACAATATGAAATTCACTTCATATAAATAACAGAAGAATCGATGAAACATTTACTTATTGCATCAATCCTTTTTTTTATACCTTTAGGAACTTTTGCTGATGAAAGGCAAAGACAAATTGAGTACGAAGCTATAAATCTTGTTATTAAAAAATATGGAAAAGGCTTAGAAAACAGATTAAAAGGAACTGACTTAAATCCCTATTATCGAAGTTGGTATGAGAATAATTGTTTTGTAAGTGTTGCTGCAGGTACATACCAAGAAAGTAATTGGTCCTCAATAGAGTGGTTTAGCGTTAATGTCTGTTCTGATTCTGCTGAAATAATGGAAAGTGAATGAAGGGAAGAAAAAGACTATTAGTTTTGCAGCATGTAGAAATAGAAGGACCTGGTCTTTTTAAAAAATTTGGTGAAGAAAGAGATTTAAAAATTGAAATTATTCGTTTGGATAAAAAAGATAATCTTCCTCAAACAAAAGAAGGTGATCTAATTTTAATTATGGGTGGACCGATGGGAGTCAAAGATATTGGAAGCGACAAATACTCATGGCTTAAATTGGAGAGAGATTTTATAAGAAGAGAATTAGAGAATGAGAGACCTATAATCGGTGTTTGCTTAGGTGCTCAGTTGCTTGCGAATGCTGCTGGCGGAGATATTGAAATTTTAAAATATGGATACCCTCCAAAAGAATTACCAGAGATTGGATGGTCTCAAATTTTTTTTAATAAATCTAATAGTGACTTTAAAGCACTGTTTGAAGACCCTTTTCATGTACTGCATTGGCATGGAGATAGGATTTTATTACCTAATAAAGCAGTACTCATCGCTAGTAGTCCACGTTGTAAGGAACAGTTTTTTAGGATTGGTGATTTTGCTTATGGATTACAATTTCATATAGAGACAACGGGAGCAATGATAAATAAGTGGATTAAAGAAGATAAAGAATTTGTCTTTAAAGGATTGGGATCAAATGGTCAGGAAATTTTAAGAGAAGAAAATAAAACATATGATGATAAGACTTTTTTAAAAAGAAAGCTTTTCATAAACAAATTGTTTGAATTATTAGGAAATTAAAAAAAGAAAATTTTTTGTCAAATAAAAAAGGGGTTGAAAACTCTCAACCCCCTCCCAAAAAAAATTTAAATAATTTTTTGTTGTTTAGAAAATACCAGGAACTATTTGACCTGTAAAATAGTAAGCCCCTATTAGAGCAAACATTCCAAGCATTGCAGCTTTACCGTTAAGCTTTTCAGCTTTTTCAGTCATGAATTTTTTAGCGAATTCCATAATTGAGAGAATAAGATTTATATTTACAAATTAATTATTCCTGATAGGTAATTGTTGTAGTGTTTCCTACCTAAATCACATCTTTTCTAAGAATTTAATTTTTAATTTATTAATCATTAATAATATTAGAAATTTAAGAAAGAAACTTTTTTATTAAATCTTTAGTTTGAATGAGAAGCAATTCAAAAAAGATCTTAAATTCTGTATTTAAGGTAACCACTTTATTCTGAACATTATTCAGAATAAGGATCCGACTATTTTTTTATGCAAAAAGATTTAGATGAAAATTCTTATGAAAAAAGAATTGAAAATATAGAAAAAGGAAAATCTTATTTAAAAAGTAATGGATTTTTTAGATCAAAATCAAACCTTTTCGAAGACATTCAAAAATTTATTTATAAAAGGTAGTTAAAAAAAATTTTTATTTTGGATTAATTAAATTTCTCTATAAGCAAGCCATCACATAAAAGAAAGAAAAACTTGAAAAAGTTAGTAGAAAAAAGAATGGATCAATTTTCTATAACTAGATTATTCCTAATGATCCTGCAGTAAAACCAACAGAAGTGAAGAATGCGAACTCAATTAAATCTCTTGGGTAAGAATTCATAAATAAACTGATTTGAGTCATAATATTATGACTTGAGAGAATCTTTTAAATCAAACTTTTCAGCTTTTTCAATTTGACACTCAGTATCATCTTCTGCGCAATTGATTTCGGCTTTTTTGTTCATGTGGCTACTGCAACCGCCTGCCATAACTGGTAACCCGGTTGTAGCTGTAAAACCAGTTAAACATGCAAAAGCAATATAAGGAAAAAGTCTTTTCATTTAATTATTACATTATGTAAATCCATTATGTTACATAAAAAACTCAACTGTGAGTAGCTGATAATTTGACAGAAATTTAGCAAGTCATCTTTACGATGTGGTGCATCCCATACCCTCCATCACTTTCCTAAAAAGATAACTTGATAGATAATATATTTACAGAAACAAATCACATTAATTAAAGTTCACGATTTGTTCACAATATATATTTTCCTCATAATCTTTTGTTATGACTGAAATAAATTACTGGCTAATGAAAAGTGATCTAATCTAGCTATTACAAGAATTTCAAGAATTCTAAATTTTTTATTCACACTTTATTCACACTTTTACAGACAAAAAAACAAACCGATATTGCTTTCGGTTCGAAGTAATAAAACCCGGAAACTATTAATCTCTTTTGATAAATAGCCTTTAAATAACAAAGACACAAAGCACAAAAACTACATTAAGGAGCAAGCTAAGTGTCTTGGAAGTAATCTTCATTAATAAAAAAGGTTTTTGTACTCGTGTGCAGGAGTGCGGGGTTAACCTTGAAACCGCTAGGCTCAAGTCCTTACAAAAAGGACAAGTCCTTAGACCACTTATACCGATAAAATATATTTATAACAAGTTTTGGGAACTTAATTCATTAGCTAAAACTAAATCCTTCCAAATCCCTTAATTCTTTTTTCTGATTTATATCCTGCTTGTACGAATTGAGTATTATCAGTCCTTACATCATAATCTGAAGAATTTAAACCTAGTCTTAAGCAAATAAATGAGGATATCAGACCTACATGGGAAGATATCAAAAAACAATCAGAAGTTTTAGTTAACAAACTTGGTTGTCAAAGATCATTTGTAGGAGGAATGTTTCATGCAATAGCGAGCGACTTCTCTAATATGAAAACTTGGGAATAAATTAAAAACTTAGTACTTGCAACCTATTAAAATTGCAACTGCTATTTTATAAATTTAAAACCTGATCCACATGAACTTTTTGTAGCACCTTTTGGAGCACTTATTAAAAATCCTCCTCCTGTTAAATCTTGATAATGGTCAAGAGTAAGATCATCTAATAAACTTTTTTGAGAATCTGGGGCATAAACAGTTAAGCCATCAGTTCTAGCGATAGGAATTCCTGATTCTTTCCAAATATTTACTCTTAAAAACATCCATCCAACATCAAGATTATCTTGTTGCAAATATAAAAATATTTTTCCAGGTGTACCACGATATATCGATTGCCTTAATAATTCATTTGAAGCAGCCTTTGTGATAATTAAGGTACTCAATTTTCTGAATTTGCTTAATCAAATTAATTACATTATAAATTCTTAAATTTAAGCTTCAGCTTGAGTTAATCAGTTATCAGGATTTGAAAACAATGTAATCGAAGATACCAAAAGGTCTTTAGCTAATTGATTATAAATTAAACACAAGAGTTAACCCGTTCCAATTTGTTGACTCTGAGGTTTTACCGTTGATTCCTTATTTTCTTCTAGTTGTGATTCACTAGTTGTGATTTAAAAACGGTCTACTTTTAATTTAAACCATGGGAAAGAAAATCGTAAATAAATATGCTGAATTAATTAACCAGGCACAACAAGCTACTGGAAGAAAAGAATCAATTGGGCTGATACATAAAGCAGCAAAGTTAAAAACTAAATTTAATAACTACGAGATGATGTAGTCCTTTGATTAAAGATTTAATTAATCATGATTAAATCAATCTTAAGGATTCATGCAAAATATTTGAAAACGATTACTTTAATAGTACGACAGTTCTGGTGATCAAATCTTCCTAGGTTGATCAACTAGATCTTCACTAGTCCATGGTCTTTAATGCCAAGGAAATTTAATTTCTCTAACCTTTCCGGCTAGAAAGTTAAGTGATCAGAAATTAAACTTTCGAGATTAATTTTGAACTATCTTAAAAATAAAGTCGTTTGTAAAGCATGAAGATGTGAGTAATCACTTTTACTTACAAACTAATTTCTAAGAAAATTCTTAATCTGATTATTAAATAGATCTCCTTTCTGTCGTCACCATTAAAAAAGACCTTGTTAAAGGTCTTTTTTTATGTCTTAAATTTTGTTGATTAACTGTTAATACGCAAATACCTAAAATTTTTATCTCGCTCTCTCACAATCAGTTAATGCTTTTTCAAAAGTAGAAAAAAATGTATAAATGCTATTCAATGCGATCAACAAAAGAACTATTAATCTTCCACGTTGATTTAATTGAAGTGTTCTTTGAGTCATACTCTTAATAATCTTCGTTGTAATCGGATGGACTACCTGTTAAAGAACAAACAACTGATTCCTCTTTTTTCATTTCTTTTATTTCCACTATTGGTCTACCCATTTTCTTTAGAACATTTATATCTTCTTTAGTCTGACAACGAGCAATTATATTTCCTTTTTGATCAAAGCAACTGTAGTAAGTCATTTTATTAAATGCAATTAAGAGTTTATGGTTTTTTTCAGTTCTAGCAATGCAACCAATTCATAACAACCATATTTCTAGTATAGGTCAGCCATAAGTTTAAATGACTAAAAAAACATACCTCTTCCCGTACCAAAATGTTCTTCAAACCGCACACATTAGATACGCAGTGTTTTAGTCAAATCAATTAGAACAAAGATGTAGTTAAACAAATATACAAAGGAGGATTTATGAGTGGAGATTTCGAGACACTTGAAATTAATCAACCCAAAATCAAATATTTAAAACCAGAAGAAAATTCAGGATGCTTAGACAAATTAATCAAGAATATTGAAGATATGAAAAACAAGTTATCAAGAGATTCTTAATCATTAAATAAAAAAAGGGGCTGAAAATTACCACCCCCTAAAAAAGTCTTAAATAGCTTTTCCTTAGAAAATACCTGGAACAATTTGACCAGTAAAATAGTATGCCCCTATAAGAGCTAACATTCCAAGCATTGCTGCTTTACCGTTAAGCTTTTCAGCTTTTTCGGTCATGAATTTTTTAGCGAATTCCATAATTATTAGAAATAGATTTTATATCTACAAACTAATTATTCCTGAAAGGTAATTGATGTAGTGTTTCCTACCTAAATTATCTTTTTTCTAAAAATTTTATTTTTAATTTATTTTTCATATTTAATATTAGAAATTGCCGATCTAAATTAGGTAGAAGTTAGCTCCTTTTTTAATAGCAAAGTACGCTATCCGCTTTAATTGATTCTTCCACTAGAATTTCCGGCATCACAAACTCTGCTTTAAATCCATCTAGAAGCTTCTCATCGTAACCCCTAGATTTAGCAGACATACCTGAAACATATATGGTAACTTTTGATTTCTTTAAATTTTGAAGATGTTCGTATAAATCTCCAGTACCTTGACCAACTATTTCACCAGTTTTTTTACAATCTAATATTTGTACTCCGTCTCCTGCTAGAAAAAGAGTTACTTTATGATCGTTTTTTTCTGCACTTAGGGCAACCAATAAACCTAAAGTTACTTTATTTTTGGATTCTAAACCGCTGTAAATATGAACTAACACTGTATTGTCGGTAATGATAGACATTTAATCCTCCCTAAAGTCTGTTTTTATATCTTAAATAAAATCTATAATCATTATCCTTTTTTTGTGAAACGCTTACTACTTGAATCACCAAAAGTCATTAATTGAAAGTCGATTTATATTAGAGGGTAAAACAACCCTCTTTTTTTGATGAGAAAAAAGTATAAAAGATCAGCTTTTTTTGATATGTCTGATGACCTTTTCTACCAAATTTCATTAATAGGATTTTTAGTTATTTTTAGCTCAATGGTATTTTTTCTAACGAAATATAGAGAAAAAAAAGATAATAATATTAGTCAGGTTGATAAAACTGAACAAATTAAATTTTTAAAGCTTTAATGCAACGATTTATAATTTCACCTTTATTTACTTTATCTAGATTTTTTATAAATATTTACGGAATATTTTTAAAATTTTTTCTTCAATTAAATGGTGGTTATTGGTCAAGAATTGGTTTAACCGAAAATATTACAGAGGAAAGAATTAAAAAAAGAAGATTATATATTTTACCTTTTTATGTTCTTCTGGCTTTATTGTTTGGATTACTATCTGCTCTCTATTGGTATTTGGTAATTCTCTACGTGCCACTATCGATAGAAAGATATTTAAGTCCATTGAATAACAGTATTGCTCCAATAATTGCTTTTGCTACTTTCTTTGGCTGGTTTTATATTCTTTGCAAAACAAAATAAATAAATCGTTTAATAATAAAGCCAACTAAAAATTATCAAAGATGAAGTTAAGGAATAAAACACACTCATCAGAGATCAAAAAAGAAAAAACTCGCTTATATCCCAAAAAGCAAACTCTCATGACGATTAAATTTTTAAATATTTATGTTGGCAATCTACAATCAAGTTCTATTATTCCTTCATCCATAAGGCGACCAATTTTTAAAACTAGTGCCATATCTAACCTTGAAAATTCTGATTGATGATCTGCAATCCAATCCAATTCGGATAAAGTTATTGATCCAGTTGAATTAACTAGGAGAAAAAGAATACCTAAATTCATTTTTTTTAATTAGTTGCTTTTCTCCCTTTAGCTATCATTACCACTGGCACTAATAGATATGTAAAGAAGGAGATTAAGAAAATATCTACGTTCATTTTAAAAAATACCTGGGATGATCCAGCCAAAAAGACCGTAGTTTACTACCAATGCGAATAAACCCATCATGGCCATTCTTCCATTGGTTCTCTCGGCATTTTGCCAATAAGTTGGTTTTGAGTTTTCCATTGTTTAATTAAATAAAATTTGAATTGGTTTTTAAACGAAACCAGGAATAATTTGTCCAGTAGTTAGATAAGCGCCAATAGCAGCTACTAACCCGAGCATTGCAAATCTGCCATTAATTGTCTCTGCAACAACTTTTTCTTTTTCGATTGTTTTTATTCTTGAATTTGTCATTAGAACCAGCCAGGAATAATTTGACCAGTTGTTACGTATGCGCCAACAGCTGCTACGAAACCGAGCATTGCCGCCCAACCGTTAAATCTTTCTGCTTCTGGTGTCATAATTAAAAAATGATTATGTAAACAAATATAACATGAATATTAATTAATGTAAAGCAATTGGTCATTTATGCTTAATTTTTCATTAAATCTAAACGTTAATGCTACATAAATGTATTTTATTATACATCTGCTAAAAATATTTTTAAAGGTTTAGGTCAAGCAATTTTACAAGCTTTCACTAGATTCTTGAATAGGCGTCAAATAAATAAAGAAGTCAGTCTCAAGCGATCTGTAAATATATATATATATATTTTAAACTTTCTTCGATTAATTATTTTAGATAAAATTAAAAGAGCATAATTTTGCTGAGAAATTAGGTGAAAATAACAGAACTTATTCTGGCAAAATTCTAGCAAGCCCAATTTCCTAAAACTAATTGATATGACTGAGATAAACTACTGGCTAATGAACCATGTGCCAGTAGTTATAGTAATGGATTTCAAAAACCAAAAAAAAATGTTCACGATATGTTCACGATTTAATGGCTTCACCTTCAAATTGGGAATTCTATAAAGAAGAACAAACTAAGATTTTATGGGTCCATATTTGTACCCAAGATTTAACGGATGTAGCTATTTCAATAAATAAATGGTGGAAGACAAGGTATCCAGAGTTCAAAATGAGAATAGTTTCTAAAAAAGAATTCGAACATATAAAAAAAATGCAGGAGCAGCAACAGCAGCAATAAAATTAATCTTTGGTAAATTTTGATGCTGAACATTTTTTCTATTCAGCTAATATAATTTCATTACATTAATAAACAAATGAATTCTGCATTTACAAAAGTCTCAAATTTAAAAGTTAACAAGTCTTCTAAAATAGCTATTACGCTCGCATCATCAACTTTCTTTTTATACGCATTAGGTCAAGCTCCTATTTTCAAAAATATTCTTGCAGGTGCTTTTTCTTGTTCTGGCTAAATATAAACTTGTTTACAAGATAAATTGACAATCTAGAATATTCATTGATTGACAATCTATTGCTAAGAGGGATAAATGCTCCTCTTTTTTATTTTTTTCGCATTACTACAAACATACTTAAATATTGAAGTAGGTACTTGATGTTAAAAACTAAAGCCTTCCAAATCCCTTAGTTCTTTTTTCTGATTTATATCCTGCTTGTACGAATTGAGTATTATCTGTCCCTACATCATAAAGAGTATAATTATTTCCTGCCCCAATACCAATAACAGCTTTTTGCGGAACTTTCTGCTCTTTCTTACGATTTCCATTTAAATCTTCTACTTCAGAATTAACAATTCCCTCTGTCAATTCCAAATGAAACTGTTGTTTGCTTCTTGCAGTAAATAATCTGTTTACCTGAAGACGTGTAAGTCTATCAAGGAGTGTCAGTGGTGGCGTATTTAGTGTTAAATTTTCGCCAATATCTTTTGAGCTTCCGTGAATTAAACCACAATCAAGTTCAACAAATCCAAACTGAAGTGCTGCTATCCAATCAAGAAATGATTTATCTATAGCATTCATAAGAGACTTAACTACTTCTTCACCCTTATTTATTCTCAAAGCTTCAGCTCTTTGATCCCCACGGTAACCACTTTCCAAGAGGATTTGTTCTTCCCACCAACCATATATACACCATGGTTGTAAATCATCACTTTTTGGATTAATTAACCTATGGAGAAGCCTATTACAGTTTTTTTCAGGACCTATCATATCCCCCAAAACAAAAAGAGTTATATTACCTGGAGTTTTTTTTAAGTCTTTTTGAATAAGTTCATAAGTATCTAGATCCCCTATAACACCCCTCACTTTCATAAATAGAGACTTTGATGGATAATGAATTTATATCTGAACGAGTTATTCTAACTTCATTCGAACCTGAAATTTTCGCCGAGATCAAATGGTACAACAGGAACCTAACTACTGGCTAATGAAAAGTGAGCCTTATGCCTACAGCATAGACACTTTAAAAAATGATAATGAAACTTTGTGGGATGGCATAAGAAATTATCAAGCAAGGAACTTCATGAGAAAAATGAACAAAGGAGATAAAGTTTTTTTCTATCATTCAAACTGCAAACCTCCAGGTATAGTTGGTCTTATGGAGGTGATAAATTCAAAAATTGTTGATCCTACGCAATTTGATAAAAATTCGAAATATTTTGATCCAAAGTCCAAGCCTGAAAATCCAAGGTGGGATTGTGTAAAAGTAAAATTCTTATCTAAATCAAATAAGATTCTAAGTTTAACTGAACTAAAGATTTTATTTAATGAGAATGAGTTATTGGTTGTAAAAAAAGGAAATAGATTATCTATAGTACCTGTCAGAAATGATATAGCAAAAATACTTTTGGGAAAAATATAAAAATTTTTTAGTCTCTAAAATTCATTGAAAACATATTTCCTATATAAAGTCTCGTCAAATCCCTATTTTGAAATCCTTTTTCCATCAAAAATCCTGAAATAGCAGCTTGCAGTATTCTATATTGATCCCAATTAGGATGTTGCTCAACGAATTCTTTCAAAGCATTTTGAAGATTTTCTTGAAGTTCACATTTAAAACTAATTACTCCATCTTTCTGGTTTAAAACTATTGAATCAACATCATAATTTAACTCTTGCATGTCAAAAAAATTACTCAAAATAAATACTACAAGATTCAGTTTTCTTCAAAATGATTAAATCGTCAACAAGTATTAAAAAGAAACAGTCTCAATCAATAGAATAATGAGAATATAGTCATCCCAAAAGATTTCAAGGAATCAAATTTTTTAAATACAAATCATAGTTAAATATAAAGAATTATATAAAAATATAAGTTTTCCACATACATTAGGTTTTAAGATAAATTTTTAAAGTAAGTTGTGGAAAAGTTGTGAAAAATTTTTTTTAAAAGGGGAAATATTTTCTAAAATTTCCAATTTAATTTATCTTTTAATCCATTGATTCCCACATTATTTTTATTTCATAAAGTAAAATTCGTGCTATTGGTATCGGCCAATACATTTCGAATGAACGAGTTTG
>CACARV010000024.1 GCA_902535025.1 uncultured Prochlorococcus sp.
AACCATTGATCCTTTTGCCAGCCTAATGTTTCAATCATTTTAGTGAATCAATTAAAGGTAAAAGTTTCCACTTTAGTTCATTAGTTTCCTCTTCAGGGTTTGAGTCAATAACTATTCCGCAACCAGCATATATATTGATTTTTTTGTCTTTAATTAAAAATGATCTTATTAGTATATTGCTGTCAAACTCTCCATTCCAGTCAAGCTTCAAAAATGAGCCACAGTATGGTCCGCGTTCACATTCTTCTAATTCAAAAAGTCTCTGGCATGATCTTAATTTAGGCGCTCCAGTTATAGAGCCCCCTGGCCAACAAGCTTTTAGTAAATCAATCCAGTTTTTGTCTTTTTTTAATTTGCCTCTGATAACTGAGGTAAGATGATGAACTTTTAAGAAACTTTCAAGTTTTAATATTTCTGGCACTAAAATACTTCCTGTTTCGCAAACTTTACTTAAATCATTTCTTATTAGGTCTACAATCATAATATTTTCTGCTCTATCTTTTTCGTTTGTTATTAAATCGATAGCATTAAGTGCGTCTTGATTTAAATCCTTATCTCTGGATCTGGTTCCTTTGATAGGTCTTGATTCTACAAAATTTTTTTTATCTATTTTTAAAAATCTTTCTGGTGAGGTTGATAATACAGCCTCTTTATAATTATCATTATTTATTATTATTCCTCCAAAGGGAGCTCGTAATTTCCTTCTTATTTTCAAATAAATATCTAAAGGATTATAGTTTTTGGAAGATTCAATTTCGCATTTAGTTGTTAGGTTTGCTTGAAATATATCCCCTAACGAAATTAATTTTTTCAATTTTAGAATATTTTTCTGAAATTTTTCAGCCATTTCGTCTAAATTTATTTTTGAAAAATCAAAATTCAAATTTGTTTTAATAATATTTTCTTCTTCAATATTTTTTATATTGTTGATTATGTTTTTATAATTCATCAGTTCAGATGAGTTTGTGCCTTCGATAATTATTTCTTTTTTTATTAGATTACATTTAATGATTGGATCATATGATGCAATCCATAAAGTTGCCATATTAGATTTTCGCCATGGGTTTTTGGGTTCTATGTAAACTCCAGCTTCGTAACTTAACCATCCGATCCAAAATCCTTTTTCTATATTTTTTAAATTGTTAAATGGATTATTAGTTTTGTCTAAGTTATTAATATCTCTTGATTGGATTATTTTTTTAGGTTTAATTCCTATTATTGACCATTCCCCATTTTCTTTGCCATCACTGTCTAGCCAAGCTAATCCTTTATCTCCGAATTTTTTTGTTAGATGATGCGTAATCAGTGCTGGATCTATCCATTTTTCTAGACTTATTTTTTTTATTTTCATTTTTTATTGTTGTTATTAAGCCATTTTTCATAAGCGGCATTTCTAATTCTGCAGCTATCACACTTACCGCATGGTTTTGAATTACCCGAATAACAACTCCATGTTTTATCTAAAGGGACATGATTAGCAAAAGCTAATTTAATAATTTCTTCTTTATTTAAATCTAATAGTGGTGTCCAAAGTTTTATTGGATTATTTTCTCTTCCTCTTTTATTGGCTAAATCTGCTAATTCTTGAAATTTTTTTATGTAGTCAGGTCTGCAATCTGGATAACCAGAATAATCTAGTGCATTAACTCCTAATCCTATAAAATCAGCATCTATTGCTTCGGCATAACTTAGTGCAACGGAAATAAATATAGTATTTCTCCCAGGAACATAAGTATTAGGAATTTTATTAGTTTGTACTCCTTCTATTGGAATATTTTTTTGAGTATCAGTTAATGACGAGCCTCCCCATAAAGATAAGTCAAGCTTAATGATTTTAAATTCTTCGATATCAAAGTGTTTTGCAATTATTGATGCAGAATTTAATTCTTTTTTATGACGTTGACCGTAGTCAAATGAAAGGCCATAAATTTTAGCTTCGGATTTTTTTGCGATACCAGTAACTGTAGAAGAATCTAAACCTCCAGATAATAAAACTACTATCGATTTATTTTTAAGAGTCATATGATTTCAATTAATTTTTAAGTATTTGTGAGTTTGAAGGCTCAATTTCCAATCGGGGTTATTTTTAACGAAATCAATAGCAAGAGAATAACCATTTGCATTGTTCCATGCTGGCTGTAAATAAAAAATTTTATCTTCTTTTTTTACGCCATCTTCACTTTTAGAGAGTTGATATTGTTTTAAAGTTTCTTTTTTTATTTGAATAGCAAATTCAATATCTTTTATTTCATTTATGATTATTTTGATTTCATTACAGTTTTTTAAAAAATAATTTTTTGGAGGTGAGTGTCTTTTAGGAGATAAAGTAATCCAGTCATAGCTTCCTGATATCGAATTAACTCCACTTGTCTCAATATGAATTTTCATTGGCTTTTGTTCTTCTCCCATCGTCATTTTTTTTATGGCTTTGCAAAAATTATCTAAGTTATGTTGTAAGGGTTCTCCACCTGTAATAACGCAAAAAGATGCTCCTTTTTCTCTGGCTATTTTTATGCGATCTATGATTTTTTCAATTGATATAGAAGGGTGTTTTTTCTCGTCCCATGAATTTTTGGTATCGCACCACGAACATCCAACTTTACATCCGGCTAATCTTACAAAAAAAGCACTTTTTCCAGCGTGATAACCTTCACCTTGTAATGAATGAAATTGTTCAACTAATGGTAAAAAATTTGTCATTTTCATCCAAAAAAATAAAAAATATTAATTTGATTGAGTTAACTTATCTTGAGAGGCTTTTATTAAACCTTTAAATAAAGGATGAGGTTTGCCAGGTCGTGATAAAAACTCAGGATGATATTGACATGCTAAGAAGTATGGATGATTTTCTAACTCAATTAACTCAACTAATCTGCCATCTGGTGATGTACCACTAATTTTGTATCCAGAATCTAAAAAACTTTGTTTGTAGTAATTATTAAATTCGTATCTATGTCGATGTCTCTCATAAATAACATCCTCATCATATAAGTTTTTTCCAGTTGTATTTTTTGTCAATCTACATGGATAAACTCCAAGTCTCATTGTCCCACCTAAATCAACTACATCTTCCTGTTCTGGTAATAAATGTATCACTGGATTGGGAGTGTTTGGGTCTAGTTCTGAACTAGATGCATCTGGAAGATTAGCTACATTCCTGGCCCATTCTATAACTGCACATTGCATACCAAGGCACAAACCTAAAAAGGGAATTTTATTTTCTCTTGCGAATTTTATAGCCGAAATTTTTCCATTGACTCCTCTATTGCCAAATCCACCGGGTACGACAATTGCATCAACTTCATTTAAGTAAGTTTCTGCTGAATTTTTTTCTATCATTTCAGCACTTACCCAATGTAAATCTAATAAAGCCTTTTGTTCAATGCATGCATGTCTTAATGCTTCAACAACGGATAAATATGCATCTCCAAGTTCAATGTATTTACCTACTAAAGCAACTTTGATTGGAGCTCCAGGATTTCTTAGGTTGTGTATTAGTTGCTCCCAATTTTTCAAATCACATTTTTTATCTTCAAGGTCTAAATACTTCAGGGTTTCTTTGCATAAACCTTCTTTTTTTAAAGAAAGAGGTACAGAATAAATACTGTCTGCGTCTAAAGCTTCAATTACAGAATTGATACTGACACCGCAAAACCCACTAAGCTTCTTTTTAAGAGCTTCATTGATAGATTTATCACTTCGGCATACAAGTAAATCTGGCTGAATTCCAATTGATCTTAATTCTTTCACTGAATGTTGTGTTGGTTTAGTTTTTATTTCGCCAGAGGTTTTGATGTAAGGAAGCAATGTAACATGTATGTATGCAACATCGTTCCTATTGACATCATTTTTGAATTCTCTTATTGCCTCTAAAAAAGGTAGAGATTCAATATCACCAACTGTTCCACCAATTTCAGTAATAATAATATCTGCATTACTGTTGGCGGCTACTCTATGAATTCTTTCTCTTATTTCTCCCGTTATGTGAGGTATTACTTGCACAGTTCCACCGTCATAACTACCTCTTCTTTCTTTATTGATAACTGCTTGATAAATAGATCCCGTAGTCACACTATTTAACCTAGTCATTGCAGTATCAGTAAATCTTTCATAGTGACCTAAATCTAGATCGGTTTCAGCCCCATCTTCGGTTACAAATACTTCTCCATGTTGGAAAGGGCTCATTGTTCCTGGATCAACATTTAGATATGGATCTAGTTTTAATATTGAAACACTATATCCTCTAGACTTTAATAATCTTCCTAAGCTTGCAGCTACAATTCCTTTACCAATGCTAGAAACTACTCCTCCGGTGACAAATACAAATTTTGACATTAAATATTTTTAATTAAGCACAGCCTCCTTATATTTTATTTAAACAAAAAACTTTTAGAACATCCATTATATTCTTATTCATCAATTGTTATTTCAATATCTAATTCTTTTAATTGTGATTTAGAGACATTTGAAGGTGCATTTGTGAGAAGACATTTTGCTTGTTGATTTTTTGGAAAAGCAATGGTTTCTCTGATTGAATCTGCACCAACGATCAACATGGTAATACGATCCAAACCAAACGCTATTCCACCATGAGGAGGAGCACCCATTTCTAAGGCTTCTATTAAAAATCCAAATTTTTCATCAATCTCTTTATCAGTAAGTCCCACCGTTTTTAGAACCTCTCTTTGTAAGTTAGCTTCATGAATACGTAAGGAGCCACCTCCTAACTCCAATCCATTGAGAACTAAGTCATAAGCATTTGCTGTAGAGCTTTTAATTTCTTTTTTCAAGTTTTCAGAATCATTAGATTTTATATTTTTTGGAGAACAAAAAGGATGATGTAAAGCTTCATATCTATTTTCCTCTTCATTTCTCTCAAACATCGGGAAGTCAGTTACCCATAAGAAATTCCATTTACTTTTATCAATCAGATTTAAGTCTTTAGCGATATATTGTCTAACCCTATCTAATGACTGATTGACAATTTGTTTATCTCCAGCTCCTAAAAGAATTAAGTCTCCATCTTTTGCTTCTGTGATTTTTAAAATATCAGCTATATGCTCTTCACTTAAATTATTTTTAATTGCCCCAATAGTCTCAAGTTCATCTCCTTTAACCCTTATAAAAGCCAAACCACCAGCTCCTGAATCTTGAGCTACTTGGAAGATGTCACCTCCTGGTTTAATTCTTACGTTGCTAATACTTGAATTACCGTCTTTGACTGTTAGGGATTTTATATAACCTCCAGACTTAATTGCCTTGGTGAAAATATTAAATCCAATATCACCTAATACTCCTCCTAAATCTTTTAATAACATTTGATATCTAGTATCTGGTCTATCAGTGCCGTAATTATCCATTGCTGCCTGCCATGACATTCTTGGAAAAGCATCATTAAGATTAATATTTAACACTTCTTTCCATATTTTTTTTATGAGACTTTCATTAAAAGAAATTATTTCTTCTTCACTAATAAAGCTCATCTCAATATCTAATTGAGTAAACTCTGGCTGTCTATCTGCCCTTAAGTCTTCATCACGGAAACATTTTGCGATTTGATAATACTTATCCAGGCCTCCAACCATTAAAAGTTGTTTAAATAGTTGCGGGGATTGAGGTAAAGCAAAAAATTCTCCATTTGAGAGACGTGAAGGAACAAGAAAATCGCGAGCGCCTTCTGGAGTTGACTTTGTAAGTAATGGTGTCTCTACTTCTGTAAATCCAAAATTATCAAGAAATTCTCTAGCAACTTTAATAATCTTATGTCTTGTTTTCAAATTTTCTAATAATTTTCCCCTTCTTAAATCAAGGTATCTATATTTTAATCTGAGTTCCTCTTTTGTATTTTCATAATCATGTATAGACACTGGAAAAGGTAAGTTTTTTTTAATTTGGTTGAGAATTTGCAAATCTTTAACCTTAAGTTCTAATTCTCCAGTACTTAAATTTGTATTTATGGAATCTTTGGGCCTTTTATTAATAATTCCGCTAACCATTATTACGGTCTCATTTCTTAGAGTTTCTGCCTGTTTAAATAGATCTGCACCATCATCGGGGTTAATTGTTATTTGCAGGAATCCACTATGGTCTCTTAAATCAATAAAAATTACACCACCATGATCTCTTCTTCTGTCTACCCATCCACATAAATTAACTAATTTACCAACATCTGTATTATTGAGTTCTTTGCAAATTTTGTTTCTCATCTAAGTATGCTTTATTTATCAATAACTTATAATAATTCTTTGAGGGTAAATTTAGTTAATAATTTTTTTTATAAAACGCTCTTTTTGTTATAACCCCTTTGAATTTTTTGCCTCTTATTAATATTTGAACTTCATTATTTATTAAGGCATGCGAAGTATTGATGTATGCAAAAGCTATAGCTTGTTGTTTAGTTGGAGACCAACTGCCGCTTGTGATAGTACCAATATTTTTTTCACCTTTAAGAACTGCGCAACCTTTTCTTCCTATTGCTTTACCTTCTATAGTGAGACCAACTAACTTTTTTTGAATACCTAATCTTGACTGCTCTTCAAGAAACTTTCTTCCAAAGAATTCGTGATTATTTTCTAGATGTACTAGCCAGCCTAACCCTGCTTCATATGGAGAAGTTTCTTCATTTATGTCTTGACCATAAAGATGCATGCCTGCTTCAAGTCTAAGAGTATCTCTAGCTCCTAAACCACAAGGTGCAACATTTTTGGAAATTGAGAAATCCCATAAATTAATTGCTGCTTTTTTAGATAAAAGTATTTCTAGACCATTTTCCCCTGTATATCCTGTCTTTGAAAAGAAAATTTTTTCTTTGGGCGAAATATGTTCAAAAATTTTATATTCGCATCCAAAGTTAGGGATATGTGAGATCGAAGATTTAATCCATTCTTCAAATAAATCGAATGAGTTTTTTCCCTGTAGTGCTAAAAGTACTTTGTCTTTTTTAAAGTTTGTTATCGAAATTTCAAATTTATTTAAATTATTTTTTATCCACTGAAAATCTTCTTCATATCTACTTGCATTAACTATTAACAATAATTCTGATATGTCATTTTCTTGTATACCAAGGTCATAAATTATTAAGTCATCTACTATTCCTCCTTTATCATTAAGCATTACTGTATAAAGCCCCTGACCATGAGAAAAGGAGTATAAATTAGTAGGAAAAAGTTTTTGAATAATATCCTTTGGATTAATTCCCTTAACAGATATCACACCCATGTGAGAAATATCAAATAATCCTGCTGAAGATCGAACTGATTCATGCTCTTTAATTAATCCTGAAAATGATATGGGCATTTCCCAACCTGCAAAATCCACTAATTTTGCATTTGATTCAACATATTTTGGATAAAGAGGACTTTTTAGCAAATCCATGAAATATTTAGTTTGTATTTAGTATTTTTACACTGTAGTTTAGAAATTTTTTATTGCATATTTTCTAATGACAAAATTAAGCTTCTTAGTACTTTGGCTGCAACTATGCTACTTACGCCGCTTTTATCAATTTCTGGAGATAATTCCACAATATCTGAACCCACAATTCTAAAGTCTTTTAAAGTTTTCAGTATTTCTTCAAAATCATTCCAAAAAAATCCTCCCGGTTCTGGAGTGCCCGTCCCTGCTAATAAACTGGGATCAAACCAATCTAAATCTATTGTTAAATATATTGGAGACTTAGCAAATGGTAGAAGAGCTTGTTTTAACTCATGTGCATTTCCGCTGGGAAAAAAGTTAACTAATTGGTTGTTGTTATGCATAATGTCAAATTCTTCCTTAGTCCCACTTCTAATTCCTACTTGCAAAATTTTCTTTTTAGGTAGCACTTCTAAGCATCTTTTCATAGTACAAGCATGACTATGTTCATTTCCTATATATGATTCTCTTAAATCTGCATGAGCATCAAGTTGAACTAATATCAAATCTGGATATTTTGTTACTAACGCTTCAATAGCACCTCTTGTAATAGAGTGTTCGCCTCCAAGCATAATAGGACTAAGTCGTTTACTAATTAAATAATTAGTTGCTGATTTAACCGATTCAATAACGGACTTTGAGTCATTTTTATCAATTTGTATTGATCCAAAATCAACATACATAATATCCTCTAAGTCTTTTTTTATTTTTGGACAATATGTTTCTAAACAAGAACTGACTTGTCTTATTGATTCTGGACCAAATCTTGCTCCTGGTTTAAAAGAACATGTCCCGTCATAATTAACTCCAAATATACCAATTGAGCAATTCTCAGGACTTCTTTTTGCTCCCATATAAATTGCATTTTCGTTATCAAATAAATTTTTTTTCATCTTATGAATCCAGTTCTTTTACAATTTTATTTGGCATCATTTTGAATGCTGCATTTTGAAAATTTAAATTCCAAATTTCACATCCTTTTTCTATTTTCAGGGCTTCAACATAATTTTGCTTTGATAAATTTAGATCTTCTGAAGAAGCGAATGTCCAACTCCAAATCCCGCTTGGATATATTGGCACAAAGGAATACATAGTTTCGGAAAATTTAAATATATTTTTTAGGGTTTTCAAAATATTTATGTGAATATTTTTGAAGGATTCAGGAGATTCGCTTTGCGTTGCTAATATCCCCTTTGGTGTAAGTATTCTTTTACATTCTTCATAAAAAGAATCTGAAAATAATAAATTTGAAAATTCTGAGGGATCTGAACAATCTATAAATATAACGTCGTAAAAATTATCTCTTGTTTTTTCTACCCATTTCACACCATCATTAACATGTATTTTTAATCTTTCGTCATTCCATGCCTCGCCTCCAATTTCTTTTAGAAATTTTTTAGATATTTTGATTACCTCCTCATCAATTTCTACTAGATCAATTTTTGATATTTGAGAATATTTAATGCATTCTCTTACAGTACCACCGTCACCACCGCCAATAATTAGTACATTAGATTTTTCGTCAATGCTACTTAACGCAGGATGCACAAGACACTCATGATAATATTTCTCGTCTTTTAATGATGTCATCCAGCAACCATCTAACATTAAAGATTTACCATAATATTCATTTTCAATAACAATAATTTCTTGATATTTTGAGGTTTTTTTAATTAGAATTTTCCCTTTTAGGCCGAATCTTGAGCCTTTATGATATTCATCTATCCATGTTGTAATATTTTTCATTTGCTTTTAGGAATTTCCCCCGCCAGTTTTTGTTTGGCTACTTGCCAAAGCCGTTGAAATTCTCTGGGAGTTTGTTTTTTAATATTATCTCCTGAATGCTCTTCGACGATTGAAAATCTGTCTAAAAATTTTATATTAGTTTTTTGAAGAGCTGATTCAGGATTTATTTTTAAAAAGTTTGAGAGATTCAAAAGGGTAAAGTAAATATCACCAAATTCATTTTTTATATCTGAAGCATTTTTGCTTTTAATTGCCTCTTTTAATTCATTTATCTCTTCTTCTAACTTTTTAAAAATCTCATCAGTACTCTCCCACTTGAAACCATGTTCTTTAACAACATTTGTGATTTTATCTGTACCAATCGTTGGAGGTAAATTTTTAATTTTCAAACTTATATTTCTACTAATTGAAGATTTCATATGAGGTGCTTCTTTTTCTAAATTTTTTATATTTTCCCAAATCTGTTGTGATTTTTTTATTGATACTTTTTCTTTTTTGTTAAAAATATATGGATGTCTATTAATAATTTTCCTATTTAGATTTTTTATAACATCAATTAGTGCAAATTCTTTTTCTTCGTATCCGATTTCAGCATGAAGCATTACTTGTAATAAAAGATCTCCTAATTCTTCACATATGTTATCTGCATTTTTTTCATATATCGCATCTATAAATTCATTACTTTCTTCATATAAAAATGGGATCAATGATATATGAGACTGTATTTTTTGCCATGGGCAGCCCCAATTTTTATCTTTTAATGCTTTGATGTTAGATATTAAGATTTTAAAACTATTTATAGTCTCTAAATCTGAATTGTTTTCCAATTCATATCTATTGTTTGTTGACATAGGATATATTTTATTAATTAAATTTTGCCTCAATCATGAAATATTTAAATACTTAGTATAAATTTTTCAACTTCATCTATTAGAATGGTTTATTATTAGGGCGATTAGCTCAGCGGTAGAGCGCCTGCCTTACAAGCAGGATGTCCCTGGTTCGAACCCTGGATCGCCCATTTATTATTTTTCTAATGACTGAGATCGTAAATCTTTCAATCAGTCAAAGCGCTGCTTCAGAACTATCTAGACAAGCTTCTTTTGGGAGTTCTCCAGGAGAAATGTCGATTGATCTGGTTGAGGATAAAAATTGTTCCGAAGGATGGATGCACATTAAATTAAGGCCAGGTAAATGTAATGAATCCCCTATCTCCAGAACTGAAGGAGTAACTTTATACGCGGATGTAAAAAAAATTAATTTACTGAAGGATTTAAAATTAGATTATTACGGTGATTTGAGCGGCGGTGGATTTCTTATTTCAACACCAAAAAATGCAATACGTTGTTCCTGTGGTTCTGGCTTCAAACTTTTGTAGAATGGATGTATCTTTTTTGCAAACTAATATTATTTTCATTAATTGGCTGCTCTCAAGATAAAATAAAAAAAAGTTTATTGAAATAAAATTTGCACATGACAGAGATGAATGATCAATTATCTTTAGAGAGTTATTCACCTTTTGAAGTAGAAAAAAAGTGGCAAGAAAAATGGGAAAGTCTAAAGGCGTTCAGTCCCAACCCTGAGGATGATGGGGAGCCCTTTTGTGTTGTTATTCCGCCACCAAATGTAACTGGATCTTTGCATATGGGACATGCATTTAATACGGCTTTGATAGATGTTGTAGTACGTTTTCAAAGACTTTTAGGTAAGAATGTTTTGTGTTTACCAGGAACTGATCATGCTTCAATAGCTGTTCAAACTATTCTCGAAAAACAATTAAAAAGTGAAGGTAAAACAAGCGAGGATATTGGAAGAGATCAATTTCTTAAAAGAGCATGGAACTGGAAAGAACAAAGTGGTGGAAGAATAGTTTCTCAATTAAAAAGGATAGGATATTCAGTTGACTGGACTAGAGAAAGATTTACTCTGGATCAAAAATTAAATGAAGCAGTTATTGAGGCTTTTAATATTCTCTATAAAAAGAATTTAATTTATAGAGGCGAATATTTGGTTAATTGGTGCCCTGAATCTCAATCTGCCGTAAGTGATCTTGAAGTTGAAATGCAAGAAGTAAATGGCCATTTATGGCATTTTAAATACCCTTTAATTTCTGAAAGTGGTGAATACTTAGATAAGTACTTAGAAGTTGCAACAACAAGACCAGAAACTCTTTTGGGTGATACTGCTGTGGCAGTTAATCCTGATGATGATAGATATAAAGAATTTATTGGTATCAGAGTAAAAGTCCCCTTTGTTGATAGAGAAATACCTATTATCGCTGATTCACATGTTGATAAAGATTTTGGTACAGGTTGTGTGAAGGTTACTCCAGCCCATGATCCAAATGATTTTGCAATAGGAAAAAGGCATAATTTAAAACAGATTAATGTAATGAACAAAGATGGAACTTTAAATATTAATGCAGGTATTTTTCAAAATTTAGATAGATATGAGGCCAGAAAGAAAATTATCAAAGAATTGGATAACATAGGCCTTTTGACAAAGATAGAGGATTATAAACATACTGTTCCTTTTTCTGATAGAGGTAAGGTACCAATTGAACCTTTATTGTCAACACAATGGTTTTTGAAAATGGATGACATCTCACAAGGATGTCTTAATAAGATTTATTCTCAAAAACCATCGTTTATTCCTCCACGCTGGGAGAAAGTTTATAAGGATTGGTTAGAGAATATTAATGATTGGTGTATCAGTCGGCAATTGTGGTGGGGGCACCAAATACCAGCATGGTATGTTTTAGATGACTCTCAAGACTCAATAGAACAAAATACTCCATATATCGTTGCAAGAAATGAAGAAGATGCCCTAATCGAAGCTAATAAAAAATTTGGATTAAATATTAAATTGGTTCGCGATAAAGATGTTTTGGATACATGGTTTTCAAGTGGTTTATGGCCTTTCTCAACCCTTGGTTGGCCAAATACAAATGATCCGGATTTTAAAAAATGGTATCCAAATAATGTTCTTGTTACTGGTTTCGATATTATTTTCTTCTGGGTGGCCAGAATGACAATGATGGGGAATACTTTTACGAATAGTATTCCTTTTAAAGATGTTTATATTCATGGTCTAGTTCGAGATGAAAATAATAAAAAAATGAGTAAAAGTTCAGGAAATGGTATTGACCCAATACTATTAATTGATAAATATGGTTCTGATGCTCTACGATTTGCTTTAATTCGAGAAGTTGCAGGCGCTGGACAAGATATCCGGCTTGATTTTGATAGAAAAAAAGATACATCTTCAACTGTTGAAGCTTCAAGAAATTTTGCGAATAAATTATGGAATGCAACTAAATTTGTGTTAATTAATAAAACCTCTAACAATAATTATTCGCTAAATGAGAATGATGAAACTTCTTTAGAGTTATGTGATAAGTGGATTTTATCGAAATTGAATAAGGTAAATATAAAAGTCGCTGCTTTGTTGAAAGAATATAAATTGGGTGAATCTGCAAAACTTCTATATGAATTTGCATGGAATGATTTTTGTGACTGGTATGTAGAATTTGCTAAACAAAAGTTTAATAATAAAGAGACTAAAAATAGACAAATATCTGAAAAAGTTTTAATAAAAGTACTCAATGATATTTTGGTAATGATTCATCCTTTTATGCCGCACATTACTGAGGAACTATGGCATGTACTTCAACTAAAACCAGATAATGCATTATTATCTCTCCAAAAATGGCCAATTTACGAAAATAAATTTGTTGATAATAAGCTTGATAATTCCTTTCAGCAACTCTTTGAAATTATTAGGCTGATTAGAAATTTAAGAGCTGAATTAGGTCTTAAGCCATCAGAAAAAGGTCCTGTATATTTAATTTCAGACAATGATGAATTAATTGATTTTTTAAAAACTTTAATTGATGATATTCAAACTTTAACTAAATCTTCTAAAGTATTTATTTTTAAAACTAATGCTGTTGATAAAAAAGAGTTTGCTAAATCTTTTTCTGGGATAATTAGTGATTTAGAGGTTTACTTACCTTTTCAGGATTTTGTAAATATAGAGGCATTAAGGGAAAGGTTAACCAAGGATTTAAAAAAAGTGACTATTGAATTAGAAAATTTAAGTAAGAGATTATCTAATAAAAATTTTATTGATAAGGCTCCAAAAGATATTGTTGATGAATGCAGATTTAAATTTAATGAGGGTTCGGTGCAAAAGGAGAGAATTACTAAAAAACTCGCACTATTGAATTGAGAATGAATATATTCCTAGAAAATATTTATAATTTGTCTTTTTTTTTTAATACTGGAATTGGCATCTTATCGTTTGTTTGTATTTATATTTTAATTGTTTTATTAATACTTCCAGCTTCTTGGTTATCTTTATTATCAGGTTTTTTATATGGCTCATATTTAGGATCAATTATCGTTTTCATTTCCGCTTCTATTGGGGCATCAATTGCATTTTTTTTATCAAAAACTTTTTTTGCAAAAAAGCTAAAAAACCTTTTTACCCGTTATCCAAAATTAAGTATTATGGAGAAAGTAGTAGAAAAAGGCGGACTTAAATTAATTTTTTTAGCGAGATTATCTCCGATATTTCCCTTCAGTATTTTAAATTATTTTTATGGTTTGAATAATATTAAATTTAGAGATTTCTCTCTTGGCCTTCTTGGAATTATTCCAGGAACTTTTCTTTATTGCTCGATAGGTAGTTTGGCAAAAAGTATCCAGGAGTTAAAAAATGTGCAATCACCAAATAATCTTTATATGACTATCATCGGAGTTGTTTCAACTTTTATGGTTGTATATTTCTTAGCTAAATACTCCAGAGAATATTTTGAAAACTCCTAAGAATTTAATTTTTAATATTCCAATCTCTAATAGATGCAATTAAGATAAACCAAAATAGCCTAACTTTACCTAACAAAGTTTTATTGGCTTCTAATTCGATATATTTTGCCTGTCCACAAGGTGTTTTTATGTAGTTGAAAACTGTTTTCTTCGTCATAAGTCTCTCAGAAGTACTGATAATTATTTTTATATTTTATAGCTAATATTTTAAGTTTTTTTATTGAAACAAAACATTTTTCATTAACTTTTTTTTGAATATCTTTTTTTAAATTTAAACTTTTTCTCCAGCTTTAAATCCTCTAAAGCATTTGAATCTAGGAAACCTAAGACTAAAAGCCCTAGCATCCTTGGATTTAGTTTTAGCATCAGCTCTGATTTCTACAAGTTGACCAACGAGATGATTACGTTTTGACCAATATTCTTCGCGTTGGATATCACTAAATCCGCTTCCACAACTAAGACTGTATTCATATCCATCATCTTTCCCTTCTACCAGGATTGCTCCCAGTCTACCTTTATTGCGACCTGTACCTTCCTCAACTGATACAACTTTTAAAGTGACTTCAATGAAAGGTTTTGCTTTTAACCAACTGTGTGTTCTTTTACATTCATACATAGCATCAGGATCTTTAATCATTACCCCTTCGTAGCCACCTTCCACGGCAGATTTATTAAGCTGTACAAATCTTTTCTGTCCCTCAATTGTGTCGAGATCTACATTTTCCCATTCAAGTGTTTGTATATGTTTTAGGAGCATAGAATGTTTTGCTACCCATTCTTTAACTAATAAACTTCTTGTTGTTTGATTGGTATTCCATCTCCCTTTCTGGAAGTTTTCAAGGGGACATAAGTCAAATAGGTGGAGAACTGCGTCTTTGGTTTGTTTGCCATCCTTTCTATGTACCTGTTTCATTAAATCTTGAAAGTTAGCGCTCATTACTTCACCATCTAGGACTAAGTTATAAGGTGCAGGGTCATCTTTTAAGACGTTTTCTATTTCTGAGATAATATGGCCAAAATTATGGAATTGTTTCCCGTTACGAGAAAACATTTCTACTTTATTTTCTCTAATGATAGTTAAGACACGCACGCCATCTAATTTGATTTCAATTTGCTTTTTCCCTATCATTTTTTTTTCATGATTTGCACTGTCATGAGCTAAAGGACAAGAAAAAATTGGAATCACATATTTGGGAAATTTCTTTGCTATCTTGTTGATTGTTTTTTCAGATACACCACATCTAAGATCTTTAATTAAAACTCGTCTATAAAATCCATTCCACTCTTCTTTTGTTGCAGA
>CACARV010000025.1 GCA_902535025.1 uncultured Prochlorococcus sp.
TGAAGCTAATTTAACAAATACAGCAATTGTAAAAGCGTTGCGAGAAGGTTTAAATGAATCAGGTCTTGATAAAAATGCAATATGTCTTCTAACAAGTAGAAAAGATAGCATGTCGATGTTAAATCTTGAGAAATATATTAATTTAATAATTCCTAGAGGAAGTAATGAATTAGTTAAATTTATTCAGGATAATACAAGAATTCCTGTTCTAGGCCATGCTGATGGAATTTGTCATTTGTTTATAGATAGTGAAGCAAATCTCGAGATGGCTTTATCTGTCGCATTGGACTGCAAAATTCAATATCCTGCGGCATGTAATGCTATTGAAACTCTATTAGTCCATAAAGATGTCGCACCAGCTTTTTTAGAAAAAGCTATACCTTTGTTTAATTCTAATGATGTTAAATTAATTGGAGATAAAAGATCAGTTGAATTAGGGATAAATTATGAGGCAAGTTTAGAAGATTGGCAAACTGAATATTTAGATTTAATTTTATCGATAAAAATTGTTGATGATCTGTCTGAGGCAATCAAACATATTCAAAAATATAGTTCAAAACATACAGATGGAATAATTACTGAAAATATAAAAACTGCTAATAAATTTATGAATGTAGTTGATAGTGCAGGTGTTTTTCATAATTGCTCGACTAGGTTTGCCGATGGGTTTAGATATGGATTCGGAGCTGAGGTAGGGATATCTACGCAAACTCTTCCCCCAAGAGGACCTGTAGGGCTAGAGGGCCTGGTTACATATAAATATTTTCTTAAAGGGCATGGGAATATAGTTGATGATTTTTCATCTGGAAGGGCTATTTATACTCATAAGGATATTTAAATTCTTTTAGGATGGAAACATTTTTAAAAATTGAGAATATTAAACTTTGGGCTAGAGTAGGTGTTCTTGATGAAGAAAGGGAATTAGGACAATTATTTAGTTTGGATATATTTTTGTGGACTGATTTTGAAAAGTGTACTGCAAATGATGATATAAAAAAAACAGTTGACTATTCAAAATTAGTTGAAATTTTAAAAAGTCAATCAAAGAAAATATATTGTTTCACAATCGAAAAATACTCAAACGCAATTTTAGAAATCATTGATAATGAATTTAAGCTATCTAAAATTAAAATTATTTTGACAAAATGTAATCCTCCAATTATTGGTTTTGATGGGAAGGTATCAATAGTAAGAATTCTTGAAAAATAAGTAAAAGTTTTGGTAAAAAGAAATCCCATTATATTGATTCATGGACTTTGGAATACTTCAAGTATTTTTTCCTCTATCACCTCAAAACTCGATGAAATTGGAATTGAATATTTTGCTCCAACTATAAATCATTCTTTTGGAATGACTTCAATTATTGATTTAGCAAATATATTAAATGAATTAATTTTAGAGAAATATGGTTTAAAAAAAGAAATAGATATTTTAGGATTTTCTATGGGCGGAATAATTGGTAGGTATTGGCTTCAAAAATTTAATGGATATAAAAGAACAAGAAGATTAATATCTATAGGTTCCCCTCACAAAGGGACATTGATGGCTCAATTAATACCCAAATACCCTTTTAGAGGAATATCAGAAATGAAAATAAATAGTAAGTTTTTGAAAGAACTTGCAAATGATGATTTTTTTTTAGATGATATCGAGTGTATAAATTTCTTTACTTATTGGGATCTAATGGTTTTCCCTGGCTGGCGGACAAATTTAAATTTTGGAAAAAAAATATCAGTAAGAGTTTATAAACATAGAAATCTTGTAAGAAATAAATCTGTCATTGACAAAATAATCGATGAAATTATTATGTAGCTTCAGATAGACCTAAGTGTCTTATTAAGGAATCTGTTTGTGGCTCTCTTCCCCTGAATAGTTTGAAAATGTCTAGTGCAGGTAAACTACCTCCCAAGCCAAGTATTGTATCTTTAAATTTCTTTCCTATTAACTTTAAATCTTCAGAGTTTTCAAGATCAGCTTCTTCGAACATTGAATAAGCATCAGCACTTAGAACTTCAGCCCATTTATAGGAGTAATATCCTGCAGAATATCCACCTGCAAATATATGACTAAAACAACAAAGAAATTGATCTTCTCTAATAGGTGCAAAAACAGTAGTTTGTTTTGCGATTTCTCTTCTTATTTCATCAGCTGTTTTATCTTGGTTTTTATCAATTCTACTGTGTAATCTGAGGTCTGTAATTGCAAAATGAAGTTGTCGAAGAGTAGCCATACCACAATTAAAAGTTCTATTCTTTAGGAGCTTTTCAAAATTTTCATTAGATAATTTTTCTCCTGTTTTATAGTGCTTAGCAATATTCAAAAGTGTATTTTTATGGAAACACCAGTTCTCCATAAATTGACTTGGTAGTTCTACTGCATCCCATTCAACATTATTTATACCAGCTGCTTGAGGATGATCTACAGTGGTAAGCATGTGTTGAAGACCATGACCAAATTCATGGAACAGTGTTTGAACTTCTTCAAAACTCATCAAACTTGGTTTATCTTTTGATGGTGGAGTCTGATTACAAACAAGATAAGCTACAGGGAGAGTCTTTTTGCCAACATTATTTTTATTCAAACATTCATCCATCCAAGCTCCTCCTCTCTTTGATTCTGGCCGAGAATATGGATCGAGGTAAAAAGATGCTATTTTGTCATCTTCTTTATTGAGGATATTAAAAAATAAAACTTCATCATTCCATAGAGGTGCATCATCAGTTGCCTCGACTACTTTAATTTCAAAAAGCTTTTCGCTTAATTTAAATAAACCTTTCAAAACATCACTTAATGGGAACCAAGGTCTCAAAGACTCTTGATCCAAATTTAGCTTTTCCTTTCTAAGAAGTTCAGACCAATAATTAATATCCCATGGTTGAATAATCTGTGATTTTGAGAACCCATTAGCTTTGGCAAACTTATCGAGTGTTTCTAATTCAATTTTTGCTGTTTTGAATGCTGGTTCCCTCAATTCTTCTAAAAGGTTTTCAACATTTTTAATTTCTTTAGCCATTTTCGTTGACAAACTTAGTTCTGCCCAACTTTTATAACCGAGAAGATTAGCCTGTTTAGTTCTAAGAGATAATATATCTTCAATAATTTGAGTATTATTTTTTTCTCCATGAGACGCTCTACTAACGTATGCTTTATATAGTTTTTCTCTAAGGTCACGGTTGGTGGCATATGTCATAAACGAAGTATAAGTTGGAATATCTAGACTTAATTTCCAAGGACCACTTTTGATATCAACTTCGACTTCTTTTTTTAAGTGATTTTGAGCAGAAATTGCCATCATTTCAAGTACTCTTTCAGGAAGACCATCTACTTCAGATTTTTTATTTAATATTAAGAACCATTTGTTAGTGGCATCAAGAACATTGTTGCTAAAGATTGTTGATAGTTTCCCAAGCTTTTCTGAGATGTTGTTGAATTCTTTTTGATCATTTTTTTGTAGTGAAATTCCTTTATGTTGCATCTCGAGAATTTCTTTATCTAATATTCTGTTTTTTATTTGATCAAAGTTATTTGTCTCTTTAAGTTTGACTAAAGAATTATAAATTATTTTGCTTTGTCCAAATTTGTTACTCAAGCTAATAATCTCTGGAAGAAATCTTGAATAAATATCTCTAAGGCTTTCAGAATTATTTACGGCATTTAGGTGACTTATTACACCCCAACTCCATCTAAGAATTTCGTTGACTTCATTTAAAGGATTAATAACATTATCCCAATTTAAATTATTTTGAATCAAATAATTGGACAAATTTTTCTCAATATTTTCAAAATCTTCGGCTATCTTTTCTAGCACTAATGGAAATTGTTTAGTGATGTTTTCTGGAGTAAATTTTATAAAATCTGGTAGTTCTCCATATTTGAAAATTGAGGAATCCATCTATTAAATAATTTAATTAACTAATGTTGAAATTACACCTATTAATTTAGCTAGAGTAAGCTGCTGACTGAGAGCATTGGTTGAAGATTCATATAAATTTATTGCGATTTTCGGCCAAAAACCAATCACTAAAGTTGGCAACAATAAACTGAAACCAATCGTCAATTCTCTACCATTCATCTCTTTAACTGTAGCTAATGCAGGAATTCTAGGACCAAAGAATACTCTTCTACACATTGATAGAAGATAGATTGGTGTTAGAACTAAACCTATGGCAGCAATAAGAATAGTGATTGACCTAAAGAGTGAGCTGAAGCTTTCTTGACTAGTAATTCCTAAAAATACAGTTATTTCGCTAATAAATCCGCTCATCCCAGGAAGTGCAAGCGAGGCTAAAGAGCTTGCCAAGAAAAAAGCAAAAGTTATTGGCAAGACCTTCGCTAAACCCCCCATATTTGGGATCGAAAGAGTATTTGTTCTCTCATAGAATGAGCCTGTAACAAAAAACATTGCTGCAGCGATAAGCCCGTGACTGATCATTTGGAGCATTGCTCCGCTTATCCCTAAAGCATCCACCGCCCCGATCCCTAACAGTACAAAACCCATATGACTCACTGAGCTACATGCAATTCTCCTTTTGACATTATCTTGTGCAAATGCATTTAGTGCCCCGTAAATTATATTAATGATCCCAAGAATAATTAATGCAGGTGCAATTTGTAGATGTACTTCAGGTAATATTTGAACATTGAATCTTAAGAGAGCGTAGCCTCCCATTTTTAAAAGTATTCCTGCCAGTAACATAGAAACTGGTGCATTAGCCTCTCCATGTGCATCGGGTAACCAAGTATGTAATGGAAAGATAGGAAGTTTTACTCCAAAGCCAATTAAAAATCCCAAATAAGATAATAATGCTAGGCTGCCCGTTGCATGTTTATTGGTTAAATCGGTAATATTTAAAGTAAAGGTATCGCCACTCAAGGCGAGTGCTAAACCACTTATCAATATTAATAAAGAGGCTAAGGCTGTATAAAGAATAAATTTTGTGGCCGCGTATAATTTCTTTTTCCCTCCCCAAATTGCAATAAGAAGATATACCGGAACCAACTCAAGTTCCCAGGCTAAGAAAAATAATAGGAAATCTTGAGAGAGGAAAACAAGTGCCTGTGCTGATGCTTGCACCAGTAAAAGAGCAAAATATAAATTAGATTTCTTCTTGATTTTCCAACTTGCCGCAGCAGATAAAAATGTAATTAACCCACTTAAAGCTACTAAGGGAGCAGATAACCCATCCACTCCAAGAGACCACTCTAGCCCTATTGAGGGCAACCAAGAAGCTCTTTCTACCAGTTGCAAAGAGCTATCTGTAGTATTAAATTTTTGCAAAAGGACGCCAATTATTAATAAAAAATCTATAAATAAAAAACTTAATGAGATATTTCTTGGGAGTGTATTATCTTCTCCTTCCTTCGAATTCAAGAAAGGTATAATTAGTGCCCCAATTAAAGGCAGTAAAACAATAGACGATAGCCAAGGAAAAGATTCTAAATTCATTTATGGAATGAATAATTTTTTTATTCTAGTTGAAGTTGTCCTAGCTTGAGACTATAACATTAAAAATGCCTAAGTAAAACTACTTACCAGAGATAGTACTAAATTGACTGCCTATTGTTTGAACGTTTAAGAATGGAGCTCTACTAGCTACACCTGACTTTTCCCATGCTTTTACCATTGCTTGACTAACGCTTTTGCCATTTTCCTTTTTACACAAAGCTAAGATACTTGGTCCAGCTCCACTAATTGCACATCCTAGAGCTCCTGCATGGAGTGCGGCATCTTTGACTTCTAGTCCACCTTTAATTAGTTTCCATCTATAGGGTTCATGTAGCTTATCAAACATTCCCTCTTTTATTAGTTCGTCATTTCCTGCTTTTAAGCCATTTAGTAATAAAGTAAGTGCACCCATGTTTGTGACTGCATCAGATATAGGTATATTTTTGGGCATAACCTTTCTTGCTTCACTTGTACTAAGACGAATCGCAGGTATTGCAACAACAACTTTAATGGAATCGTGCCAATCACATCTAATTATTCTCCATCTTTGGGAAGATGACCTTGCTGTCAAACAAAGCCCGCCTAGGAGAGAGGGGACTACATTATCAGGATGGCCTTCTATATCAATAGCAAGTTCAAGGAGTTTTTCTTTGGGCAATGGAGAGTTCATTATTGCGTTTGCTCCGATGAGTCCGGCAACTATTGCTGTAGCACTACTTCCAAGTCCTCGTGCAGGCGGCACTGCCAACTTAACTCTTGCTTCAAGTGCAAAAGGATCCATATTTGCACTTTCCCATACTTTCTGAGCTGCTCTAAAAACTAAGTTTTCAGGTCCTCCTCTTAAATGATTACCATCTGTACTTTCCATTATTAAATCAAATCTATCTCCACCGCCTTCAATTCTTGTAAAAATAAATTCATTATATAAATCTAATGCTGCGCCGAGACAATCGAATCCAGGCCCTAAATTAGCAGTTGTAGAAGGTACTGAGACCCTTATTTTTTTACCTACCTCAGGAATAGACATTTTGTTGCTAAGTTTTTAAAAGCATTTTTGCTCTGCAGGCTGCACTATAAAGTCCAAACTCTTCATCTAAAATTACTTTCATTGGTATTGTTTTAAGAATATCTTTTAATCTTCCCTTGTCGAAAAATTGTTTCATAAATAAATCTGATTTAAAGTTTTTGAAATGTTTTGATGCGGTCCCTCCAGAAATCCATAACCCGCCAAAGCACAATTCTTGAAGAGCAACATCTCCTAATAAAGAGGCATAAGCGCCCAACCAAATCCTCTCAACTTCGATCATTAGCTGATCCCCCTCTTTAGAAAGATTACAAATTTTTTCAGGCAGTTCTTTTCTCATAGCATCAAAATTTTTAATTTCTTTTAAATATTTTTTTAGAGGATGGTTTTGGGCATCAGGTTTGCTTAATCTCCATTGAGCAATTCTTGATAAACCTGAGCCGCTTATAATTCTTTCACAAGATATCCTTTCAACTTTTAGGTAATTCTTAAGCCAAATTTTTAATTCCCATTCTAAATTTGACTTTGGCGAGTACTCTACATGACCACCTTCACTAGCTAAAATTTTTACCTTTTCTCCTGATATTATGCCTCTTGCAACACCTAAACCAGTCCCCGCTCCAACAATGGCATGCAAATCATTATTATCACCTTCAGAATTGGATCCATTTTGGATGATAGAATATTGATTATTTTTTAAATAAGGTAATCCATAAATTTGGACTGCGAAATCATTTATTAGCTCACAGCTTTTAAAATTAAATTTGTTCTGTAAAGCATTACCAGAAATACTCCATGATAAGTTAATTATTTTTGCTTGGTTGTTAGATAAAGGACCAGCTACCGCAAAACATGCAGTAGAGGGATGAGTAATATTTTTGCATTCATTTTTGAGAAAATCTTCTAATATTAGATCAAAAGAATCCCAATTTGAAGATATATACTTCTTTTTAAATAATAGCTTAGGCGAATCATCATTTATTACTTTTTTGAATATTCCTAATAGAACCTTTGTTCCTCCTAAATCACAAGCGAGAAAATTCATATACTAAAATTATTCTGTTCTCCCCTTTTTATCTATTAATTCATCCATTAATTTGTAAAGCTTAGGTAAATTAAAAATTCCTAAATTTCTTCCATTCAAAGCTCGTAGGGCGACTGAATCAATCTCCTCTTCTTTATCTCCAATAACTGCAATTAAAGGAACTCTCCCGAGAGTTGCCTCTCTGATTTTATATCCTATTTTTTCATTCCTAATATCAACTTTTGAACGGTAACCATTGTTGTTTATTAATTCATTAAACTCTAAACACTTTTCAATATTTCTATCAGTTATGCTCAATAAAGTTATTTGATAGGGCGCAAGCCAAATTGGGAATTTTGCCTCATATTGTTCAATCAAGATTCCTATAAATCTTTCAAAGGATCCTAAAATTGCTCTATGAAGCATAACTGGATTTCTTTTTTCATTATCAATATCTACATATGTTGCATCCAATCTAATAGGCATCGAGAAATCAACCTGAATAGTCCCGCATTGCCAGACTCTATTAAGACAATCTTTTAACGAGAATTCTATTTTTGGACCATAAAAAGCACCTTCACCTGGTTGGAGTTCCCATTTTAAATTCTTATTATCAAGAGCTTTGGTAAGAGCCTCTTCTGATTTGTCCCAAATCTCTTTACTACCTACCCTTTTTTCAGGACGAGTTGATAATTTTATAATGATTTCATCAAAACCAAAGGTGTTATAAACCTCGAAAACAAGTTCTATAAAAGTAGATACCTCTTCTTGAATTTGCTCTTCTGTGCAGAATATGTGTGCATCATCTTGAGTAAAGTTTCTAACTCTCATTAAGCCGTGTAGTGCACCAGAGGGCTCATTTCTGTGACAAGAACCAAATTCAGCAAGACGAATAGGTAAATCTTTATAACTTTTTAAACCTTGATTAAAAACTTGAATATGACATGGACAATTCATTGGTTTTATAGCATAAGTTCGATTTTCTGATGCAGTAGTGAACATATCGTCTCTAAATTTTTCCCAATGACCTGATTTTTCCCAAAGAGATTTATCAACAGCTTGAGGGGTTTTAATTTCTAAATAATCATTCTTTTTGAGTATTTCTCTTATGTACTTTTCTAGTACTTGATAGATTGTCCAACCATTTGGATGCCAAAAAATCATTCCTGGAGATTCTTCTTGTATATGAAATAGTGAATGTTTTTTACCAAGTTTTCTATGATCTCTCTTTTCTGCTTCTTCAATTCTTGTTAAGTATTCATTGAGCTCTTTTTCTTTTGCCCATGCAGTTCCATATATTCTCTGTAATGATTCTTTCTCACAATTACCTCTCCAATATGAACCTGATAATTTAAGTAATTTAAAGTGCCTCAAATGTCTAGTGTTAGGAACATGAGGCCCTCTACACATGTCGATATATTCTTCGTGCTTATATAAGTTGATGAGACCTTCTTCAGGAATTTCTTCAATTATTCGTAATTTAAAAGTCTCATCTCTTTCTTTAAAAGTTTTAATTGCCTCATCTTTAGAAACTTGTAAAATTTCAACGTCATAGTTTGTTTTTATTAATTGATTAATTCTATTTTCAATTTTTATTAAATCTTCAGGAGTAAATCTGTATTCAGAAAAAATATCGTAATAAAAACCATCTTCAATTACAGGCCCAATCGCCATTTTAATATTTGGGTAAATTTGTTTAACTGCATGACCAATAAGATGAGCAAAGGAATGTCTTATTATTTCAATTCCTTCTTTATCTTTTGATGTGATGATTACAACTTTAGAATCTTTGATTATAGGAATAGTTGCATCAAGAAGAACATCATTTACTTTCCCAGCAATTGTTGCTTTAGCTAATCCAGCGCCTATACTCTCGGCAATTTCTAGAATAGTTACAGATTTTTCGAAAACTTTTTTTGAACCATCAGGCAAAGTAATTATTGGCATAATTTATTTCTCCATTTCAAAGAATCCTAATTTTGATTTAACTCTTTTTAAAGTCTGATTTGCCAAGTCTTCAGCTTTTCCTTTCCCTTCATCAAGGATTTTATTTAATTGATAGGGATCATTAATTAATAATTCATATTTTTGCTGAATAGGTTCTAGTGAATCAATAAGTTGTTCAGTAATTAATTTTTTAAATGTCCCCCATCCAGTCTCTGAGAATTCCTTTTCACATTGAGAAATTTCCTTTCCAGATAATATAGAATAAATCATTAGAAGATTTTTAGATTCTGGCCTCTCAGGGTTATTAAATTCTATTCCAATAGAACTGTCACTTTTTGCCCTTTTTATTTTTTTTGTTATTAGTTCAGGAGGATCTAATAAGTTAATACGACTGCCCTCATTAGGATCACTTTTGCTCATCTTTTTTGAACCATCAATCAAACTCATTATTTTTGATCCATTCTTCATAATTATTGGTTGAGGTATTTTTAAAATATTTTTATCTTTACTAAATCTCGCATTAATTCTTTGTTGTGCAATATCTCTGGCAAGTTCAAGATGTTGTTTTTGATCCTCACCTACTGGTACAAAGTCAGCGTCATATAGAAGAATGTCAGCAGCCATTAGGATCGGATAGTCAAATAATCCAATGGATACATTATTTCCTTGTTGTATGGATTTTTCCTTGAATTGAATCATTCTTTCCATCCAATTTATAGGAGTCATGCAATTTAAAATCCAACAAAGTTCTGAATGTGCAGAAATCTGACTTTGGACAAAAATTGAGCATATATTGGGATCTATCCCACAAGCGACGTACAAAGCCGCAGTAGAGATAGTGTTCTGAGATAATTCTTTGGGATTATATGAAGCTGTGATTGCATGCAAATCAACTACACATAGAAATGTTTCATATTGTTCTTGAAGCGTTACCCAATTATTTATAGCCCCAAGCCAATTCCCAATATGTAAATCACCAGTTGGTTGAACCCCCGAAAGAATTCTTTTTTTATTTGCCATCCTCTTCTACTTTGCTAGATTGAATCTCTTCAGTTGATGTGCTTTTGACAGGTCTTGCAAAAGGGTCAGGTGCTGTTTTTGTCTTTTCTTCATAAGGATTTTGTGATTGTCTATTCGTAGAAGAGTTTTTATTATTTTTTGCATATTCTGTGATTGATTCAATCAATTTTTCGTCTTTGATCATATCGCTTAGTGTTCTAACAGAGAAACCCAGAACTGCAACGGTAGATCTCAGTTGAAAGACCTCTTGTATTGATTTTACAGCTTTCATCTCGTTATCACTCAATCTTATGCGGAATCCTCCTCCATCTCTTCTTCCGCCAGATCTATCTCTGAAATTAGATCTTTCATTGTTGGAACGACCTCTGTAATTTTCTTGTCCAGGATTATTGCTGAAATTTGAATTAGACATCTTGATGTTTCTTAGGTTTTTTAAATAGTCTATTAACTTAGCATCTTGTTATGCAAAAAGTCTTTTAAAAAGCCTTAAATTTTTATCTTTTGATTAACTACATATGAAATTTTACTTTTCTCATTCACAACTTGCATTAAAATAAGATTAGAAAATAAAATACTGTGTTTGATATTAGTAAAGACAACCTTTTAAAGGATTTCAGAAAGTTTCCAAAAAAAAATCTTCTTCTTATTTTTTTATTGTTAGGTTTTGGGGAATGGTTCGTCAGTGATTTAATTCATTTTGCAGGAGGCTCAATAGGATTTTTTGCGTTGTGTTTTGGGGGATATTTTTACTTGAAAAATGATAAGCCTAAATTTAATGAGCCAAATAATTTAGATGGTTGGATAAATATATGTAATGAAGATTTAAATTTTTTTGAAGAACTTGAAGCAACGAATGAATTAGAAAAAAAGAATTCAAAAAGACAAAAAATACTTGAATCGATAATTAATAGATGTGAAAAAGAAAAAATAAGTTGCATTGGACAAAAAGATTATCAAAGTTGTCATTCTGTTTTGAAAAGTCATTTTAAAGCAGATAAGTTTGACTTTGATTTATCTGAAAAACTTCCTAAATATAATTCTTCTCAAGTTCTTCCAGAAGAAGCTTTGAGGAGTGATGCAATCTTGTATTTTATAAAATTGCCTTTGTCGGCAAATGATTTTTTGTGGCTGGAAAAGTTTCCTAAAAATATGCCAATCTGGTTGGTGGCTTTAACTTCCGATGAAATAGAAGTCAAAAATCAGATAGAAGACCTAAAGTCTCAAATTTCAAGTGACTTTATAAATAAAATTATTACTTTCGATGTGAATAAGAATGAAATAACAAATATACCTTTTTCGTTAAGGAAGTTTTTCCTAAGTTCATCTAAAAATATTGAAAATACAAAAAAAAGGCTCTTGAAAGAACTGCATGTTTTCTGGCAATCTGAAATTGAAGGGTTAAGAAGAATGCAATTAAAAGGAATACAAAGAAAAAATCAAATTCTTGTCGCGACAACTGTTTTCTTTTCTCCTATCCCATCAATTGATGTTATGTCAATGACAGTACTAAATTCATTGATGATTAAAGAAATTAAGTCTATATGGCGATGTAATTGGACTCCTGAAATTTTAGATAAAGTATCTAAAGAGATTTTAAAGACCGCAATTGCTCAGGGAGTTATTGAATGGAGTGGACAGACTCTTATTGGTATAACAAAATTACATGGCCCAAATTGGCTTGTCTCTGGAACATTTCAGGCTGTCAGTGCTGCTTATTTAACAAGAGTAGTATCAAGTTCTTTGGCTGATTTTATGGCAATAACAAAAGGAGTAGAAGAACCTGATTTGGATTTTATAAAGAAAAATTCTGAAAAAATTGTTGAAAAAGCTTTTGAAAAAGAAAAAATAAATTGGAAAGGATTTATTTCTGACATTAGAAAACCACTTATGAAACTATCTTTTAGTTCATAATCTAAGGATGAATGTTAAATATGAGAAAAAATATTCTTCTTTTAAGTTTGTTAATTCTACTTTCTCTTGCTTCAGGCTCATGTAAGAAAATATCAAATAAAAATGAAACTAAAGAAGTAATATTGGCAAGTTTCACTGTTTTGGCGGACATAATTAGCAATGTTGCTAAAGATGATTTTATTGTTAGATCAATAACGAAACCTGGAGTTGAAGTGCATGGCTACCAACCAACTCCAAGCGATTTGGTAAATGCCTCTACTGCTTTTGTCTTTATTGATAATGGTTTTGGATTTGAATTATGGTCTGAAAAATTTGTTTCTAATTTAAAAGTTAATAGAATTACTGTTGCGGAAGATTTAGATCCTATTTTTATCAGTGAAGATTTTTACAAAGGCAAACCCAATCCTCATGCCTGGATTTCCCCAAAAAGAGGGATCTTATATGTAGATATTCTGGTGGATTCTTTATCAGAATTAAGGCCATCCAAAAGGACATTATTTGAAGAAAATGGGAAAATTTATAAAGATAAACTCTCTAAAATAGATAAAGAATTCTCACTTTTTATTAATAACTTAAATAAAGACAGGAGGTATCTAGTAAGTTGTGAAGGTGCTTTTTCATATTTAACAAATGATTATGGATTAGAGGAAATTTATTTGTGGCCAGTTAATGCTGAGAGTCAAATTACTCCCAAACGAATGGCAAAAACAATCTCACTAGTTAAAGAAAAAAATGTCCCATCTGTATTTTGCGAAAGTACTGTAAGTAACGAATCTCAAATGGTTGTTGTAAATGAAACTGG
>CACARV010000026.1 GCA_902535025.1 uncultured Prochlorococcus sp.
GATCAATATAATTTCATAACCAGCTTTTCTTAACGCTTTACAAGCTTGTGTTCCAGAGTAATCAAACTCACAAGCTTGTCCAATAACAATCGGTCCTGATCCTAAAATAAGGATTCTTTTTAGATCACCTCTTTGAGGCATAATTTAAACTTCAATTTATTTCATGCTACTTATAAATCATCAGATGTTAATCAAGTTACTTGAAAAGCAACATTTGTTTCTATAGTATTGAAAGAAAATAATTTTTTATGAGCGAACTTCAACGACTTAAAAGTTTGTTGCCTCCCGAAAATGAAAGTTGGGTATTTATTGAAGCTGCAGCTGCTATAGATCCGCCTTTAATAACTCTTGAGGAAATTGGTCGTGACGAAGTAGAAATACAAATAGATCTTGATAAATGGGATAATTTTGCAATTGACCACAGAAATTTATTATTTTGGCACGAAGTTGGAAAGATTCAAAATGACACAATCCCCAGAGATGGATGGGAAATGGCTGCACTTGCAATAGGACTTGGAGGAGCAATAGGAGAGTTATGGGTTCAAGATGGATTACTTTTATTACTAGCTCTTGGATTATCAAGTTTTGCAGGATATAGGTTATACATAAAGAATAATTCTGAAAAAAAACTTCAAGATGCCATTTTCGCAGATGAAAGAGCTATAGATCTAGCTTGTAGATTTGGATATAGCATCCCAAATGCTTATAAAAGTCTTGGAGGCGCTTTAAAAGAATTAATTGAAAATACCAGAAAAAAGAAAAAAAGAAGTTTCTTTGAAGATAGACTTGATGCCCTAAGGAAAAGCGCTGAAAAAGCGAGATCAGAATTATCTCAACAGGAAGGATCGGAGGAATCAGTCTCTAGTGAAAATGTTTATGGACAATAAAAATTTAGTATTGATGGCGGCTAAAGCTTGTGATGAAAAAAAGGCTATAGATATTAAATTAATAAAAATTGATAAAGTTTCTTTTATTAGTGAATGGATATTAATAGCCGAAGGTTTATCAGATGTTCAGGTTAGATCAATAACTAACTCAGTAGAGGGAGAATTGAGAGAAAAGGCAAAAATTGAACCTATCAGGAAAGAGGGAGTAAGCGAGGCGAAATGGGCATTGCTTGATTATGGAGATTTGATAGTAAATATTTTTCAACCTGAAATTCGAAAATTTTATGATCTTGAATCATTCTGGAGTAACGGAGATAATCTTACATTTCCGTAAATAATTGTATATGAATGAATCTAAATGTCCTGTGCCTAGGGATCAACAACCCACTAACGAATTCATAGAATTATCAAAATCAAAAATATTTTCTTGGCCAAAAACAAAAAGATCCTTAATTATTGTATTGTTTAAATTTTGGGTATTTACTTTTCTATTATTTCTTGTTATTTTTTCCGGAAGTATATATTTCAACAAATACATTTATAAATATATTTTAATAAGTATTTTTACCAGTTTATCGATACCTCTTCTAGTTTCAATAAGATTATATCTTGGTTGGCATTATGTATTTAAGAGATTGAATTCTGAAAAAGTTGAATACGAAGAAACTGGTTGGTATGACGGTCAAGTATGGATAAAGCCATTGAATTTAAAAGAAAAAGAGTCACTTATTGCTTCAAATGAAGTAAAGCCCATTTTAAAAAATATTATTCAAATTTTTTCACTTATCTTAACCTTAGCTTTATCAGGAATTTTGCTTTTTCAATATAAGGAGTTCTAAATGAGTTCAAATTTCAAAAACCTTTACACTTCGAATAATCCTCCTTTGCAAGCAACATTAATGAGAGGTTCTAACATAGAGTCAATACATAAAATTCATGCTGTCATTAGTGACAAAAAAGGGAGGGTTCTAATGTGTGCAGGGAATCCAGAATATAAAAGTTTCATAAGATCAGCATTAAAACCATTTCAAGCGATTCCTTTTGTCAGCAGTGGAGCTGCATCAAAAATTAAAAACTCATCAAAATCAATTGCTTTAGCTTGCGGTTCTCACACTGGATCCAAACTCCATTCAAGGGAAGCCTTTAAAATCTTATGGGAACATGACATTCACATCAATAATTTGAAATGTCCGAATTTGAAGGTAAGTCCATTAGAACATAATTGTTCAGGTAAACATGCTGCTTTTCTTGCTACATGTAGAAAATTAAATTGGCCAATAGAGAGTTACATGAAAGTAGATCATCCACTTCAACTCGAAATATTCAGAATTGTTTCAGAATTACTTGAAATCCCAATATCTGAAATACATGCAGAAAGAGATGATTGTGGAGCTCCAACTCTTTATTTAAAACTAATAGAAATGTCCAAGTTATATTCACTTTTAAGCAGTTCAGATAATGCTGAATTAGAGCAAATAAGTAGAGCTATGGCAACTAACCCAATAATGATAAGTGACAAAAATAAATTTGATACGGAAATAATTGAGGCTTCTCATGGACAAGTCATTAGTAAAGGTGGTGCCGAAGGTATACAGTGTTTGTGTAAGGTAAATGAAGGTATTGGATTGTCTTTGAAAGTAGAAGATGGTTCAAAAAGAGCAAAGCATGCAGTAAGTCTTCACTTACTAAAACAGTTAGAATGGATTTCAGATTTAAGAATTCAAGATATTCGAGAAAAGGTTCTAAATTTTTCTGAAGGAGTTCGGATTGAAGTGAAAGGTCAATTAAAATTCCAAGAATCCTAAAGAAATGGGAAAAAAGAACCCTTTCAGATGTATGCTATGTATGTGACGCGGGGTAGAGCAGTCTGGTAGCTCGTCGGGCTCATAACCCGAAGGTCGGAAGTTCAAATCTCCCCCCCGCCACCATTTAAAGCAGCTTCGTAGTTGTTTTTTAATTTTGAATTAGTTTCAGGATTTATAGAATATTTTATGAAACGATAGGATTTATACCTTGCTAAAAAAAGCTTTTAAAAATATATTAAAGATCCTTTTGAATAGAAAATTTAAAATCAACTCTCACTATTAGACCAATAATGATGAAAATTATTCCAATGTAAGAGTTTAAAGATAGCTCCAAAATATTTAGTTAATTTTTTAATAATAATAGCTCATAAATCATTTCTATTAAATAGTCTCACTACAAAGAAATAATTAAAAAAGAGATAAGTTTCTCTTTTACTTGTTTAAAAGTTAATTTTTAAAGTAGAGTTACAGCTATTATTTAATGAATTCATGCAAGATTTAGTGCAGGTTAATTTAGGTTCAAATATGCTTTCCCTAGCAATTATTTTAGGATGGTTAGGCTTGTTCTTTGTTTTTTTGAGAATATTAACAATTACTATAAAAAAAATTCTTGAAGCAATATTTCAAAAATCATAATATTGATAAATTAATGCAAAACTGATTACGTAATCCTTACGTCAGTAGGTATAATAACTCAAAAATGTCAATTTTAGATAAAACAAAAATAGGTGATTCTGTTCAAGTAAATTTAGAACTATCAAGAGATAGGCTTACCAAAGAAATTATTGATGCTATTAATATTTCTTCAGAAGGTAAAATTATTGATTTCAAAATAACTGATGGTAAAGGTATTGGAGTTGTATTGCAATTATCTAATGGTAAAGAGCAATGGTTTTTTGAAGATGAAATTGATCTCTTAGACGAAAAGGGATTTATAATAAACAAAAACAATTATTCAATAAATAATAAAAGTCTTAAATTTGATACTTCAGGAGAATTAAAGTATGAAATTAAAAGTAATATCAGCGATTTACTTAATCCAATAAACTTTTTTTTCTGGTTATTTGTATCGTTTCAAGATATTTTTTAAATCAATAAAAACTTTTTTAAGATAAAGTAAATTAAATAAATAATTCGAAAAATTTAAAAGATCTTAAATTTAAATGGCAAAAAATATTATTGATGTTAAAAATTTGTCAAAATCATTTAATATCTCTTCGAAAGAGCCAGGTCTAAAAGGCACAGTTAAACATTTTTTTAAAAGGCAAACTAATAGTTTAAAAGTAATTAAAAATATAAATTTCGAAATCCAAGAAGGTGAAATAGTAGGGTTTCTAGGTGCAAATGGGGCAGGGAAAACAACTATTTTAAAAATGCTTTGTGGCTTAATTTATCCAAGTGAGGGTTCAATTCTAGTTTCAGGCTACTTACCTTACAAGAGAAAAGAAAATTTTCTAAAAAATATCACCTTAATAATGGGGCAGAAACAACAACTTATTTGGGATCTACCCCCAATTGAATCATTTTATTTGAATGCATCAATATATGACTTAAATAAGTTTGAAGCAAAAAGAAGAATTAAAAAACTATCAGATATGCTTGAAATTGATCATGAACTATTCATACCAGTTAGAAAATTATCTCTAGGTCAGCGTATGAAATCAGAATTGCTAGCAGCCTTGATACATGAACCAAATATTCTATTTTTAGACGAGCCCACGCTTGGTTTAGATATTAATGCACAAAGAAATTTAAGAAAATTTCTTAAAAAATATAATAAGGAAACGAATGCGACAATATGTTTAACAAGTCACTATATGAAAGATATTACATCTCTATGCAAAAGGGTAATATGTGTACACAACGGTTCAATTTCATATGATGGGGAACTAGATCTTTTATTAAAAAAACTCTCCCCTTTCAAAGAAATTATAATAGTTTGTCGCTCAGAAGAAGATGCTATTCAATTAGAAAATTCAGGGTTTAATGTTGAAAGTAAAACAAAGAATGAAATCACATTAAAAGTTGAAAATAACTTAATTACTTCTTCTTTGAAAACAATCCTTAATAATTTTGATATTGAAGACCTTTATATTAACGAACCACCGATAGATGAAATTATTGGGAGAATATTAATCAAAAAAAGAGTATGAAAACTAATTTGATTTGCCGCAAATTATACACTTTATTAAAGGTTCAATATTCCAACATGTTGGAATATCGAATGGAGATCGCATTATGGGCAATTTCTGGAGTTATTCCTTTTTTCATGTTAAATATATGGACAAACAATGGCCTTAATGAATCAATAAATATTAGTGATGTTATGCTTTCTAGGTATTTCTTATGTGCCTTTTTTGTAAGACAATTTTCTGTAGTTTGGGTTGTATTTAGCTTTGAAGAAGATTCGCTTATGGGGAGAGTATCTCCTTATTTAATACAACCTTTAAATCCATTTTTCAGGTATTTTGCACAACATCTAGCGGAACAAATAACGAGATTTCCTTTTGCTATAATAATCGCATTTTTCTTTTTTATGTTTAATCAAGAAAGCATATGGATTCCAAGTCTTGGTGTTTTATTTTTATCGACAATATCTACTTTCTTATCCTTTCTAATTCAATTTCTAATCCAATCTATAATTGCCTGTCTATGTTTCTGGACAGAAAAAGCATCTTCAATAGAAAGATTGCTATTTATACCAACTTTATTTCTCTCAGGTCTACTAGCTCCAGTAGTTACATTTCCAGAATATGTTAAATATTGGATTTATTTAACTCCTTTTCCATATTTAATAGATTTCCCTGCAAACTTACTATCAGGTAATGCAACTAATGTAAGTGGAGGCTTTATCATGCAAATTTTCTGGATTCTTCTACTTTTTCCAGTATTTAAAATAATTTGGTCTAAGGGAACGAAAAAATATACCGCTATGGGATCATGAGTTTTAGAAAATATATAACAGTTTATAAAAAATTTTTACATACTTCACTAGCTTCCGAATTCGAATACAAGACTAATATATTAATTGATTTAATTACGGCAAATTTAAGTTTAATAGGGAGTATCTTTTTATTATCTATTTTCTTTCAAAACAATACCAGTATAGGAGGTTGGGAATTTGAGCAGGCACTAATAATTCAAGGTATATATACAATATTGAATGGAATAACTAATACATGGTTCAATCCAAATCTTACAGAGATAGTTAAACACATAAGAGAAGGGACCTTAGATTTCGTACTTTTAAAACCTATTGATAGTCAATTTTTCATCTCCTTAAAAAAAATTACGCCATCTGGCTTTTTAGAAATAATACTTGGATTTTGCCTACTAATATACTGCATAGAAATAAATCAGATAAATTTAAATTTAAGTTTTCTTACTTTATGTTTAACTACATTATTATGCTCAATTTGTATTTTATATAGCTTATGGTTTTTTATTTCTACAACTACTATTTGGTTTATTAAAACATGGAATGCGACAGAAGTATTAAGATCTTTCCTATATATTGGTAGATTTCCTTTGAATTCATTTTCATTTTCCTTAAGGATATTTTTCAGTGTGTTTATACCAATTGCTTTTATAACTACAATCCCCTCTGAAGTTTTCTTAGGTCTATCTCAACTATGGAAAATATTTCTTGAGGTTATTGTTGCTGTTGTTTTTCTTTTTAGTTCTAGAAAGTTCTGGTTATTTGCTTTAAGGTTCTATTCATCAGCTTCTAGCTAAGTATTATTATTTATAAAACCCTCTACAAAAATCCCAAATTCTTTGTTTACTTTTTAATTTTGATATTTTTGATAATTTCTTAAAATTAGATGAAGATTGATCGACAGATAAAAGTCTACAGTTATAGTCAATTTGATAATGTCTTGAAATAAATCCTAATTTGAGTGAAATATCACACAATACAATTATTAGCGTGAGAATAAAAACAGTTCCTAAAACACTTAATAAAGACTTTGAATAATTTTCATTATCAGTTTTTAATTCAAGCTTCATTTACTTAACTACATGCTGAGGACACTTTATTGCAGCAATAGCTACAGCTACCACTTTAAAATTTTCTGACTTCTCAATAACTTTTTTAACTTCTAATGGTCCAAATTTATTACTTGCATCACTGTAAGAAAGAAGTAAAGATTTATAATTATCATGACCTAAATTTCTATATTCACAAAAATTATCTCCAACATAGTTTAAAAGAGTTAGTAATGTTAATTCTATCATTAAAGCTTTTTAACTAACAAAGTCCTTACGAATAATACAATGCATGAAATTTTTAACAAGTTTAATATCTAAAAATACCTGAAATATTAAGCTTGTTGAAAGTTTGAAATTTAAAAATTTTTCCAACATAGCAAACCAATCTAGATAAAAAATAGAAAGCGCTATCTGTAGTGCTAAATGATTGGTTAGATTGCACTACAGATAGGGGGTTGCAATTTTTAAGAAATTGGTTTAAAAATAAGGTTCCCCATCACCAGGCCTCACAAATGTGAGGTCCTTTTTTTTTCTTACTATTTTATTCAAGTTCATAATTAAAAAGTATTGTTTAATAAAACTTGTAAATGATAAAATGATCAAGTAAATTCAAAAATAAATTTATCCCTAGTAACTGTTCTTTATTTATTTTGTCTATTTTTTAATGACGACTATCATAATATTGACGAAAAATTAATCAAAAAAAATTTTTCAAGGCTTTAATAGTTAAACTAACCCCAACGGAGAGACAGACTACTGTAAAAGTTTTTTTAACCAATACATTTCCTTTTAATTGTGATAAGTGAGCCCCGAAATAACCTCCTGTAAAAGAACCAATTATTAATAAAACTAATATATTTGAAGAAATATAGCCTATCTTACTCAAAAAAATTGCGCCAGTAAAATTCCAAAATATTCCCACAGTAAAGAATGTCATACTTATCGCACGAAGAAAATCCATTCCAAAAGTTTTTATTAAAAGTATTGTTACAAGTAATCCAGTCCCTGAAGAAATAGAACCATTCAAGATACCTATAAGGAAAATAAAAACTAAGAATCTAATTTTATGAATTAAATAAAGTTTTTTATTTCCAGACAATAAACCTAGATCTGATTTAAGGAATGAGTAAAAACCTAATAATATTGAAAATATACCCAATAATAAATATAAATATTCTTCTGATATAGATTCAACGAGGGAAGTTCCAAAAATCACTCCAGGCAATCCAAAAAATAAAATTTGCAAAGCTATATAAATATCATTTTTTAGAGATTTATAGTTTCTTAATGAACCACCTATTCCTAATGCTACTGTTGCGAATTTATGACTAGCCAGAGCCTGATAATAAGGGACACCAGATATGATTAAGGCTGGCAATTGTAATAGGCCTGCTCCACCTCCAGAAATAGCTGAAAACGTATTAGAAAAGAAGGAGATCAAAAAAATAGAGATACTTTTATAAAACGAATAATCAACGTTCTTAGCAGACGCTATTAACAAATAATGCATTGAATCTGAATTTTATTTTTTAACTATTAAATAATTTTCTTTAGAAAAGAAGTGTACTAAGGACATAATCCTGTCTCATCTAATTCAATCATAGTTCAATAAAAACTGTTATTATCAAAAAAATAGTCAAGAACTTTATGCATAGACAAGATGCGATTTACCTCGATCAACTATGTCCTAAAATAAATAATAAAAATTGGAGGGAGTCTCTTCACAAACTTACTGACAATAAATGTATTTATTGCGGTAAACCCTCAGAATCACTGGATCACCTCCATCCAACGTCAAAAGGAGGAACAAGCACTACAAGTAATTGCGTCCCATGTTGCTTGTCATGTAATGGGAATAAATCTGATTCTGAAGTTCTTAGTTGGTATAGAAAACAAATCTTTTATGATCCCAGAAGAGCTATGGCAATACGAGCATGGTTTAATGATGATTTAAGAATTGCGTCAGTTCTTTTAAATTACTTAAACTAAAAATTTAATTACGCATAGATTAAGATCCCTAAAAAATTTATATAATCTAAATAAGTAAATAAGTATTTTGGTAAATATTTTTATATTATGTTATCTTTAGAATTTATCTCATAGCTACTGATAATACCAACTTTAGAGTAATCCTCCTTCCACATTAATGGGGATTCTATAATTTTTCTTTCGGGAGATTTAACTGAAAAAATCAGTCCAAATACAAAAAGAATTGTAATCAATATTATAGTCATTACTAACTTGTCTGAAATGTTATTCATTTCTTTAGTCTATCTTGAGAAATTTTTTTCAGGAGTAGTTTTTTCATATATTTCTAGGAAATATGATTTAAAATAATCAACTCCTTCCTTTCCAATTAATCCAAATGACCATCCACAATCATTTACTACTTGCAATGAAATTTGATTTGCCAAGACATCTTTGTTAATCCATTTTTTCTGTGGATTGTAAGAAAAAGATATTATATTTTCTGTTTTTACTATGGCTGATTTCATTGCTTCATCTTTAGAAAACCCATTTTGAATAGCTTTGCAATATTTCCTCGAAAAATTATAAGAGATCCTATTCTGGAGTAAACTAACGTTAGGATCTGGAATATCAGAAGCTATCCCTATTAGAGGATTTAATAGGTAAACAGTAAAGAACAACAAAGCCAAAAAGAACTTTAACAATAGCTATAAAACAATACTTATAGAACATAATAGTTTCTATTGTTGCATTTTTAATTGAAACTTTCAATTTCTAAGCCATAAATTAATTTCAATTTATTAAAAATTAATAGTATTGCAATATGTTCAGTAATAATAGTTTGAGATTAATTCGACTTCTTATATGTACCACTCATTGATGACATTGCTATTTTTTCCTGATTGGACAAACGGACTACCTTCAGACTTTCTAATACTTCATTTCTTTGTAGGAGCTATTATTTTTCCATTCAACATGATTCATGCTAAAGCAAGAAAAATAGACAGTCAGAATCCCCAGGAAGCTGCTAATGGGTATAAAAATTCAGATAATACTGCATTCTTTGGTTACGAAGAAATTAATTGATTTCAAAATTTATTTAAGGAATCCCTTAATTGATGATAATTTCACTAAATACAGCTTTAGATCTCAAAATTTTCAGTCCTAATGAACCTTTAGGAATACTTATCCTTTTTTTAGGATTAATTTTTAGTGGAATGATTTTTTATATTATCTATGCTGTAAGCATTAATAAAGAATCATTAGAAGATAAAAAAATAAGAACAAAAAAGGAATTTCTACAACAAGAGAAAATCGGAAAATTATTCCCTAAGAAAAAACAAATTTAATTATTTTATTTCTTCCAAGTAACTTATTAATATTGTTGATTATCAAATCAGTCGGATCAAAAAACATTAACTTTAACTCTCTTAAGTCAAACATTATTTCGTTAAAACTAAATACTAACAATTAATTTTATTTTACGAGAAATTTAAATTGTGTTCATAACAAAAAATATTTTCATGACTAGCTAAAATGTTAATAATGAAGAAAAGATTTGAAATTTTGGAGAATTCCTCTCAATATCTATTTCTCGCTAGTGGATTAAAAGATGGAGAAGGATTTTGGATTGTAGGAGTAAAAAATTGTGATGAAAATATTCTTGAGGATAAAAATCTTTTAGATTGCCATAGAAAAGAATTGATAGGTAACGAATCAGCAAAAGAAATTCTTTTCGCAATTAACTTAAACATAAATAATTTATTAAATGAACTAATTAATAAAAATTATTTAATTAAAAAACCATCAATGGGAGTTTCTTTTGATATCCCACTAGATCTCTTGGAGAGCATTTTTGATTTTTGGTTAGATATTTATAAAAATCGAGAAACTTGGGAAACTTGTATAGGTCTTCTCAAAGTTAGAAAAAGAATTTCTCTATCAAACCTTATTGAAAGCAATAGTTTAAAAGGTGACTCAAAAAAATGGGCTATTAAAATTGAAACTTTGCATAATTATATACCTAATTCACTTAAGGTTGAAGAGCAGAATGACCCTATGTGGAAATAATTCTAATTTTATTAAACAATATATTTACTTCATAAGAGATTTAAGTAAAAATAAAAATACTTAATTAATAAATAAAAAAATAATGAATAATCAATATTCATTTAGTAACGATCAAATGAACGGAATCGTAGAGGATACTTATGTCAAGATAATAAAAGAATGTGAAAATTTAAAAAAAAATACTAATTGCCCAAATGAACAGGTAGTAGCACTTTTAAGTGTAATAGCATCAAATTTCGCAAATCCCACTAAAAAAAACGAAAATTAAGATGATAAGTTATTTTACTTGGACCGAATTTGACAATAGCGTAGAACACATAACGAATAAATGTAAATTTTTAGATTTTTCTGGAATATATGGAGTTCCTCGTGGCGGATTATGTCTTGCTGTAGCACTAAGTCACAAATTAAATATTAATTTAATTTCAGAACCGAAAAAAAATTCATTAATAGTAGATGATGTTTATGAAACTGGTATTACATTAAACAACTTCAAAGATATTGATGGAGCAACGTTTTTTGTCTTATTTAGTAAGATTAAACCAACATGGTGGAATTCGGTATATTTATCTGAAGAAAAGGAATGGATAGTCTTCCCTTGGGAAAACACTTTAAATATACAAAAAGATCGTAAAGACTACATCAATAAAAGAGGTTTAAGTTGAAAAAGAAATTGTATCTAGCAAATCCTTATGGATTTTCAAAGCAATCAAAAAAACTCTTGTATGAATTTATTAATATATTCAATGATTTAAATGTAGAAGTTTATGAACCTTTTGAAAGGACAAAACACTTAATAAAAAAAGATGGCGCATGGGCATATGACCTTGCAAGAAGTAATTTACATGATTTAGAAAAATGTGATTGTATCTTTGCTATTGTTAATGGAACGCCTCCAGATGAAGGTGTAATGATTGAATTGGGTATTGCAATTGCTTTAAAAAAAGATATTTTTTTATTCAGAGATGATTTTAGAAATTGTTCAGATAGCAATCAGTACCCATTGAATCTAATGTTATTTCTAGGTTTGCCCAGAGATGGCTGGGAAAAATATTATTTTGAATCATTAAAAGATATAAAAAGTAATAAAAAAGGATTTCTGGGATGGACAAAAAAATAACCAAATGAAAAAACCTCGCGAATTAATATTAAAGTTATAAATAACTCTGATTAGATGTTAGAATATACTTTTATACAAAAGATTTTGACACAAGTTACTGTTGGAGAGAACGAGGGAATCGAGTCTGCTCTTAGAAGATTTAAAAGACAAGTATCTAAATCGGGAATCTTTGCAGATTTAAAGAGACTTAGACATCACGAAACACCTATCGAAAAATATAAAAGAAAGTTGCAACAAAGAAGAAAAGCCAGAAGAAGGTAATTTTACATCAACCTAATAAAGAAAAATAAATTTTTTAGTAGATTTAAAAATAAAATATTTAATTATTTAAGTTTTTTTAATTTTTTAACA
>CACARV010000027.1 GCA_902535025.1 uncultured Prochlorococcus sp.
CAAAATTAAAGCCTCAACAGCATTTTTTCCATTTACTATTTTATGTATTTCATTATTTATCCTCTCCTTGGCAACAAGATATAATTTATCTTTATTTTTTTTTAAAAAGTTAACTAACTTAAGATCAATTTTAAAATTCAATTCTGAAACAAATCGAAAACACCTTAATATTCTTAACGGATCATTCAATAAATTTATTTCTGAATACGTCCTAAGCAAAGAAAATTCTAGATCTTGTAGGCCGTTTAATGGATCAAATAAACACTTTTTATGTAAAAAAAAAGCAATTGAATTAATTGAAAAGTCTCGACTAAGTAAATCTTCCTCGATAGTGGAAGAAACTTGATTAGCAATATCAATTGAAATATGATTGAAAATAATTCTCACCACTTCTCTTTTCCTATCAAGGATTATAAGTTTAGATTTAATCTTATCCGAAATCTTTTCCCCAATTTTAATAGCATTTATAGGTACCACGATATCAACATCTATCTTTTGTTTATTTACTCTTCCCAAAATAATATCCCTTATGTAACCACCAACTAAATATGAGCCTTTAGGTAGAAAAGATAAAATAGAATTTAAATTAGAAAATTTTAAACTTCTTTCTATTTCAGCAATTATTATTGTATGATCAGTGAAAATCTTATTATTCATCTTATTTATAAATTATGTGCATTTGCATCAACTGTAAATGGGTTGATAGATGTATCACTTATCATGACGTTGAAAATAATCATGGAGTTGATAATATTTGTGCCGTGCCTGATTTTCAAGCAAAAAAACCATTCATTCACGTTAGTATAATTCAAGATAAGCATGGTACTTACAAAACTGATTGGGATGTTCAATCTTGTGAAAGCTTCACTAATGAATTTGGAAAATGGTCTAAATATAATCCAGGATTGGAATTACCTACTTAAAGTTAGTAAATGAATCATATTCTAAAGAGAAGAGAAAACTTCCCTATCTTAGCGATACATAGTACAGACAACTCTTTTGGATTTGGATACAGACAAAATAATAGCCCTAAATTTGATAAATTTTTTATAAAAAAATTTGATAATGATTTGTGTAACAACTTGATTTTTGACTTTAACAAATTTATTTCCAAAGAAAATTTACAAAAAGTCAATAAAATATCTGTCAGTATAGGACCAGCAAACTTTAATGCATCCAGACTTATTGTAGTTTTAGCAAGAACTATCTCACAACAAATAAATTGCCCTTTGGAAAGTTTTAGTGCGTTTGAAATCATGGCAAAAAGAATTGCGTCGACCAATAATATTTCTACAATCAATCATTCATTCTGGATTTACAAAAAATTAAAAAGGAAAGGATACATTGCAGGGAAATATGAAATTTGTCAAAACGATGAAAAAAACTCGGATATAGTAATTAGAGAAACAATTTTACCAAAAATTATTCAAGACTTTGAGAGGAGAGAACTTTCCTTTGAGGCTGATTATGAGGATCAAGATGATTTAAAAGAATTATTAGATTTATCAAATAAAAATTTATTTAATGCAAGTGTAAATTCATGGCAAACAGTTTTGCCGCTATACCCTATCTCTCCGATTAATTAAGTATTCATCCAATAAGCTTATTAATACAATCTTGAAGGTGCATAGTTGCAGAATTCAGCTCATCTCTTGTTGAGCTTTGTGGAGGTTGAATAGGTTGTCCAACTTTAATGAATATTTTTGAAAATATAGGTATACCAAATTTAAATTTTATTAGTCTATGCGAATCAACTATTGCGACAGGCAATAACAACTTTTGATTTTTGAAAGCTAATAATGCAGCTCCTTGTTTTGGCTTGTTAACTCTTCCGTTTTTTTGACGTGTTCCATCAATAAAAATTCCGATACAATTATTATCTGATAATTTTTCACATGCTATTTTGATTGTATTTTTATCAGCAATTCCCCTCTTTACAGGATAAGCTCCACAAGCCTTGATGACAAAGCCAAGAAAAGGGATTTTAAAAAGCTCTGCCTTTGCCATAAATGATATATTTCTTCCAAGAGCATGTCCTAACAAAGGAGGATCAAGTAAAGAACCATGATTAGAAACCATTATAAAGGAATCTTTTTGCGGAATATTTTCTCTACCTATTAAATGACCTTTAAATACAAATTTATAAATTGGGAATACAAAAAATTTGCTAACAAATTGGTAGATTAATTTTTGAAAAATATCATTTTTCATTTGAATTAATAAGTTATTTGATCAGAAGATGAAACTTGAGAAATTTTTACATTCTTGATGTGTCTTTTCCCTAAACCACTAAGTACATTTGAGGGACCAATTTCAACAATATGCAAATCTACATCTTGTGCCATTAAATCCATAGTTTCTCGCCACCGCACACCATTGCACATTTGATTCTCCAATCTAATTTTAAGCTCATTCGGGTCACTACAAAATGAAGGCTCATAATTACTAATTACTGGAAAAGAGGGTTTTTTAAATTGAAACTTATTCAAGTATTCAGAAAATTTAGCTGATGGTTCATTCATAAACGGCGAATGGAATGCACCTGAGACATTTAATTTCAGGAATCTTTTACAAGAAATTTCTTTTGATATGTTATTTAACGCTTCATTAGATCCAGATAAGACAACTTGGGAGGAGCTATTATCATTAGCAATTACAATATCATCAATTTTTTTTACTAAAGAATCAAGTTGATTTCTATCAAAACCAATCACTGCAGCCATAGATCCCTCGCAAGCATTTACCATTAATTGAGATCTTACTTTTATTAGTGAGACACATTCTTCGAATGAAAAAACATCTGCACAATATAATGCTGTGATCTCTCCAAGACTATGACCAGCGACATAATTTGGTTTGAAACCATTATCCTTTAGGGCATCTAATAGAATCGATTCAACTAAGAAAAGGCAAATTTGGGTGTTTTTTGTGTTATTCAAATCACTAAGAGAATTAGTTGGTTCTGAATTTAATTCACAAATTTCAAACAAATCCCTGTCAAATTTCTCAGAAGCATAACTAAACCTCTCTTGAGTATTGGGCAAATCTTCAATTTGATTTGCCATTCCAATTTTTTGTGAACCCTGACCAGGAAATACCCATGCAATTGTCATAATTTTCTTATTTTGTTTTTAACCCCATTTAATAAGGGCTGCACCCCAACTTAACCCAGCACCAAAACCACTGGTTGCAATGATATCATTTTGTTTAATTATGTTATTTCTAATTGCTTCATCCATCATTAGAGGAATTGTTGCTGCCGAAGTATTTCCATAATTTTTCAAATTACTAAGTATTTTGTCCCTAGGAATTTTCAACCTATCCCCTACAGAATCTAATATCCTTTGATTAGCTTGATGTAAAACGAGCCAATCAATTTGTCCAGAAACATAGTTTGTCTTCTTAAGCAACTTATCTAGAATTATTGGAACTTCTTTTACTGCAAATTTATAAACCTCCTGACCATTCATCTGAATTGGAGAAAAGCCACCTCTTAAGAAATCTATATTGTCAACAATAGAATCTTTATTATTTTTTGATGGCAGATTAAGAAAAGAACCCCTCTCTCCATCAGTTTTCATTTCAAACCCTATGAAATTATCAAATTCATTTGTTGTTTCAATTGCTAATGCACCAGCACCATCTCCAAAAAGGATACAACTGCGTCTATCATTCCAATCGACATAGCTTGATAATTGGTCTGCCCCGATAACTATAGCTCGATTGAAATTGCCCCCTTTTAAAAATTGTGAGGCTGTTATTAAAGCGAATAAAAATCCACTACATGCTGCAGTTAAATCAAAAGCTACAGCATTATGAGCTCCCAATTTAGCCTGAATAGAGGGAGCCGAACCAAATAAATCATTTGGAGTAGAGGTAGCTAACACAATTAAATCAATAGTTTCAATATCCCACTTAGACATCCTTATAGCTTTTAAAGCGGCTTTATATCCCATATCAGTAACATTATCTCCTAACCCTGAAATTCTTCTTTGAGAAATACCTGTTCTAGATTTTATCCATTCATCACTGGTTTCTACTTTTTCACTAATTTTTTGATTTGTTAAAACTTGATCAGGTACATAACTACCACTTCCTTTGAATGAGAGTCCAATCTGATTAAAATTTATTCCTTCCAAAAGAATTTTTAGTTACTTATATAAGTCAAACATAAATTTGACGCAATATGTTTTATGAATTTAAAACTTGAAGCTTTTGCAGTTGATTTAAATTTTCCATAACGTCATGATTAACAGCAGAGTGAGCCAAGCGAAGAGCACTCACTACAGATAAGGACTTACTGCTGCCATGACCAATTACACAAATACCATTAACACCGAGCAATAATGCCCCTCCGTGTTCGGCATGATCTAATCTTTTCTTAATTCTAAGCAAATTACTTTTTAAGAAAGCAGAACCAACCTTACCGCGGCGACCTCTTGGTAACTCAGATCTTAAAATATCTAATAGAACGCCACCCACTGACTCAAGGAACTTTAATAGTATATTTCCGGTGAACCCATCACAAACGACCACGTCAAAACTACCTGATAATACATCTCTACCCTCACAATTACCTCCAAAATTTAAACTTTCTTCTTTAGACAGTAATTCAAATGTCCTTAAGGATAGTTCATTTCCTTTGCATTCTTCTTCACCGATATTTAAGAGGCCAATTCTTGGTTTTTTTACTTGTAGAACATCTTTTGCATAAATATTACCGAGGAGAGCAAACTGGTGTAAATAGGAGGGTTTGCAATCAGTATTTGCTCCAACATCTAAAACTAATACAGGACTTGTCTGATCTCTCGTTGGAAATAATGCTCCAATAGCGGGTCTATCAATACCTTTCAATCTACCAATCCTAAAAATGGCGGAGGCCATCATGGCTCCTGAATTACCAGCGGAATAAACTGCTTTAGCTTTTTTATTTTTCACAAGATCCATAGCAATATTTATACTGGCATTTTTTCTTTTTCTCACAGCAGTAGCCTCTTCGTTCATCCCTATGGGATCTCCACTATCAATTAACTCAAGACGATTATTTTCAATTTCTTTATTGAGTATCTCGATTAAACCAACTTTTTCTGCTTCTTTTTTAACATTTTCGATTTTACCAACGAACTTTATATTTATTGGGAATCTACTTATCGCATCAAGACAACCCTTCAGAATTGGTGCAGGTGCGTAATCTCCCCCCATACCATCAACTGCAATCCAAACTCTCTCTGCATTTTCATCTTCTCCTTTATATGAAATTTTATCGTTATTTTGTAATCTTTTTAATGGATCAAAAACTAACGGCTGTAATGTATTTTTTGCTAGTGAACTAGCATTTAAAACTACACTGCTAGCAGTATTTACTACAGACTCAGCGCTCGAAACCACGTTTCCAGCGACATTACCTGCGACATTACTTGCAACGTTACTAGCAGTACTTACTACAGAGCCAGCACCAGAAACCACATTTCCAGCGACATTACTTGCCGTTAAAGCAGAATTAGTAGCTGTATCAACCATTGAAGTAACTGCAGAGTTTCTTTTATACCAAATAACTAATCTTCTAATGGCTCTAGATTTATTATTTTTAGGTGCAGTTTCTTTTCCCATTTATTATTTATTTATTATCAAAAGGAGAAATATCGACAATTCTCTGAAAGAGGTACCCTGTACCTCTAGCTGTTAATATCAATTCTGGGTTAGCTGGATCAGCCTCCAGTTTTGATCTTAACCTAGATATGTGAACATCGACTACTCTTGTATCAACATGTCTCTCGGGGGTGTAACCCCAAACTTCCTTTAAAATTTCCCCTCTGCTAAATGGCTCTCCAGACCTACTGACCAAAAGTTCTAGAAGACTGAATTCCATACCAGTTAATCTTATTCGCTCATCACTTTTAAAAACTTGTCTTCTGTTGGTATCTATTTTTATATCCGTAACTATTATTAATCCAGAATTAGGCATTCCTGGAATTTGTTCTTTATCTATTCTCCTTAATACGCACCTAATTCTAGCTTCTAATTCCTTAGGACTAAAGGGTTTTACTACATAATCGTCAGCCCCTAATTCTAATCCTGTTATCCTATCTGCAACATCTCCTAATGCAGTTAACATAACTATTGGGACATCAGAATCTTTCCTTAATTCCTGGCAAACTCCGTAACCATCTAATTTTGGCATCATTACGTCCAGCACTACCAAATCTGGCTCATAATCTTTAAATAATTTCAATGCTTCCTTACCATCGCAAGCAGTTACGACTTTATAACCAATCATGGAGAGACGTGTCTCCAAAATTCTTCTAATACTTGCCTCGTCATCCGCGACTAAGATTGTTTCTTTAGTTTGACTAGATAAAGCCATTTGTTTCTATTAGCTAATCAGTAAGAGAATTTATCATTATCCTAATCTAACTTGTAGAGGGGCAATATCCCAAACATTCTTGCTCTATCATTATTATTCAGAAACTTAATGTCTAGCAAATTTTCGACTTTTATTTGTCAGAATTGCGGATCAATAACTTCTCAATACTTCGGAAAATGTCTTAATTGCAACTCATGGAATTCTATTGTAGAGGAAAGTACAAAAAGAAGATTATCGCAAAAAGATAATAAAAAAAGTAGAAAATCTATACCATTTAATGAAATTTCATCCGAGAAAATATTGAGATTTACTAGTGGATTTGATGAATTCGATCGTGTTCTTGGCGGTGGAATAGTTCCAGGATCTGTAGTATTACTAGGAGGAGAGCCTGGAATAGGTAAAAGCACAATAGTTCTTCAATCTGCGGGGAAAATCTCTATTAATGAAAAAGTGTTGTATGTGACTGCAGAAGAATCTTTGGAACAAGTAAAAATAAGATGGAAACGATTAAATCAAAAAAGTATTGACTTAAAGATCTTTGCAGAAACTAATCTGTCGTTAATTATTGATGAGATAAAAAGCGTAAAGCCCAATTTTGCAATTATTGATAGTATTCAAGCTATTCATAATGATGAAATGGAAAGTTCACCAGGATCTGTTTCTCAGGTAAGAGCTTGTTCAACTGAATTACAAAATCTCGCCAAAGAAAATAATATAGCACTTCTAATTATTGGTCATGTAACAAAAGATGGATCTTTGGCTGGTCCAAAGACTTTAGAGCATTTGGTTGATGTAGTAATAAGCTTTGAGGGAGATAATATTTCATCACATAGGTTAATAAAAAGTATAAAAAACAGATTTGGATCAACCTTTGAAATTGGAATTTTTGAAATGATAGAAGAAGGTTTACGTGAGATAAAAAACCCAAGTTCAATATTTACTAATAACGAAAACATTTCGGGGGTAACAACAACTATCACTAACGAGGGGACTCGACCATTTGCAGTAGACATACAAGCTTTGGTTAATAAAACTTTTTATAGTAACCCTAGACGTACTACAACAGGAATTAGCGTGAATAGATTACATCAAATACTCGCAGTTATAGAAAAACATGTAGGTATTAAATTGTCTGAATTTGACTGTTATGTGGCTACTGGCGGTGGATTTGAGATAAATGATCCATCATCAGACCTTGGTGTAGCAATATCAATTTTATCAAGTTGGAAAAATACACCTCCCTTGGCAAATAGTTCATTTATCGGTGAATTAGGTCTCAGTGGTCAAGTTAGACAATCTAGTAATCTAAGAACAAAAATAGAAGAGGCTGTGAGATTAGGTATAAAAAATATCATAGTTCCAAAATTAAATGAGAAGCTAAATATTACTTATGAAAATCAAATCAAAATTAAAGAAGTTTCCAATATTAAAGAAGCATTTGATTATGCTTTATTAAATCACTAAAAAATATTAGAGATACATATCAATTGAACTTCTTCCTGAAGTTTTCAGCCAATTCTCAATATCTAGATAACCGCCTGGGTATAATCTTACTGCTTTAGACCATACTTCTGCAGCTTTATCAAACCATATATCTCTTTGATCTAAATCACCATTTTGTTCTGCATTTCTACCTCTTCTTTCATAAATTAAACCAATATTTTTGAGACATGAGGGCTGCTTGGGATTTTCAACTAATGCTTTTTGATAAGTTTCGATAGACAAATCCTCTTCACCGTTACTCATGTATATTATTGCCATATTTTTTAACGTTTCCCCTCTATCAATTTTATTTTCTTCAAGCATTAAACTCTCTTTATAGTATTCCAAAGCCTCTGAATAATCGCCATTATTTTGAGCAGCTAAACCGTCCCTGTAGTAGATATATGCTTTTTTTTCCTTTTCTGCAATTGGCATAATCTTAACTATAGATTCTGCTATTACGGTAAAGGCCTTATCAATAAAGTTGTCTCTGTTTTGATTACTTGGCACTGTTTTTCATTTAATAAAAAATAAAATAGAAATTTAAAATTAACTATTTAAAAAGTCTATAACATTTATTATTATAGTTAAAAATAGAGTTAATCATTATTTTGCTTCTATCGTAAAAAATATGGAGAGCATTCAATTAAGCATTACAGGAATGAAATGTGGTGGTTGTGTTAGTACTGTTGAAAAATTATTGAATGATTCTGATGGTATTGAAAACGTTTCTGTTAACTTACTCACTGAAAGTGCTTATTTTGAGATTAATAAAACGCATACGAAAATAGACTCGGTACTTGAAAATCTAAAGAAAAATGGTTTCCCATCCAAAATTTACATTAATGATTTCTCCAAAAAAATAAATAAATCAGAATTAACAAGAAAAAAAAAGTGGAATAATCAATGGCAAAAACTTACTTTTGCACTTTTTCTTTTACTATTTTCAGGTTTAGGTCACCTCGCAGAAGGGGGATATATCAATTTTCCAATATTAGGTAGTATATTTTTTCACGCTGGATTAGCGACAACTGCATTAATATTGCCTGGAAGAGAAATAATAATAAATGGATTTAAATCTTTTGTAAAAAATAATCCTAATATGGATTCTTTAGTAGCTCTTGGAGTAACAAGTGCATACATAACAAGTTTTCTATCTCTAATATTTCCTGCTGCTGGTTTTCCATGTTTTTTTAATGAACCAGTCATGCTATTGGGATTTATACTAATTGGACGTTTTTTAGAGGAAAGAGCAAGATATCAAACTGGTTCTTCTATTGGGGAATTATTAGATCTTCAACCCGAAATGGCTAATATTTATACTCAAGATAATCAAACAAAATCAATAAGAGTTAATTCTTTGAAACCGGGTCAAGAGATTCAAGTTTTGGCAGGAGATAGAGTTCCTGCTGACTGCATTATCACTCAAGGTAGTTCATATGTTGATGTCTCACACATTACTGGAGAGTCTAAACCTATAGAAGTAGAAGAGGGAGAAAATTTATCTAGTGGATCTCTAAATTTAAATTCAACTCTGAGACTAAAAGTAGAAAAAGTAGGAGGAGATTCTTCGCTTGCAAAATTAGTAAATCTTATTGAATCTGTCAATGCAAACAAACCTCCCATTCAAAGAATTGCTGATAGGATCGCAGGAAAATTTACTTATTTTGTGCTCATATTTGCAACTTTAAGCTTCTTTTTTTGGTGGAAAGGTGCACAACAAATCTGGCCTAATTTACTAAGTCATAATCAGCATGAATTTATTTCAAACTCAAGCCATACACTTCACAGTTCGCTTGGCAGTAATGCTGACAATTTCTTAAGTTTAGCCATTCAATTGTCAATTGCTGTTTTAGTAATCGCTTGTCCCTGTGCACTAGGTTTAGCGACTCCAACTGTCATTACTGTAGCGTCAGGCAAAGCTGCAAAAAAAGGGGTTTTGTTTAAGGGAGGCGACAAGATAGAAATAGCTTCAAAAATTAATCATATTATTTTTGATAAAACAGGCACATTAACAAAAGGCACGCCCTTTATTGTTGACTACAAAAATAATAATGATAATTCCTATTTATTAAAAATAGCTGCAAGTCTTGAGAGCGAAAGCAGACATCCAATTGCGAATGCCTTGATTCAAGAAGCTAAGAAACGAAACATAAGTTTGCTTCCAATAAAAAAAATTACTACAGAGTCAGGTAGAGGCATTTCAGGAGAACTTGAATCAATCGATGGACCAATCAATATCGGAAATATCGATTGGTTAATGAGTAAAGGAATAATAATTGAGAGTGATGCAAAAAAAACTCTTGAAACTGAAGAGATAAAAACTAATACAATTATTGGAGTGAGTATTAAAGATAAATTACTTGGCTTAATTTTATTGGGAGATTTACTAAGGGAGGATTCAATTAAAACAGTCCAAGATTTGAAAAAAAACAAATTTAAGATAAGTATTTTAAGCGGAGATAGGAAGCAAACGGTTATAGCACTAGCAAAACAAATTGGTTGTAAAGAAACTGAAGTTAGTTGGGATCTAATACCTCAAATGAAACTTAAGTGTATAAAAAATTTAAAAATAAATAATACAGTTGCAATGATTGGAGATGGCATAAATGATGTTCCTGCACTAGCTTGCTCAGATTTAGGAATTGCGGTGGGATCAGGTACACAAATTGCCAAGGCAAATGCTGATGTTGTGTTAATGGGAGATCAACTTGATGGATTACCTTACGCATTAACTCTGGCAAAAAAAACGTTCAAAAAAATAAGGCAGAATCTTATATGGGCTTTTGGTTATAATTTAGTAGCTATACCTATAGCAGCAGGAGTTTTATTTCCTAAATATGGCATTCTTCTTACTCCTTCAATAGCAGCATTATTAATGGCTACTAGTTCTATAACAGTCATAATTAATGCTTTATCTTTGGAGTAAATGAAAGGAAAATTTATTGTTTTAGAAGGCATAGATGGATGTGGCAAGACGACCCAAGTAAATGAACTAACTAAGTGGCTGCCTAATAGTGGACTAATGCCAAAAAATTCTAAATTAATCACAACAAGAGAGCCCGGAGGTAGTCTATTAGGTAAAAAACTTAGAGGCCTAATTCTCGAAAACAATACAAATAGTAAACCCTCATCACTTGCAGAATTGCTGCTATATTCGGCTGATAGAGCTGAGCATTTATCCAAAATTATTTCACCTGCTTTAAAAAATAACGATTGGGTAATTAGTGATAGATTTTCTGATTCCACATTGGCTTATCAAGGCTATGGAAGAAAAATAAATTTAGATATTATTAAAAATATTGAATCTATTGTCTGTCAAGGAGAATATCCTGATCTTACTTTCTTTTTAGAAATTTCTCCAGAAGAAAGTATCTCGAGAAGAAAGAATCAAATTCCAGATAGAATGGAAGCTGAAGGGATTGAATTTTTAGATAAGGTCAACAAAGGTTTCAAGTTAATCGCGAAAGAAAAAAACTGGAAAGTGATTTCTGCCTCACAAAATATAAAAACCATTTCTAATCAGATCAAGGAAACTTTGTTAAAAAAATTTTCTACTAGGAAATGATTGAGTTAGAAAAATACAAGCTTTTTAATGAAGAAGTCAGCGAACAGCTCGACAATATAATTAGGGCTCAATCTTTTGCTAATAGTTATATTTTTCATGGTGCCAAAGGTATGGGAAAAAGACAAATAGCTCTTCAATTTATAAAAGAAATTTTCAAACAAAATTCCTCCATCGAAAATGTTGAGGAAAGAATTTCAAATAAAAATCATCCAAATTTACTAGTTATCGAGCCTAGCTCTTTGTTAGAAGTAAAAAGTTCAAGAGGTTCAGTTCCTGAAAGGACAAAAAAAAGTGGAACTGAGACTATTAAAATTGGGCAAATACGTTATATAAAAACTTTTCTTAGTAAGAAATCAATAGACTCTGAAAAAAAAATTGTTTTAATTGTTGATGCACACCTTCTTAACGAAGCAGCTTCAAATTGTCTATTAAAAACCCTAGAAGAACCCTATAATGGAATATTTATTTTATTAACTTCAAAAATAAATCTTCTTTTAGATACGATCATTTCGAGATCACAAATATTAAAATTTAGATCTTTTTCAGGTAAACAAATAAAATCTATTTTAAGAGAATATTTAGACTCTTCTAAACTAAATATTTA
>CACARV010000028.1 GCA_902535025.1 uncultured Prochlorococcus sp.
GACTTGAAGAGCTTGTTCTTCTGATGTTAGACCACAAATTTTAATTAAAGTATTACTCTTGGGCATATAATTATCCTGTATGTAAAATTAATATTATTGCTAAATATAGCGGAGATTATTTTTGAGAAGTTGGCAAATTTTTAAAATATGGGGAATTCCCTTTAAAATTCATCCTTATTGGTTTGCTATTCTTTTTTTATTCTCATGGAGTATAACTAATCAAGTTAATTTATCCTCAGGTGATATTTACAATACTAAAGAAGCTTGGATTATAGGATTTTTAACTTCTTTTTTCTTATTATCTTCAATGATTTTTCATGAGATTTTTCATACTTTTGTTTCTCTTAATCAGGGTGTAAAAATAAAAAAAATTACTTTTTATTTTCTTGGAGCAATTTTGCAAATAGATAAGTATTGTCAAACTGCTTTAGGTAATATAAAAATTGCAATTGTTAGACCCCTATCATGTTTTGCTACAGCATCTATCCTACTTATGGTTAGTTATTACAGTTCATCTCAAGAACAAATAGCCATCAATGTAATTTCTAGAGTAGGAATATTAAATTTATTCTTAGGTTTCTTAAATTTGATTCCATTTGGTTCTTTAGATGGAGGAAATTTACTAAAAAGTATTATTTGGTATTTCTCAGGAAGTAAAAATAAAGGGAGAAAGTTACTCAATAAAGTAAATTTATTCTTATCTTTTTTTGTTCTATTTTTTGGGATAGTTTGTTTATTTAGATTAAACTTTTATTTTGGTTTTATTCTTTTTTTCTTAGGCTTGTTTGGAGCTAATTCTTCAAAATCTGAAAGTCAATTTTTAAAAATTGAAAACATCCTTAAATTTTGTAAAGTTTCTGAGCTTAAATTAAAGCCTTTGAGAAAAATTGAATTCGATTCTAATTTATCAGAATTTAATGCATTAATAAAAAATAAAAAGGATGCATCAGATAAATACTTTTTTGTTACAAATAATGGTAGATGGGCTGGTTTTGTTGATGAGAATATTTTAAAAACTGTTTCATTAAAACAATGGGAACGGAATTTTGTTGGTGATTTTAAGAAACCAATCGATAGTTTGGTAAGTGTATCTCGTAACGATAGATTATGGAAAACCATAGAAAGACTTGAAGAAACAAGTGAAGGTTTTGTATTGGTTCTTAATGCAGCAGATATCCCTGTGGGGATAATTGATAGGTTAAAAATTGGAAACTTTGTATTGAATAAATTAGGTTTTAATTTGCCTTCAGAGATTTTTAACAAATTAAACTTTAAAAATCATTATCCCTTAGGAATTGAATTGCCAAGAATAATTAATTTAATGAAGCAGAGAGGAGATCTTTAAAAACTCGTATTATGAAAATTTTCTAATATTTTTATTATCTATCTCAATATTTTTGAAGTTTATATTTGATTTATTCTTGAGGAATGAATTTCTTAAATGTTCAACTATTTCATCATTTGTTATACCTAAATTTATTTTTGGTGGAGCTTCTTCTTTAAATAATTTAAACCACAAATCTTTTGGAGGATTTGTTTGAATCTCTCCATGTTGAAGGAATGCGCCTTTTTTACGAAATTGGGCACTCCCTATTCTCTTAAACCCATTCTGATCAACTAAATCAGAAATTAATGAAGTCCCAAAACAATTTGTTTTGATGATTGATTTTCGCAAGTTACCATATTGTAGGTTTAGACCTAATTCTCTAAAACTTTCAATTAACCAATTATTAACCATTTCATAACTCAAGACTTTATAGTGTTTTTTTTTAAATGTTAGTGCATATGTTATGCCTCCTGAATGCAAAACAGCTCCCCCTCCAGAGGGACGTCTAACAATATTAATTTCCCCATTTGATAATAAATTTTCCCAATGAATAGGAATTTCCTTTTGGTGATAGCCAATTGAAAGCCAATCTTCAGTCCAATAGTAAAATCTCAATGTGAGAATTATTTCAGGATTTAGGATTGTTTGATCTAAAGAATTTAGATCTATAGCCATTTGATCAAATCCAGGTAATTTATTTGTCGAAAAAATTAAAGCCTGATTTTCTATTCCCAAAATTAACTTTGTAGATTTATTTATGATAATTTTCAATAATTTTTTTCTTTCAATTTGTTAATTAAGTAACATCATTTTGTAATAGTGCTTCAAATCCACTCTTTTCGGTGGAGAATAAAAGAAATATTTTTTTTACCATGGAGCCAACTCAAACAATAAATTTAATTGCATTAAGCCTCATAGTAGTTATGCATGCAGGAGTGTTAGCACTAAGATTAGGAATTAGTTTAGGTAGGAACTAAAATATATTAGAAAATTTAAATTTATAAGGTAATAATATAAATAGACTGAATTGGTTGATTCAGTAAAAAAATTAAATTCTAAACTTGTCAAAATTTTTTTATAAAAATAGTAATTTTTACAAAAAATACCTAAAGTCTTTATTTATAAAAAGACAACAGAGACAGGACTATTTTGTTTCTTTGATTTTTTTAATTATAAAAATATGCTTTTCACTTTTAGCAATAATAAGCCTGATTAAACTAGGTTATAGCTCCAAAGTAAGGTTGACAAGATTAAGGGAAATCCAAGACACATTTGTATATGAAAAATATAGATACAATGTTTTAACAGATAAGTTTGATGATTTATTTTCTTCTGAGGGCGAACAAAGATTTATGAAGGATCAGGATCAAATAATCTCTAGGGACATTATCAGGGTAATATGGCGTTGATAAGGATGATCAAGAATCATTCTATTTTTCATTTTTCTATTAACTTTTTTGCAAGTGAGTAAAAACATTAAGGGTTTAGTACTAATAACAGGAACTACTTCAGGAGTTGGCTTAAATACCCTAAAACCTCTTATAAGATTTGGATGGGAAGTTATAGCTGTTAATCGGTCAAATAAAAGAGCTATAAAAATAGCTGAGGAATTCTTGACAAAAGAGGAGTTTGGAAACGTTCACTTTATAGAAATAGATCTTTCTAATTTGGACGGTGTAAGAAAAGGTTGCAATGAAATATTAGAAAGATTTAAAAAACCAATAAATTCTCTTATTTGTAATGCAGCAGTTTATAAACCGAGGTTAAAGAGACCTGAAAGGTCTCCTCAAGGGTTTGAAAACTCTATGGCAGTAAATCATTTTGGCCATTTTCTTATGATAAACCTTCTTATAGGAAATATTTTATCTTCAGAAAGAGAAATTGTTTTAAATGGTAAATCAACTGTATTCAAGCCAAGAATTACAGTATTAGGAACTGTTACGGCTAACTATTCAGAACTCGGAGGAAGGATACCCATCCCTGCCCCAGCAGATTTGGGAGATTTATCTGGATTCAAAAACGGTTTTTTATCTCCAATAAGTATGGCGAATGGAAAGAAATTCAAACCTGGTAAGGCTTATAAGGATAGTAAACTTTGTAATATGGTTACCGTTCAGGAATTATCAAAAAGATATCCTTCAGAGAAAATTATTGTAAATTCTTTATATCCCGGATGTGTTGCTGATACAAAACTTTTTAGAGATACACCTTGGTTATTTAGATTCCTTTTCCCAATATTTCAAAAATTCATAACAAAAGGATATGTGTCACAAAGATTGGCAGGAGAGAGGGTTGCTCAAGTGGCAACTTATAAAGAATTTGCTCAACCATCAGTTCATTGGAGTTGGGGAAATCGTCAAAAAACTGGAAGAAAAGCTTTTTCTCAAAAGTTGTCTAAAAGAATAATTGATACGAAGACCTCTCAACAAACTTTTGATCTAACCAGCCGATTGGTTGGATTAGGCTAATTTAGACTAATCAAATCCTAATAAATCAAAAATTTCTCTATCTTTAAGTGGATTGCCTTCTAAAGGTTCCACGTTTTCAAGCATATTTTTGGCAAGAGATAAATATTCATTTTGAACTTCAATTACATCTTCAGTTGGTTCCATTTCAAAAATAGTGCATTTCTTTAGTCTTGATCTTCTGATGGCGTCGACATCTTTAAAGTGGGCCATAGTTTTTAAGCCTGTTCTTTCATTAAATTTATCAATTTGGTCTGTATCTTTTGATCTATTAGCAACTACCCCACCTAATCGGACTTTATAATTTTTCGCTTTCGCTTTGATTGCAGAAACTATTCTATTCATGGCGAATATTGAATCGAAGTCATTAGCAGTAACAATTAGACAGTAATTTGCATGTTGCAATGGAGCTGCAAATCCACCGCAAACGACGTCTCCAAGTACATCAAAAATAACAACATCAGTATCTTCTAATAAATGATGTTCTTTCAATAGTTTAACTGTCTGACCAGTTACATATCCCCCGCACCCTGTCCCAGCAGGAGGACCTCCACTTTCGACGCACATTACACCATTAAAACCTTCAAACATGAAATCAGTTGGCCTCAATTCTTCGCTATGAAAATCTACCTCTTCGAGAATATCGATAACTGTAGGAACCATTTTATGTGTCAAGGTGAAAGTGCTATCGTGTTTTGGATCACATCCAATTTGTAGAACCTTTTTACCTAATTTTGAGAATGCCGCAGAAAGGTTTGATGATGTAGTTGATTTTCCGATGCCACCCTTCCCATACACGGCGATAACTAAAGCCCCTTCTTCAATATTTATTTTTGGGTCTTGCTTTACTTGAACACTTCCTTCTCCATCAAGAGGTCTATTTATAGTACTTGTCATTTAAAGCTTAAAACACATGATTATTTATATTCTTGCAGCGTAAATACACATGAAATATGTTTCTAAACAAATATTTATTTAATTGTATTAAAAGTAAGAAATATGTTCTTAATAACTGAATTTTTAGGATGAAATCTATTGAATTATGAGTGTAAATACTCATGGCTTAATTATATTTTATAAGTATGAATTAACTGAAATAGGCTTTTGCGTCGTAAAGGGTCTCATCGCTTATTTCTGGAATTCCTCTCAAGATTGCGTATTTTTCAGTATTTGTTTTGACTTTACCTCTTACGAAAAATGGAACTTTTGTTAATTCAGCTCTACCAGATTCAGTCCAGATAATTCCTTCTTTACAATTTTTTTCTTTTTTTTCGTCAGAATTTAAAAAGTCCTTTGTATTAGTCGCCGTATGTCCTAAATGACTTTGATGTCCATCAACAAACTCAAAGTCATGTTTGAACATATCAATCAGATGCTCTTCTAAGCCCATCATTAGGGGATGTACCCAGTCATCAAAAATCACATTTGCTCCTTCCCATCCCATTTGTGGGCTATATCTTGCAGGAACATCTTGAACATGCATTGGAGTACTAATTACTGAACATGGAATCCCAAGTCTTTTTGCACTATGCCTTTCCATTTGAGTCCCTAAAACTAGTTCAGGGGCGGCTTTTTTCATGGCATCTTCTACTTCTAGATAATTGTTAGTTATCAGAGCTTCTACATTTAGTTCTTTTGCAGTCGCTCTTACTTGCCTCGCCATCTCCCTGCTGTATGTTCCAAGACCAACTACTTCAAAACCTAATTCATCTTTGGCAATTTTTGCGGCCGCGATTGCATGTGTTCCATCACCAAAAATAAAAACTCTTTTACCAGTTAAGTAATTTGAGTCAACTGATTTTGAATACCAAGGAAGTTTTGACTTGTGTTCTAACTCTTCTTTATTAGTTAAAGGCAGATCTAACTTACTATGAACTTCATTTATAAATTCAATTGTATTTTTTATTCCAATTGGAATAGTTTTTGTATATTCCATTCCAAAGTTCCGTTTAAGCCATTCGCATGATGCTTCTGCAATTTCTTGATAAAGACAAATATTTATTTCAGCATCAATTATTCTTTTAATATCATCTGGACTAGCACCTAATGGAGCTACAACGTTTGTATCTATTCCTTGTTCTGAGAGTATACGTTGGATTTCGATAACATCATCCCTACATCTAAATCCTAGCAATGAAGGACCAAGTATATTGACTTTCGGTCTGCGACCTAATCCCTTCCACCTTAAAGGACTTATTTTTTCTGAAGAACTTAATTTCTCCTTTAAGAGAGTTCTTGTTAATTGATAAAAGGTTTCTGAAGCTCCCCAATTTTCTTTCTTGCTATAAGCAGGTAATTCAAGATTAACTATTGGCATATCAAATCCCATCCCTTTTGCGAGGGCTCCAGGTTGGTCTTGGATTAGCTCTGCTGTACAACTTTCTCCAACTAAAAGAGTTTTTGGTTTAAATCGCTCTACGGCTTCCTTAATATTTTTCTTCACTAATTCTGCGGTATCTCCTCCTAGATCTCTAGCCTGAAAAGTTGTATATGTAACTGGGGGCCTTTGCCCCCTCCTTTCAATCATTGTAAAAAGAAGATCTGCATATGTATCTCCTTGAGGGGCATGAAGCACATAATGTATATCTTTCATCGAAGAGGCAATTCTCATCGCACCAACATGTGGCGGTCCTTCATATGTCCATAGAGTTAATTCCATAGTTTTTTAATGCGTTACTAAAGTTTTTGAAGTTAGTATTTGATTCCTTTTTAAAGGTTTGGAGAAGAGACCAGCCAAATCTGCGGCTTGATCAATTCCATGAATTGGACTGAATACCATTTCTATTGACCACTTGGTGCTAATCCCCTCCGCCTCAAGAGGGTTGGCTAAACCCATTCCACAAACTACTAAGTCTGGATTAGATTCTCTCACTCGATCTAATTGTTTTTCTACATGTTGCCCTTCAACAATTTTTGTATTATCAGGTAATAAATTAATCTCCTCTTTCATTAAATCCTTATTTAGGTAAGGAGTGCCAACCTCTATAAGATCCATGTCGCATTCATTATGCAAGAATCTTGCCAAAGATATCTCTAGTTGCGATTCAGGAAGAAGAAATAATCTTTTCCCTTTAAGTATTTCTTTGTGTGAATCAAGAGCAAGTTTTGCCCTATTGATTAAAGGCGAAATAATTTCATGAACTTTAATTTCACTAATTTTGAAAGCTTTGGCAGCAGCTAAAAACCATTTAGTGCTTCCTTCGATACCTAGAGGAAATGGAGCTGAAATTATTTCACAACCGCGATGTTTAAGGTCTCGAACTGTGTCACTTAAGTAGGGCTGAGTTAATAATACTTTGGTATTTTTGCCAATTTTTGGTAATTCTGTAGATTGCCGTGGTGGAAAGCTCTCAATATTTGAAATTCCTAAATTACTAAAAATCTTTTTAAACCTATCTTCCACATTATTTGCAAGAGTCCCAACTAATAATAATTTATCATCATCTGATGACTCCATTAATGGAATTAAAGCTTTTAAAGCGCCATCCTCTCCTTGGGTAAAAGTTGTTTCTATCCCACTGCCAGAGTAATTAACGAATCTTACTTGACCTAAAAATCTTTTATTTAATTTCTCTGCGACAGTGGCAAGATCTAATTTGATTACTTCACTCGGACAAGATCCAACTAGAAAAAGAGTTTTTATTTCGGGTCTTCTCGCAATAAGATCATTAACCACTCGATCTAATTCTTCATGAGCGTCAGCAAGACCAGCAAGATCTTTTTCTTCAAGAATAGCCGTGCCAAATCTTGGCTCTGCAAAAATCATTACTCCAGCAGCGCTTTGAATTAAATGAGCACATGTCCTCGAGCCTACTACCAAAAAAAACGCATCAGGCATTCTTCTGTGGAGCCAAACTATTGAAGTTAAACCACAAAAAACTTCTCTGGGACCAGTTTCTTTATTAAATTCAACTTTACTCATTAAAAATTTTCAAGAGCTTCTATTTCAAGCTTGCATAAACTTTTAAATTAAAGAAAGTAATTAATAAGTTCTCTTACAAAATGCACACATTTAAAAAACTTATATGAATGTTTAAATACTTAAATGAAAATTATGAAAATAATTTTTTGAGCAGATTTTAATTCCTATAGAAGGAATTTCCTTGACTTGTTTTTGAAAGTTTCCATACATTTCTAGCTATTTTCGTAGCTAATAATCCTGCTCTTTCTAACTTAGATTTTCCAGGCTTAGCTCCAATTAAAACTGTAACTTCTGATGTGGTTAAAGGTGCTCCAGTATTTATAGCTAATTGCGTTAACTCCAATCTATCTCTAAGGTTTTTAAGATTTACTTTCTCAATTTTATCTTCCTCTAACCAACTAAAAGATGGGTCTTTCTGAGATAGTTTTTGCATCAAGCTTAGACTAACTAATCCAAGAGTTTGATCAGGAGTTAATTCTTTTTCAGCACCAGAAACATTTGGTCCTTTTTTTTGAGAAGTTCCCATAAAAATGATTATCTTTTACTTGAAGTTATCGTTTCGTGGACAGCATGCAAGTAAATTTATTAGAAAAAATGAACCATTATCCGTTATAGTCGCGTGAATGGAACCAACTTCTAGTTTAAACAGAGGGGGACGAAAAAAAGGGAGTCCTCTTGTTACAGGGTCTGAGGTGCAATCTCAGGCCAGTGGTGCAAGCTGTTTTATTACAACTGATTCAGAAAAATCTTTGGTATCCAGACAAGCAAGTCAAGTTGAACAAATTGAGTTGAGGACATATGTTTTTTTAGATTCTCTTCAGCCTCAATTGGCTGCATATATGGGAACAGTTAGTAGGGGTTTTTTACCAATTCCTGGAGATTCATGTCTTTGGATGGAAGTTTCACCTGGGATGGCAGTTCATAGAGTGACTGATATTGCCTTAAAGGCTAGTAATGTAAGACTAGGTCAGATGATTGTTGAAAGAGCATTTGGATCTCTTGCTCTTTACCATAAAGATCAAAGCACGGTTTTACATTCTGGAGATGTTGTTCTGGATGCTATTGGGAGTGAAGTTAGAAAAAGAACAAAGCCTGCAACGAGTTGGACTGAAGTTATTAGAGCAATTACTCCAGATCATGCAGTTTTAATAAATAGACAAAACAGGAGCGGATCAATGATTCAATCCGGAATGAGCATGTTTATTTTAGAAACTGAACCAGCAGGTTATGTTTTAAAAGCTGCAAATGAAGCAGAAAAAGCATCAAATATAACTGTTGTTGATGTTAAGGCAGTTGGAGCTTTTGGTAGATTAACTCTCGCAGGGAAAGAAGGAGACGTAGAAGAAGCAGCAGCTGCTGCTATAAGAGCAATTGAAGAAATTTCAAATTATTGAGAATTTTTTAATTTAAACCTATCTCTTTTTTTAAAAAAGGCGACATAATTTTTGCAGCTTTGCCTCTACTACCTAATTTATTTAGTTGTGATTTTGAGAGTTCACCGTAAACACAATTAGCTTCTTTAACCCAAAAAATAGATTCGAACTCCCCATTTGGGTATTTGGGATATTTGAGAATTTCTCCCCAGCATATTCCTGTTGTATCTTTAACTAAGTTTCCTGAAGGATCGCACAAAACCATACAACTTATAAATCTTGCACTTCTATAAGGACTATCAGAAAGTTCATTAATTAATTTTTTAATTTTCTCATCATTATTTTTGGCATATCGAGCAGAATAAATTCCTGGTCGACCATCTAAAACATCAACTTCAAGACCCGAGTCATCAGCTAATGCCCAAGTTTTTGTCTCTAGTGAAGCTGCTTTGGCTTTAATTAGTGCATTCTCAAAGTATGAAGTTCCAGTCTCTTCTACATTTAAATATTCTGGTTGCTTCTGAACCTTTAAAGACAAAACATCAAGCATATCTGAAATTTCAGATACCTTTCTTTGGTTGCCACTCGCTATAGTTAGAACTGGAAAGTTCAAAATTAAATGAAAATATTTATTGTGAATTTTATCTTACTTCAAAGCTTGATACGGAGACAGGAAAGGTTGAACATTCCACACCTGCATAGACAGGGCCTGTCTCGTACGGAAATAACATAATGTAAATTTTTTCTTAACACAACAGTATGTTTTGATGCACTAACTAATTTGCATAAGTATTGACATATCAATAGTACCAAGGGTGATAAGTTAAACTTATGAATGATAGAAAAAACATTAATGGAGATTTTATCAAAAACGCTTGACTTATAAGTACTTAATGAAGCATTCTTCGAATTGAACATTCCACATTTAGTATTTAGTAGACAATGGCTACAGAAACAATGGGTATCGCTCTCGGCATGATCGAGACACGCGGACTTGTACCTGCAATCGAAGCAGCTGACGCAATGACAAAGGCAGCAGAAGTTCGCCTTATTGGTCGTGAATTCGTTGGTGGCGGTTATGTCACAGTATTAGTTAGAGGCGAAACAGGCGCTGTTAACGCAGCAGTTAGAGCTGGCGCTGATGCTTGTGAAAGAGTTGGTGACGGTTTAGTTGCAGCTCACATTATTGCTCGTCCTCATAGAGAAGTTGAACCTGCTCTAGGTAACGGTGAATTTCTTGGTCAAAAGGACTAATTAAATAAAGCAAGATTTATAAATTTTGCACAATAATTATTTTCCCTACGCAGACCTAAATTTATCCTTATGAGTAAGAAGTATGATGCAGGGGTAAAGGAGTACAGAGATACCTACTGGACTCCAGAATATGTACCCCTAGACACCGATTTACTAGCCTGTTTCAAATGTACAGGTCAAGAAGGTGTTCCAAGAGAAGAAGTTGCAGCAGCTGTTGCCGCTGAATCTTCAACAGGTACTTGGTCAACAGTTTGGTCCGAGTTACTAACAGACTTAGAATTTTATAAAGGACGTTGTTATCGAATCGAAGACGTTCCTGGAGATCCTGAAGCTTTTTACGCTTTTATTGCATATCCTTTAGATCTTTTTGAAGAAGGTTCTATTACAAACGTATTAACATCTCTTGTTGGAAACGTTTTTGGATTTAAAGCTCTAAGACACTTACGTCTAGAAGATATTAGATTCCCAATTGCTTTCATTAAAACTTGCGGTGGTCCACCAAATGGAATCGTAGTTGAAAGAGATCGACTTAATAAATACGGAAGACCTCTACTTGGTTGTACCATTAAACCTAAATTAGGATTATCTGGTAAAAACTATGGTCGAGTTGTATATGAATGTCTTAGAGGCGGTCTTGATTTAACTAAGGATGATGAGAATATTAATTCTCAACCATTCCAACGTTGGAGAGAAAGATTTGAGTTTGTTGCAGAAGCAGTTAAGCTCGCTCAGCGAGAAACTGGAGAAGTTAAAGGTCACTACCTAAACTGTACTGCTAACACACCTGAAGAACTCTATGAAAGAGCTGAATTTGCAAAAGAGCTAGATATGCCAATCATCATGCATGATTATATAACTGGTGGTTTTACTGCAAATACTGGATTAGCTAATTGGTGTCGTAAAAATGGCATGCTTCTGCATATTCACAGAGCTATGCATGCTGTTATTGATAGACATCCAAAGCATGGTATTCACTTCAGAGTTCTTGCAAAATGTTTGAGACTATCCGGAGGAGACCAATTACACACTGGAACCGTTGTTGGAAAACTAGAAGGTGATCGTCAAACAACTCTTGGTTATATTGACAATTTAAGAGAGTCATTTGTTCCTGAAGATAGATCAAGAGGTAACTTCTTTGATCAAGATTGGGGTTCAATGCCTGGAGTATTTGCAGTCGCATCAGGTGGTATCCATGTTTGGCATATGCCTGCACTTCTAGCGATCTTTGGAGATGATTCTTGTCTTCAGTTCGGTGGAGGAACACATGGTCATCCATGGGGTTCAGCTGCTGGAGCTGCAGCTAACAGAGTTGCTTTAGAAGCTTGTGTAAAGGCACGTAATGCTGGTCGCGAAATCGAAAAAGAGAGTAGAGACATTCTTATGGAAGCTGCTAAACATAGTCCTGAATTAGCTATTGCTCTAGAAACTTGGAAGGAAATTAAGTTTGAGTTTGACACTGTCGACAAGCTTGATGTTCAGGGTTAACTCAAGTTTCGAAATTGAGGAGAGTTTTTCTCCTCAAATTTCTTAAAATCTCGTTTTTATACGAGTAATTACATTCACATTTTGATTAATTATGCCTTTCCAGAGCACAGTAAGTGACTATCAAACAGTTGCAACCCTGGAAACATTCGGTTTCTTACCACCGATGACCCAGGAAGAAATATATGACCAAAT
>CACARV010000029.1 GCA_902535025.1 uncultured Prochlorococcus sp.
AAATTAATAAACATAATCTAAAATTAGATTTAACTAAATTTAATTTATTACAAGATAAAATTTATAAATTAAAAGAAGGTTTCTTTACCGAATTTGTAAGAATATTTACCCAACTAGCTTATATAAAATTAAGTGAATTAAAGAAAAGTTTTTCTATTTTCAACTTCAATGATCTTATAAAGACTGTAGAAAATACATTTCTAGATTCAGAAATTAGTAATAGTATTATTCTATCTAAAATTCAAAAAAGATTTAAATGTGTCTTAGTAGATGAGTTTCAAGATACAGATAATACTCAGTGGAATTTAATAAAAAAGTTCTTTAATACTAAAAATCATTTTTTACTTTGTGTAGGTGATCCAAAACAAGCGATCTATAAATTTAGAGGTGGAGATATTGAAACTTACTTAGATGCAAGATCTAACGCAATTGAAATTTTTAGTCTTACAGATAACTATAGATCCTCAAAAAAGTTAATAGATGTTCTTAATAAACTTTATAAGAATGGACTTAAACAATCAAAACTAAACTATAGGAAATTAACCTCTAGAATTAATGAAAATTTTAATTCTGAATTTAAATTTAAGGATGTATTTGAAATTGTAGAATTTTCAAAAAAAGAAACAGATATAGAGGATCTTGTAACTCATTATATAGTTAACTTTATTTTAAATAATAAAGAAATCGATATCAATAAAATTGCGATTCTTACATTAAATAATTTGCAATGCTTAGATTTTAAAAAAAAATTAAATCAGTTTAATCTCCCATGCAAAATTCAAAATAAACAAAATATTTTTGATACAGAAGCAAGTTCTTTACTATTTTTATTCATTGAATGTTTATTAAATCCTAGGTTTTTTAAAAATATAACTTTGCTTGCTGCTTCAAAGTTTATAGAAATTGAATTAGAAGAATTACTTGACGATGGAATTAGTAATAATTTAGAAACTCTAATTAATAAATGTATTACTTGGTCTCAGGAACTTAGAGAAAAAGGGTTTTTAAATATTGTTAATGAACTAATTATAAATTACAAGTCATCCTCTATTATTCAAGATTTAGATTTAAATTCAAATTTATTTCAACTTTCGGAAATTGTTGAAATAGAATTAATAAATAATGATTTTAATCTCAATAAAGTTTTTAACTGGTATAAAAATCAGTTAGATCATATTTTAAGAATTTGTACTGGAGAAGATTATTTAACGAAAGATTATAATCTTCAAAATGGAATAAATCTTTCTACCATACATAGTAGTAAGGGTCTAGAATTTGAAATTGTCATTTGTCCATATCTCTCAATTATTTCAAATAAGTCAAATAAAATTAAAGGACCTCTTTGGAAATCAAATATTGATAGAAATATGTACATTAATATTTCTAATAATTACGCGAAGGTTGAAAAATTTAAATTAATAGAAGAAGAAGATTTATTTAAAGAGAGTGAGAGGTTAATTTATGTAGCACTTACAAGGAGCAAATATAAACTTATAGTCTTTAATGATTTAGAAGATAAAAATAATATTTTAAATAATGATTTACTTAATAATTTGGAAAATATTAAAATTTATAAATCTACTTTTGAAGATAGGATAGAAAAAGAGAAAATAAAGGAAATTTTTGCTAAGTTCCAAACCAACCGATTTAATAATATTCTTTGGAAAATCAATAACCTTAATAAAAAAATATCTAAAGAGTTTAATTCTGATCAATTTATTTCTTATTCAAGTTATTCTTCTTGGATAAGCAAAGATAAAAATATTGATGCGGTCATTAATCAATATAAAGATTATGAAGACAATATATCAATTATCAAAGAGTCTAATCTTAAGAAATCAAAGAATTATCCTAATTATTTTTCTTATCCAAATCCCTTAAGTGAATTTCCAAAAGGAACTATTGCTGGAACTTGTCTGCATAAAATAATAGAAAGATTCGAATTTAGAAACGATAATAATCAAGAATTAATTGATTTAATTATTGAGGAATTGAACTTTCATCAAATCGATACTTCTTGGGCTTACAAAGTAAAAGATGCGATTTTGAGAATTATAAATTTATCTTTAGGAAGTGAATTAAAATACAAGAAATTAGTTGATATTCCAAATGAATACTTAATTAAGGAGCTTAAATATGATTTAACTCTATCTTATGAAGGTAGAAAAATTAATTCTAATGATATATCAAAATGCTTTCTTTTAGATCAGGAATATGAATTTGGTGAAGAATATGCAAACAAAATAAATAATCTTCAAATTATGAATAAAGGCTTTCATTCAGGATGTATTGATTGCGTTTTCCCCGTTGGTAATAGATTAGAAGATAGTAAATGGTGGATAATTGATTGGAAAAGTAATTTAATTTCTGGAAGTGATAATAGTGATTGTTTACCAAGAAACTATAACTATGAAAATATGAGAAATGAAATGATTAAACATCATTATCCATTGCAATCTCATCTTTATTTATTAGCATTGCATAGATTGTTAAAGTGGCGATTTAAAAATTATCAACCACATAAACATCTAGGAGGATATATTTATTTGTTTTTAAAGGGATTGCCAGATTTTGAATTATTTGAAAAATCTAAGTCGAAAGATATATCTCCAGGTATTTTTATTGGCAAAGCACCTTTAAAAAGAATTAATTATTTAGATAAACTTTTTTAGAATGAATAAAACTACTACCGCTATCGAAAAGTTCCAATATGATCATATATTTAATTTAATCTTAGCTATTTTCAAATTCAATGAAAAAAAATATGGTAATTTTGTAAAAGATGCAATAACAATTTTATTAGAGTTTGAAAAAAATGGTGAAACTATTATTGATGTAGATAATAGTTTAATAATCTTCGAATTATTAGAAGATGGCTGGCCCAATAAACATATATATGTTCTTAAAAATATAGGGTTGATAGGTTCCCTTAATTCTCCATTCGTATTAGTAAATAGAAAATTATCCCTATCAAAATGGTCAAAAAAGATAGATAGTATTATGAATTTATTTTTAAAAAAAATAGATACCGATAATATAACGAACTCGATAATTTATAAAGATGATAACAAAATTGATCAAATTAAAAATATATTTAAATATTCAAACTTAGTTTTCCTTCAAGGAGGACCAGGAACTGGTAAAACCACTTTAATAATAAACTTAATATTAGAGCTCCTTCAAATAGATAATTTTTTAAATATTGGGTTGTCTGCTCCAACAGGTAAAGCTACATCTCGTCTAAAAGAAGCTCTTAACAATAAAAAAAATATTTCTTCTGGAAAATTTCTAAGCCAAATAGAATTTCAAACTTTACATAGATGGATTTTAAATTCTCAAAATAAATCTCTTAATTTGAAATTTAAACTAAAAGAACTTGATATTTTCATAATTGATGAAATGTCAATGGTTAATATCGATTTAATTGAATCAGTTTTAAATTTACTAGCAAAGGACTGTAGAATTATTTTAGTTGGAGATAAAAATCAATTGTCTCCAGTAAATAACTGTTCTATTTGGAATTATTTGTTTGAATATGGTGAAAATAGTTCAATTAAATCTTCAATAGTAAATTTAGAAAAAACTTATAGAAATATTGGAGATATAGCATTAATTAGTAGTTTAATATTTAATAATGATTATTCTTTACTTAATCAAAAAATAAAAGAATTAGAAAAATATAATGATTCAAAAGAAGTTACTATTTCTAAAAGTAAAGAAAAAGATATTCCAAAAGACTTATTTTTTTCGATTACAAGTCATCTAAATAAGTTAAATCTTTCAACTTCAAATTTAAGTAAAAAAAAATATATATTTGATGAGGGTATCGATAATTTATTGATTAATGAAAAAGATTTAGTAGATAAGATATTTCTGGATTTACAAAGTCACATGATTTTGTGTGAAAAAAATTCTGGAATATGGAGTGTTGAATATTTGAATGAAATTATTTTTGGACAAAAAAAACCATATGACCTTAAAACTCTTAAAGAGGGTGTTCCGATAATGTGTACAAAAAATAATAATGAACTTGGTTTGTCAAATGGGGATATCGGAGTGATTATAGGTTTAAAAAATGAAAGAAAATATCTTTTTAGAAAATTTAATGATAATAATGAAGAAATTGTTTCATTAATTGATCCATCTAATTTAGAAAATGTTGTGCCTGCAATAGCCATTACTATTCATAAATCTCAAGGAAGTGAATCTGAGAAAGTTAGCATTTTGTGGTCACAAAAATATAGAAGAAATAAATATACTCCGAAAGAAAAAAAAGATAGTGAAAATATCTTTTGCAGAGATAATTTTGAAAGAAGGTTACTTTATACTGCTGTTACAAGAGCGAAAAAATTTCTAGATATATATTATTTAAATTAAATATTATTTTTATAAATAAGTAAGATCTTAACCAAAAGATGTTAGATTAATAATTCGGCTCTGTAAGGCTAGTCAACAATTCAAGTCAATTTAGATATTTGTTGTATGCCTAATCAGAAGATTATTGGGCATTTAAAATGGCTTTTAAAAAAGATAGTAAATCACCTGATAGTGAGCAGGAAAAATCTCAGATTGAAGATACTGCCCTGCTTGAGTTAAATAACTTGGAGAACAAAAAAGAAATTGAATCTCAACCATTGGAAGTATCGAAAGAAAATGATAGTGAGAATGGATTTCTCGATTTTGGGTTTAATCAATCGATTTTAAATTCGTTGAGAAATAAAGGATATATAAATCCAACTCCCATCCAAAAGGCTGCAATTCCTGAACTAATGTTAGGCAGAGATTTACTAGGCCAAGCACAAACAGGAACAGGAAAGACTGCAGCTTTCGCATTACCATTAATAGAAAAACTTGCAGATAATAAAGAATTAAATGCCAAGGTTTTAGTTATGACTCCCACAAGAGAATTAGCAACTCAAGTGGCAGAATCTTTTAAAAGTTATAGTTCTGAATCTAGTAATTTTAAGACGGTTGCAATTTATGGAGGTACTGACTATCGAAATCAAATTTCTGCATTGAAAAGAAAAGTTGACGTAGTAGTTGGGACCCCTGGCCGAATAATGGATCATATCAGGCAGGGGACTTTTAAAATTAAAGACATAAATTGTCTTGTTTTAGATGAGGCAGATGAAATGTTAAATATGGGTTTTCTTGAAGATATTGAATGGATAATAGATCAACTTCCGGAAAATAAGCAGATGGTATTGTTTTCTGCAACAATGCCTAGCGAGATAAGAAACATAGCAAAAAAATATCTAAATGATCCCGCCGAAATATTAATCAAAAGTGTCAAAAAGGAAACTCAATTAATTTCGCAAAAATTTCTATACGTACAAAGACATCACAAGTTAGATGCTTTAAAAAGAATATTAGAACTTAATAACGAGGGGGTAATAATTTTTGTGAGGACAAAACTGCTTACTACTTCAATAGCTGAAGCTTTAGAGAATTCTGGTCATACTGTTGCAGTGCTTAATGGAGATATACCTCAAAATCAGAGAGAAAATACTGTAGATAGATTAAAAAAAGGATTTATTAATATCCTCGTTGCAACTGATGTTGCAGCTAGAGGATTAGACGTTGAGAGGATAAAACTTGTTGTTAATTACGATTTTCCTTTTGATAAGGAAACATATACTCATAGAATTGGAAGAACTGGGCGGGCAGGCAGATCAGGAGAAGCAATTTTATTTGTTAATCAAAGAGAAAAACATTTTCTAAGAAACTTAGAAAACTCAACAAGAACTAAAATTGAAGAAATTAATATCCCAAGTAATAAAATAATAAATGAAAAAAGGATGGAGAAACTTATAGAGAATGTTAATGAGAGTTCTTTAGCTAAAGATGAAAATGAAGAAAATAAAGCTTTGATTATTGATGTACTAGATAATTTAAAAGAAAAATACTCTATGGATGACTCAAATATTGCAATGGCGGCGATTAATTTAGTAATAGGTAATAAATCATTTTTCGTTAATGAAGATGATTCTTGGATTCATAAACAAAATAATAATGATCGAAATAGATCGAATAGAAGTAGTAATAATCGTATGAGAAATTCAAATAGAAGAAATAATTATCAAAATGATTCGTTTGAAACCTATAAATTTAACTTTGGTAAATTTGATGGGGTTCGAGTTGCAAATATTATATCCTCAATCTGTAATTCAACCAATATAAATGGAAGATCCATAGGTAAGATACAGATTTTTAATGATTACAGTTTGGTAGATTTACCCAGAGATCTGCATAGAGAAACTAAAAATAAATTAAAAAAAATTAAAGTCTGAAACTAGGTATGGAGAATGAAATCTAGCAAATATAAATTCTTTATTTTTGTGAATCTGATAATACTATTGAACTCTTTTAATAGTTACTATCTAGCTCAAACGAAACACGATTCAATAATAAAATTATTTTGTCTCCAGAGTTTCAAAGAGGAGATTTTGAAAGCAGAAATGGTATATAGTGAAGAAATTGCGAATGAAGCTTGTGAATGTTACTACGAGGAATTTACAAAAACTGCAAGTCATCAAGAAGCAAAAACAAAATGTAAATTAGAAACTGAAGAAAAATTAAATAGTAATATAAACATTTAATTATTATTTTATGAAGCCTAAGAGCAATCAAAATCCAATACTTAGACTTTATTTGAATCTGATTGAAGAAAGAAGGTTGCTATTTTTTGCTTTTCTTAGTTCCATAATTAATAAAATATTAGATTTAGCCCCACCTGTAATAATTGGTCTTGCGGTAGATATCGTTGTAAAGGAACAGAATTCATGGATTGCTGGTTTGGGGATAAAAGAAGTTCCAGCGCAATTAATTTTTCTTGCATTTGCTTCAGGAATAGTTTGGTCTGGAGAATCCTCTTTTGAATATTTATATTCGATTTTATGGAGAAATTTGGCTCAGCTATCGCAACATAAATTAAGAATAAAAGCTTATGAGCATATCCAGGAATTAGATATGGATTTTTTTGAAAATGACAATACTGGAAGACTTTTATCTATTTTGAATGATGATATAAATCAACTCGAGAGATTTCTAGACCAAGGGGCAAATCAGATTATTCAGTTATTTATAACTGTTTTAATAATTGGGGGCACCATGATTTTTGTTGCACCAAAAATTGCTTTATTTGCATTCTTTCCTATTCCTATCATATTTTTAGGATCAATTAAATTTCAAAGGAAGCTTGCTCCAAAATATAGAGATGTTAGAAATAAAGCTGGACTGTTGGCATCAAGACTTAATAATAATTTAAGTGGAATTCTTACCATAAAAAGTTTTACTAAAGAAAAATGGGAACTAAATAGATTAAATAAAGAAAGTCTCGATTATCAAAGAAGTAATAAGGCCGCAATAAAATTATCTTCTGCTTTTATACCTCTTATAAGATTTGCAATCTTATTTGCTTTTATATCGATTCTATTAATTGGAGGTTTCCAAACTTGGAATAAGACACTTGATGTGGGTACTTATAGTTTTTTAGTATTTATTACACAACGACTATTATGGCCTTTAACTACTTTGGGGCATGTTTTAGACGATTTTCAGAGATCTATGGCATCAATAGATAGAGTAATTGATCTCATAGATACGCCTATAAAAATAAAAAATGGAAAATTAAAAATTGAACCTAAATATACTAAAGGAGAAATTACTTTTAATAATGTAAATTTTAATTATCCTGGCCGAGATTTAACTTTAAAAAACATAAATTTCACTATTGAGAATAACTCAACATTAGGAATTGTTGGTTTAACAGGTTCTGGTAAAAGTACAATAATTAAACTACTCCTTAGGATTTATGATAGTAGTAATGGTTCAATAACCTTGGATGGCATTTCTATAAAAGAAATTAATTTGAGGGATTTAAGAAAGTGCATATCTTTAGTAAGTCAAGAAACTTATTTATTTCATGGCAGCGTACAAGAAAATATTGCTTATGGCTCAATTAATCCAAGTTTTAAAGACATTATTGAAGCCTCAAAGATTGCTGAAGCTCATAAATTTATTGAACAATTGCCAGATGGTTATAAAACTATAGTTGGAGAGAGGGGGCAAAGGCTTTCAGGAGGTCAACGCCAAAGAATTGCGCTGGCAAGAGCTGTTTTAAAGGATGCTCCAATATTGATATTAGATGAGGCTACAGCCTCAGTTGATAATGAAACAGAGGCTTTGATTCAAAAATCATTATCTAAAATCACAAAAGCAAGAACGACTATAGTAATAGCTCATAGGTTGAGCACTATCAAAAATGCGGATAATATTATTGTTATTGATAAAGGTAAAATTGTTGAAAGTGGAAAACATGAATACTTGTTAGATCAGAACAAAATATATGCTGATTTGTGGAATGTTCAAGTAGGTGTTTAATATAAAATTTCTAAACTATATTAAAAAGTTAAATGATTCAATTACATTACTAAACATTCCATCAACTTTATTCCATCTCTCTTCATTTGTTCCCACAGCGAAAGTATAAAGTGTTCCTCTATCAATTACTACAGTAGCTAATTCGTGTCTGGCCTGTTCGTTTAAATTTAATTCATACTCTAAATCATAGAAAATATGATTAGAAGACTCCCTCTTGTTAGTATTTATGAGTTTTACCTCTCTACCTGAACCTTCAGGAGCAATAACTTTATCAATTAATGTTTGACCTACTTCACTTGGGCTTCCCAATTGCTCTAATTGAATTTCTTTATTTACATCAGAAATTACTAAACTTAATGTCTCATTGCTATTGATTAAATCATGATAAATAATTTCAGGTCCTCCATCCACTTTTACTCTGGTCCATCCTGTTGGATATAAGAAGGCATATCTTCCATCGGGGCTTTGATAAGCTTCTAATCCTGCATTGAGACCTCCACTACAAGCGCTAAGTGTAAAACATAAAAAAATCAATAATAAATATTTGAAAGGGTTAAATTTAATATTTTTCATTTTGTTTAAAATTACTAACTAAAAACATAATAAGACATTAAAAGCAAACAATTATGGCAATTCAGAATTTTGGGTCTAAATTAATCCTAGAAATAGTTTAATTTTGATTACTTATACCAAACCGCTTTCAAAATTAATTGGTCATTTTGAGAAATTCCCAGGAATTGGTCCAAGAACGGCTCAAAGATTAGCGTTGTTTATTTTAAAACAACCTGAAAGTTCAATAAGAGATTTCTCAAATGCATTGTTAGAAGCGCGTAATAACGTAGGTCGTTGTAAAAAATGTTTTAATTTGACTGCGGAAGATGAATGTGAAATTTGTAGCAATATTGAAAGAAACCAAAAACTAATCTGTGTAGTAGCGGAAACAAAAGACTTACTTGCTTTAGAACGTGCCAGGGAATTTAAAGGTGTCTACCATGTTATTGGCGGTTTAATATCTCCAATGGATTCTGTTGGTCCTGAACTTTTAGAAATTAGAAGCCTAGTAGAAAGAGTTAGTAAGTCTGAAATAGATGAGATTATTTTGGCATTGACCCCAAGTGTTGAGGGAGATACAACAAGTCTTTATATTGGAAAATTATTGGCCCCTTTTACTAAAGTCACGAGGATTGCTTATGGTCTCCCAATGGGCAGCGAACTAGAATATGTAGATGAAGTTACACTTGCTAGAGCCCTAGAAGGAAGAACAAAAATAAATTAGAAATGGGACAAAATAATCTAACCAAGCAAGAAAAAATCTTAAGGCTTCCTTCTTGGATAAAATTTCCTATTAGTAAAGCTTCAGAGTTCGAAAAAATACAAACACTTATCAAAAAATCAAATATTCATACAATTTGTGAAGAGGCGAGATGTCCAAATAGAGCAGAATGTTATTCCTCAGGAACAGCCACTTTTTTGCTAGGTGGATCGATATGTTCTCGTTCTTGTGCTTTCTGCCAGGTAAATAAAGGGAGACCTAGTTTAATAAATAATGATGAATGTATCCAAGTCGCTAAAGCAGTAAAAGTACTAAATTTGAAATATGTTGTTTTAACGTCTGTAGCCAGAGATGATCTTCCTGATCATGGAGCAAGTTTATTTATATCAACAATTAATGAGATTAGAAAAATTGATTCAACTATAAAAATAGAGGTTTTGACTCCTGATTTATGGGGAGGAGGCAAAAATTTTAATGAAACTAATAATCTTCAGACCGAAAGATTGAAAATGATCTTAGAAAAAGATCCTATTTGCTTTAATCACAATCTTGAAACTGTCGAGAGACTTCAAAAAGAAGTTAGAAGAGGGGCAAATTATAAAAAATCTCTAAGTTTACTAAAAAAATCAAAAGATATTGCTCCTCATATTCAAACTAAATCAGGAATCATGTTGGGCCTTGGGGAAACATTGGATGAAATAAAACATACAATATATGATCTTAAAAAAATAGATTGTGATCAAATTACAATCGGCCAATATTTAAGGCCTTCATTAAATCATTTGTCAGTAAAGAAATATTGGGATCCATCAGAGTTTGATTATTTATATCGCTTCTCTAAGGAATTAGGATTCAAGAAAGTATCTTCTGGTGCCTTAGTTAGAAGTAGTTATCATGCGGGTTGACTATCTTTAATAAAAGAGAGTTTCTTTTCAAGTTTTTTTCAATATAGAAATACATTCCCCATTCATAAGTGTGCCTGCACCTCCCCAGACCAATCTTAATAAAAGATCTACTGGTCTAGTACCAACTTCTTTTACAACTTTGAAGCCTATTAATTTAAAATATCTTACAAGTTTTTTACTATATCCTTCACTATCAAAAATAGCTAAAAGTCTTGCTTTGTTGCTTGATTTTTTTTCAATTGCCCAAGACATAGTTGTTGCCCAAATTAATTCTGAAACAAATGCGGGAGCTTTACTTAGGATTCTTAATGTATCAAGCTGAATACCTTGTTTATTTAAATAAGTCCAACCTTTCATTTCGCCCCAGATCTTTATAATGTTATCTTTCTGTTCTGCTATAACGATTCTAAAAAAACATAACCCAAGAGTTTCTCTAACTTGAATTTTAATTAATAACCCAACGGTACCTGCCAATTTTTCTAATTCTTCAATGTTCATAATTTTGGAAAATTAGTCCTAATAGATTTTATGATTCTTCATTTTTAATCTATCGATCTGTTTTTGTCTTTCTTCAAATCTTTTTCTGTCATCATCACTGAATTTATTTATGCAGAAATGACATTGAATACCCTCTCTATATTCTTTTCTTTTTTGATCGTGAATCGAAACTGGCATTCCACATGCATGACAAATGGAAAAAGAACCTTTTTTTAATTCATGATTTAAAGCAACTCTTTTATCAAAAACAAAACATTCACCTTTAAATAAGTTTTTTTTCTTCTTTTACGTCATCAAGATATTTCAAAATACCCCCTTGCAGATGATAAATATTTTTATAACCCCTCTTTTTCAATAAACTAGTAGCTTTCTCACATCTGATACCCCCAGTACAAAACATTGCTATATTTGAAGAATGTTTATTTTCTAAGTAATTATCTAAATGATCATCAACCCATTTAGGGAATTCGCTGAAGTTTCTTGTGTTTGGGCTTATAGAATTCTGAAATGTTCCTATAGAAACCTCATAATGGTTTCTAGTATCAATAACTATTGTATTTTTATTTTTGATTAACTTATTCCAATTTTCTGAGTCAATATAATCCCCATTATCTTGTGAAGGGTTTATTTCAGAGACACCCATGGTAACTATTTCTTTCTTAATTTTTACTTTTAATTTTTTGAAGACTTTCTTTTTTGAAAAGCTTTCTTTTATATTCAAATTCCTATCATCTGTATATTTGTTAAGTAAATTGATAACAATTTCAATTACA
>CACARV010000030.1 GCA_902535025.1 uncultured Prochlorococcus sp.
TCCCTCAATTCCTGAATTTAATTTTTCTCTTGATAACTTTAATCTAGAAAGTAAAGCTTTTGAAATGCCTTTTTTTTCTGCGCTTGAAAAATCAGCATCATTCGCCTCTAATATTTCTTTGGTATTATTTTCAAGGTAATCAGCCATAAAATTTAAGGCTTTAATCCTATTTTGATTTTCAGCCTGACTTATTTTTATTGATGCCAAGCGCACTTGATCGGCTTTTTTTATAAGATCATCACCTGGTTTAGGAACATCAAAGATATTTGCCATAATATTTTTTAGTTAACTCAATAATAATTGAAATTAACGATCTTTTAAACTAACTTTCTTTATGGCTTAATATCTAAAAAATAATTGAACTTCACTTTTCCAATCCCCATTAGAATCATAAGATCCTAATAATTCTAAATTTGGATTGGCCTGAAAAGTCAAAATTCCTGTAGATGAAAGGTCATCTCTACCTGGAACGGTTTGAAATGCAAAATTTATTTCATCAGTAATATCAAGTCCTAGTTCAGCGACCCAAGCCTGAGAAGAAAATTCCGCGTTAGAAGATGATTGCACATCATTTTCTATATCTAAGTTCTCATTAGAAAAAACGTTATTTAAAGAATCATTATTTTCTATTAACGCTGGATATAGAGACAACTGAAATCTTTCACTAAAGGCATCTGCATTATTAAGTTGAGAAATAAATGCTCTATTTATTAAATTTGCAGAGTTACCTCCAATTAAGCCAATGATTTGGGACCTGTTATAACTTGGCGTACTCCTAAGTTGGATTCTTTTATTTTCATCTTCAAAAGATAATTGATCTAAAAACCCTTCGTAAGAAGCTTCAATTTTTATAAGCCTTGAATTGCCAATCCCAAATGATCCAAAACCTCTTGAAGTCGCGTTTACCTCTATATCACCTGAGATATTGGAATCCTTATTATTTTGACTTATAGGTATAATAGAATCTGGTACTTTACTAACCAGAGAGAAATTTATAAATGGAACAACACCACTTCTTGAAGCGAATAAAATGTAATTATCTTTATTTTTATCAAGTTTAAACGGTGTAGTATATAGATTTGCTCTCCCTTTTTTAAGATAAATAAGACCCCTAGCATTTAAATCTTTTCCTACCTTGCCATTAATAGTAAGGTCTAATTTGGTATCTAAATAAGCTTGGATTATCTCTGAATATTTAAGTTTAAATTCTGGTCCAAGTTTTAATTTAAGATTATTAAAACTCAAATTATCCAAATAATTAGGCAAAGTTTCTCCTAAAAGGACTGAATTCAAAATTGTTTCATTTGAAATTATTTCAATTTTTTCATTATTATTCCAATAAAGTTCTGGCCAATCTTTTTTATCTTCTTTTCTTATGAGATTATTTTCTTTTTTATTATTTTGATTGGTGCTATTAAAATTAATAAATCCGCTATTAAAAGATAGGGATCCTCCCAAAACAGGACTTTCAAATGAGCCGCTTAAATCTATATCTGAATCTATTAAAAAATTAAAATTATCTCTCTTTAAAGAAAATTTATTTGTTACTAGATTAATCTCTGATTTACTAGATTCATCTTTTCTATAGAAAGGCAAAGACCCTTTTATAAAAATTTCTCCAGAATCTTCAGACTGTGCTTTTAGATTGTTGATCTCTAGAGAATCAAAATCAAAAATTATTAAGCTATTAATATCTTTTAATATATTGCTAAAAAAATCAATTTCAGAATCTTTAATTACAACGAATCCATTTAAAAGAGGTTTATTTAAGGTTCCTTTTAGAATCATTCTTAGATTCACATCACCTTCTTTAAAGGTAAAGTATTCATCAGCAAAGATATCTATTAACTCAATAAATTTTCCATTACCAATCAATCTTAGATCTAAATTATCTGATTTATTTATAGGTATTGAGCCTTCAATATTAATTGGGATTTCAGAATCATTTATTAGAAGGGAAAAATCAATATCAAAAATAGAATTATTAAATTCAACTAGTCCTTTATCTAATATAAGTATGTTATTTTTTAACGATGAATTATTGGAAGAAATTGTACTAGAGAAAGATTTTGTATCAAGATCATAAAATAAATTCATATCCAACCCTCCAAGAAAATCTCTTGGTTTATTTAAAAAGATATTTGCTGCACTTAATGGTAATTTTTTAATTCTTAAAGAACCTTTGCCTTTTAATAATCCTCCTTCCAAATCAATAGAAAATTCCTCTTTATTATTTTTTTTGTCACTTTTAGATACATCAAGATAGCCATTTAATTTTGCATTCAATTTGTAATTGAATGGCCTGTCGCCCTGAATAGTTATTTTTCCATTGTATCTACTGCTGAATTTATTTAAATATTTTTGCAAATTAAATTTATCCTCTAGCACATTACTATTTTCATTAAAGTTATTTATAAAATCAATCCTCTCTTTAAATGATTCATTATCTTTATTTATTTCCAAATCATCCAATATACTTGATTTACTTATTGGAGTAACTTTTTTATTTTCAAAATTAAAAATATCAAAAGCGGTAAGAATAGTCCAATCAGTACTTATATTCGTTAATTCTGAATTAATTAAATTATTTTTATTTGAATCATATTCGACTTCAATTATTCCTCCATCAATTGGATACAATGAAGAGTTAATATAAAAAGAATTATCTTTGACGCTAAAATCAAATAATGAATTTGAAAGATTAATATTTCTATATTTACCTAAACTCCAAGCTAGTCGCCCATCAATAAATGACTGGTCTAATGATAATGATCCCGAACCATTAATAATTCCTTTAACTCTATCGAATTGATTTTTATTTATTGATAATTCAAGTTCATCTAGAGGAAAATTATCAGCTCGCCAATTATAACTATCATCATTTTTTACTATCCCTATAGTACCTTTATTTGAGTTAAAAACTCTTATGAAATTTGCATTATTCAGTTTCAGATTAGAATCTAACTTGATTGAAAGAAATGAAGGGATTGGAGAATATCTATTTTTCATATTTAGCAGAAATTCGTTATTTTCATTTTTAATATCTCCCTCCCACGTTTCTCTGATGCGAATCCCTTTGAAGTGGGGATAATCAACATTAAAGTTTATGGAAATTTTAGGATCATTAATTTTTCCTTTTAATTCTCCTTTTGCAGTAATAAAGCCCCTTATATCATTTTTACGGAAAATATTTAAATTAGATAATTGAGTTCTATTTATTTTAAAACTTGATTTTATATCACCAAAATTAATCCCTCTTCTATCAAACCAATAGGGAATATTACCAGATAATTTGATATCAGGATTCAGACTATTAATATACCCAATATTTCCTTTAAGATCAATATTATTGGTACTTTTATTAAATGGAACATTTAGATTAAAATTCGAAGTCAAAGTTCCATAATTTAAGTTTTCTGAATTAGCAATTAAATTATTATCTTTACAAAAAAAACTAGTTGAATCTAAATTTATATTCTCTGAGAAAGCTTCCGGTTTTATTTTTAAATTAGCAAAAGAAAATCTTCCTCTGCAAAATGTTTCATTTGGCAATTTATTTAATTTAAAGTTAGATTTAAAAATTCCTTTTTGAAAACTAATTTTTCTATTTCCAATAATATATTCAGAGTTCTCAAGATTTAAACCTCTAGAAAATAATTCGAGTTTTAAAAAGTTTTGATTTAACTTTGTATTAAATTTAAATTTTAAAAAACCTTTAGCATCAAAATTAGATTTTACATTTGCAATAATTTGTCTATTACTTGACTTGTAAATAACATTACCTTTCACTTTTGTCTTTAATCCTGATTTTTTCAGATTAAAAATTGAGTATTTATTAAAGTTAAAATTTAAATCATATTTTAATTTTGATTTGTATGTAATTCTATCTTTTACATGAAGTTTATCCCTTTTAAAAAAATCTCTATCTATATTTATGGAAGCTTCCTTAGGACTTATTTTTACTATCCATTTTTGTTTTAAAAAAGATCTTAAAGGCATAATTCCCACATATACATTTTTAGCTTTTATTCCAGAATCTATATTTGTTTTATCGGTAATTTTCGAATTTCCCAAAGAAAAGCCTAAAAATCTAATCCCCGAATAATCACCTAAAGAAACCTTTTTATTAAGTGCATTCTCAATACTATCTTCAAGTTCTGATTTCCTAGAATTATAATTATCTCTTAAAAAATTATTTAATAAAAAGGTGCCTATAAGTCCAAAGGATACAATAATCCCTACTAAAAGTAATTTTGTATTTAAATTTAGAGATCTAATTTTTTTCAAGTTAGAACCCAATAATAGAGTAGGCTTACAAAATATAAGAAATTAATTAGGTCAAAGCCACTAAATGTCTTTTTTTGAACTATTAGAGAACACACCAAAATTTTTTGGATTTCTTGGAATACTCCTTTTATGCGTGACTGTTATAGCCTTTATATTTAATTTTGGTTTTAAATTTCGAATAATCGGAGCAACAATTTTTTCATTATTGCTTTCTTTAAGTAGTTGGGCATTTATACAAAGTTACTCTGAAAAAGTTGTAATAGAAGGTGCAAAATATGTCCCTATTGTTTATGACAATGGATTCGATTTGATCATTGCTAAAGTTGATGATGGCTTCCCAGAAGAATCTATTGAACCAACTTTAGAACAATTATCGGAAAACCTAAGGAAAGGCAGCAGGTCGGGGGCAAACGTAAAAATAAAGCTTAGGAAACTAGAAAAGATTTCGGATTATGTAAGTAAGCCAGTGGTAATTGGAGAAGTTATAAAAAATGTCAAAATGAATTAGTCTTTAAAAAATGGAAATAAAAAAATTTTTAGACTTTTTGCCAACTAACTTTAGACATGAGAAATCTTTTTTTATTCAAAACAATCTAACTGACTTTGAAAAATTAAGTAATCTTTCAGACCTTGATATAAATGAGATTCAAAGAAAATCTTCACTATGTACATTGAATAATCTAAAGAAAATTAGAGCAATAGCTATTTTTAAAAAAGAAATTGGAATTTCTCCACCGCAAGGATATCTTCTTTTACATTGCGGTATATCTTCTATTAAATCATTATCACTATCAACTCCCTACGAATTAGAACTCAAAATTGGTAGACTAGAGAGAAATCTTAGAGTAAAAAATAATACAGATACAACTTTTACACTCTTAAAAGAATGGATTAAAAAAGCTATTCAAATCAATAAATCCATTTAAAATCTTGGTTAAAAAAATTTTTTAATGTAGAATTTAAAAAAAGCTAGTTATAATGAAATCTTTTTTATTTTTGTTATTTCTGATTTCCAACTCTTTATACCCTGTTTTTAGTCAATCTAACTTATTAGAAAGTGTAAAAAAGAATCCAAACGAAGCTAAGAATTTATGTAATAAGTTTAGAGATTTCAATTCAAAAGGTATTTCAGCTAGTTCAGATAAAGCTATAAATTATGTATCAAATAAAAAAAAGTTAAATCCCGTTGACGCAGAGATCTTTTCTATTTACGTCATCGGGCTGCACTGTCCAGATATTATCTAAAGCATAAATGTATGGTTCAAGATGGTTTGACAAGTCTCTGGTACTTAGAGATGGAGTAAGACTTACATCAAGAATTTGGTTACCTAATAGTAAAGGGCCATGGCCTGCATTATTAATGAGACAACCCTATGGCAGGGAAATAGCTTCAACTATTACCTATTCTCATCCTGAATGGTGGGCTTCCAAAGGATATATGGTAATAGTTCAAGATGTTAGAGGGATGGGTTCTTCTGAAGGAGTTTTTAATGCTTTTTCTCAAGAAGCTAGCGATACTTCAGAAACACACCAATGGGTAAGGTCTCTAAAAGAATGTAATGGAAAACTTGGCTTATATGGTTTTTCATATCAAGGTTTTACTCAACTAACTGGTGAATTAGATTCAAAACCGCCAGATTGTTTATCTCCCGCAATGACTGGTTTACATATTAAGAATCATTGGTGTTCAGATGGAGGAGCATATTGGTGGCATAACAATATTGCATGGGGACTTCAAATCGCAGCACTAAAAATGAAGAGAGAAAATAATTTGTTTGAGTGGGAAAAGATAAGATTAGCCTTAGAAAATAAAAGTTATTTAAGGGAAGGAATTGATATTTTAAAAAAATATGATCCTAATAGTTTTGTCTTGGAATGGCTTAAAAATTTAAATAATTCTAGCCCCTTTGAAGAATTCAAACCAATTTCAACATGGCTTAAACAACCTATGTTAATTATTGGAGGACTTTGGGATCCTCATTTAAAGGGTGCCTTTGATCTTTATAAAAAATCTAGAGAAGCTGGTGGTAATCCAGAGATTATTATAGGTAATGCAACACATTTAAATTGGTGGAAAAGATCACAAGAATCTTTATTAAAATTTTTTGATAAACATTTAAAATCAGATCAAAAATTTAATTCTAAGAATTCAAAAGGAGAGAAAAAAATATGGAATATTTCATTAAATAAATGGGAAGAATTAGATAATAAATTTTTCCCTGAATTTATTTTTGGGCTCAAAAGCGATGGCACAGCAAATGTAGATGTTGAAGATGGAAGTCTGACCATAAATTCAAAGGGATCAGGATGGTTCACAATTGTCAATGACCCATGGAGACCTACTCCGTCTGATGGTGGGCATTTAGGACCAAATCCAGGAAAGTTTAATAGAAATATTATTGATAAACGCTTTGATGTAGGTGTTTTCCAAACCAATTCTCTTAAAGAAGATCAAAATTTAATAGGTGTTCCAACATTAGAAGTCTCGGTAAAAAGTGATCAGCCCAGTTTCGATATCTGCCTTGCTTTATCTCTAGTTGAAGAAGGTGATGAGAAGGTGAATCAATTTTCAACAGGATTCTTGAGGGTTAAAAACTATAAAATAAATGAAGAATGCATTTATCAAATAACAATGCAGCCAACTAATATTTGTTTGATTAAAGATAGTAAGCTTCGTTTATCTATATCTGCAGCAGCTTATCCCGCTATTGGAGTCAACCCTGGATTTGGTGAGGAAAATTTTGGGGCGCCTTCATCAAATCATAGAATTATTACTCTAAATTTTAGCCTTAATAAAACATTTATGAAAATGACCCCTTTTTTTTAATAAATTATTATTTTTTTGGTTAATCATTTGATATTATGATTTCTTAATATCTACCAGTCATGATCGAGACAATTCAAGCAGACTGGATTAAATCAGAAGCTATCAACCTAGAAAATTGTTGCAATGATAATCCTTTAAAAATATTGGGTCCTCATTTTTATGAGGAACAATGGGTAATAAGAGTATGGATGCCTGAAGCGGACGAAGTTAAAATAAATTTTAAAAATAATACCTATAAGGCGGAAAGCATAAATCATAAATGGCTTTTTGAAGCAATCCTGCCTGAAAATCCAAATTCTAAATACAAAATAAATATTTCACGGGGAGGGATCACACATACACAACATGACCCCTGGTCATATAGAGAAGAGTGGATGGGAGAAGTTGATAGGCATCTTTTTGCAGAAGGTAATCATCATCATATTTGGAAAAAAATGGGAGCTCATCTCATTGAAGATAATAATCAAAAAGGAGTCATGTTCTGCATTTGGGCTCCAAATGCAAAATCAATCTCAATAATTGGAGATATAAATTCTTGGGATGGCAGAAATCATCCAATGCAAAAAAGATTAGGGGGAATTTGGGAACTATTCATGCCAACAATGAAAGAGGGAGACACATATAAATATGAGATAAGAACACAACAAGGTCATATTTATGAAAAAGCTGATCCATATGGTTTCCTTCATGAAATCAGACCTCAAAATGGTTCAATAGTTTCAAAATTGAAAAACTTTAATTGGAATGATAGTTCTTGGATTTCAAATAGAGATTCTTCTAATCAAATTAATCAGCCAATTTCAGTTTATGAAATGCATTTGGGAAGTTGGCTCCATGAATCAACAGATAATAAATATCTTGAAGAAAATGGGAATCCTAGAGACCCAGTACCTGCTGCAGATTTAAAACCTGGAACAAGATTATTAACTTATCCAGAATTAACCGAAAAACTTATCCCTTACGTAAAAGAGAGAGGATTTACTCATATTGAACTAATGCCAATATCTGAACATCCTTTCGATGGTTCATGGGGATACCAGGTTACAGGCTGGTATGCACCAACAAGCAGATTTGGCACCCCAAATGAATTTAGAAACTTTGTCAATAAATGCCATAAAGAGGGTATAGGCGTAATTCTTGATTGGGTGCCTGGTCATTTTCCAAAAGATAAGCATGGTTTAGCATTTTTTGATGGTTGTCATCTTTATGAACATGGAGATTCGCGCATAGGTGAACACAAAGAATGGGGAACCCTAATATTTAATTACAGCAGAAACGAAGTAAGGAATTTCTTAGTAGCCAATCTCGTATATTGGTTTGAAGAGTTTCATATTGATGGCATAAGAGTAGATGCTGTAGCTTCAATGCTTTACAGAGATTATTTACGCCCAGATGGAGAATGGATACCCAATGAAAATGGTGGTAATGAAAATATAGAAGCCGTTAAATTTCTTCAACAGGCTAATCATGTACTCTTCCAACATTTCCCAGGTGCACTTTCTATCGCTGAAGAATCAACAACTTGGCCAATGGTAACCAAACCAACTGACATGGGAGGGTTAGGGTTTAATTTGAAATGGAATATGGGTTGGATGCACGATATGCTCGATTATTTTGAGATAGATCCTTGGTTTAGACAATTCCATCAAAATAGTGTAACTTTCTCCATAACATATAACTATACAGAGAACTTTATGCTTGCTCTAAGTCATGATGAGGTTGTCCATGGGAAAAGTCATCTTTTGCATAAAATGCCAGGCGATGACTGGAAGAAATATGCTAATACTCGAGCTTTACTAACTTATATGTGGACCCATCCCGGTAAAAAAACGATATTTATGGGAATGGAATTTGGACAAAGACAAGAATGGAATGTTTGGGATGATTTGCAATGGGAGTTACTAGAATTTGAACCTCATAAAGGCATCAGAAACTTAATTGATGACCTAAACGTACTTTATAAAACTGAACCTGCGTTATGGAAAAACGACTTTGATCCTTATGGATTCCAGTGGATTGATTGTAATGACAAATCTAATTCGGTAATAAGTTTTATGAGAAGAGAAAACGATACCAATGAGTGGCTTGTTGTAGTTGCCAACTTTACACCTAATACTCACGGTTCATATAAAGTAGGTGTTCCTTTAGAAGGATTCTACAAGGAGATATTTAATTCAGATGGATCTAGATATGGAGGCAGTAATAAAGGAAATATGGGTGGTAAAGAAACTATAAATTACAATATTCATGATTATCAAAATGCTCTAGAACTTGCTTTGCCCCCATTAAGCGTAAGTATCTTCAAACATCAATCAAAAAATAATAAGGCTTATTTAACTTAGTACTTCATATAAATGTTCATATAACGCTATTAATATGCTTTGCATTGTAAGATTTTTAAGTTGGAATTTTTAAAAATTTTTATTAAAAACATATCGAATTGAAAAATGGGTGAAAATTTACCGCTACTTCTTTCTGCCGCATTAGGTAAAAAAGTAAATAGGCCTCCAGTATGGATGATGAGGCAAGCAGGAAGATACATGAAAATCTACCGGGATTTAAGGGAGCGTTACCCAAGTTTTAGAGAAAGGTCTGAGAATCCAGAACTATCATATGAGATATCAATGCAGCCTTTTCATGCTTTCAAACCAGATGGTGTGATACTTTTTTCGGACATTCTCACACCTCTTCCAGGAATTGGCATAAATTTTGAAATAATAGAAAGTAAAGGTCCAATAATTGAACACCCCATAAGAACTCTTAGCCAGATAGAAAATTTAAAAGAATTAAATCCAAGTGAGAGTTTGAGCTTTGTTGGGAAAGTTCTTTCTTCCCTAAAAAAAGATGTTAATAATGAAGCAACAGTTTTAGGTTTCGTTGGGGCACCTTGGACACTTGCTGCATATGTTGTTGAAGGTAAAAGCAGTAAAAATTATTCTTTAATAAAATCAATGGCTTTTAAAGAACCAGATTTACTTCATAAACTTCTTGATCATTTTTCAAAATCTATAGGTGAATATCTTAAATATCAAATAAAATCTGGAGCGCAAGTAGTACAAATTTTTGATTCATGGGCCGGTCAACTAAGCCCACAAGATTACGATATCTTTGCTGGGCCGTATCAAAAAAAAGTTGTTGATATTGTAAAAGAAGCCTACCCTGAGACCCCAGTAATTCTCTACATTTCAGGAAGTGCAGGCGTAATAGAAAGAATGGCAAAAACTGGCGTAGATATTATTTCATTAGACTGGACAGTAGATATTGAAGAGGCTTGTAAAAGAATCCCCAGTGGGATAGGAATTCAAGGTAATGTTGACCCTGGTATTTTATTTGGGAACAAAGAATCAATAAAAGAAAGGATAGATCATACTTTTAATAAAATTAAAGACAGGAAGTATATTCTTAATTTAGGTCATGGAATTTTACCTGGGACTCCAGAAGAAAATGCTCAAACATTTTTTGAACATGGAAAAACACTCACTTACTAGTCAAAATCTTGGCATATAAAAACTTATTAATAACAGGTGCTAATGGATGTGTTGGCCAATATCTAGTTGATTGGTTTTTAAAAAACACAAAATTCAGACTTTATCTCATGGTAAGAGATAAAAGTAAGTTACCAATTTCTATTCAGGAAAATAAAAAAGTCAAGTTAATATTGTGCGATATCAGGGAATCAAATAGGTATAAGAAGGAAATTAGTCAAATTGACTACTTAATTCATACTGCTACAGCTTGGGGAGATCCAAGAAGAGCCTATGAAGTAAATATTAAAGCTTTTGAAGAATTACTTGAAATGCTTGATATTAATAAGTTAGAAAAGATTATTTATTTTTCAACAGCTAGCATTCTTGACACTAAAACAGAATTAATGAGGGAATCATTGATTTATGGAACAGAGTACATACAAACAAAATATGAATGTTTCCAGAGACTTAGAGAAAGCAAATTTGCAGAAAAAACATTCGCTGTTTTCCCTACCTTGGTTTTCGGAGGAAATCTTGGCAAGAAAAGTAAATATCCTACTAGTTATTTAACTAGTGGATTGAAAGAAATTGGGAAATGGCTTTGGTTAGCAAGATTCTTAAAACTCGATTCTAAATTTCACTTTATACACGCTAATGATATCGCTCAAATTTGCGGGTTTCTAATTAAAAATCATAAAAAAGAGCCCTACAAAGGCTTCAGAAAATTTGTGCTAGGTCAGCAATTTATTTCAATTGACGAGGCCGTAATTACGCTTTTAAAAAGAAATAATATGAGGAGATATTTTGCGATACCTCTTACAAGAAAAATTCTAAAAATATTATTAAGAATTCTCCCCATCCAAACTACCCCATGGGATAGCTTCAGTATTAAAAAATATGACTTTAATCATGTCCCCATCACTAATCCTGAGACTTTCAAACTTAAAAGTTATGCCAGGTCACTGAATGATATTTTAAGGTTATCAAAGTTACCAAGCTGTAATAACAATTAAAATTCTCGCAGTTAGGTTCCCAAAGCCTTGTAATATAAGTAAATAAGTAAATTTCAATTATGTTACGTTCAATCTTTGCAGGGTTATTCGCGATAGTTTTAACTCTAGGTCTAGGTATTTCTTCAGTTTCAGCTAAGACTGTTGAAGTTAAACTTGGTACAGATGCTGGAATGCTTGCATTTGAACCAAGTACTGTAACCATTAGTGCTGG
>CACARV010000031.1 GCA_902535025.1 uncultured Prochlorococcus sp.
ATCTTATTTTTGAACTGAAAAAATTAATAGGAGCTGGTCACCCAATTCTTCAAGCGGCAGCGGAACACCTTTTTAGTGCTGGGGGAAAAAGGCTAAGGCCAGGAATTGTTCTGTTGATTTCAAAAGCAATATCCCCTGAATTTAGTTTAAAGAGTGAACATAAGAGGCTTGCTGAAATAACTGAAATGATTCATACAGCATCGTTAGTGCATGATGATGTTGTTGATGAGGCCTCTACTAGAAGAGGTGTTGATACAGTCCATAGTAGGTTTAACACTAGAGTTGCTGTACTGGCGGGTGATTTTTTATTCGCTCAAGCAAGTTGGCATTTAGCAAATCTTGATAATGTGAATGTAGTCAAATTACTCAGTAGGGTGATTATGGATTTAGCTGAAGGTGAAATTAAACAAAATTTAAATAGATTTGATTCAGCTCAATCTTTCCCAAAATATATTAATAAAAGCTATTGTAAAACAGCTTCTTTGATAGCCAATAGTTGTAAGGCAGCAGGGGTTTTGAGCGAGCTTAGTGATGAAAAATTAAATTCTTTATACGACTTTGGCAAAAATATTGGATTAGCCTTCCAGGTAGTTGATGACATTCTTGATTTTACCGGCAATGATAAACAACTTGGAAAACCTACTGTGAGTGATCTTGCTAGTGGATATCTTACTGCTCCTGTGCTTTACGCTTTAGAAGAAAATAAAAATTTGTCTGTTCTCATAAATAGAGAACTTGCTGAAAAGGATGATTTAAATAATGCACTCAAAATCATTATGAATTCTAATGCTATAGATAGTTCAAGGAAACTAGCAGAGGATTTCGCAATGCTTTCTAAAAAAGCAATAGTCTGGCTCCCTGATTCAGATTATAAGAGAGCTTTAATGGCTCTCCCAGAATTTGTCCTTAGTCGTCTCTATTAGATTTAGTAATAAATTTTTAAGCTATATAAATAAGCTATATAAATATTAATATTTTTGAAAACCATAAATCTTTAGATTAAGTTTATTAGGTATATACTTAACAGATGGCATTAGATAAAAAAAAATCAATCAATAACATCCTTGATGAAAAGAGAATTTTCCCTCCTTCAAAAGAATTTGCAGAAAACTCAAATATCAAATCTCAAAAAGCATTATTTGATCTAAAAAAACAATCATTAGATAATCCAATCCAATTTTGGGAATCTTTTGCAAAATCTGAATTGGATTGGTTTGAGTCATTTCAAACCGTATTAGATAGCGATAATGCACCCTTTTTTAAGTGGTTTAAAGAGGGAAAACTCAATATTACATACAATTGCTTAGATAGACATATCAAGAAAGGCCTTGGAAAAAAAACTGCACTTATATGGGAAGGAGAACCAGGAGATAGCAAAAAATACACTTACGAAGAACTTCTGAAGGAGGTTTGTAATGCCGCTAATGCATTAAAAGAAATTGGAGTAGAAAAAGGTGATTTGGTGTGTATTTATATGCCAATGATTCCAGAGGCAATGTTCGCGATGTTGGCTTGTGCAAGAATTGGAGCCCCTCATTCAGTCGTCTTTGGCGGGTTTTCATCAGAGGCTTTAAAGGATAGATTAATTGATGGAAATGCCAAGTTTGTTATCACTGCAGATGGCGGTTTTAGAAAAGATAAGGTGATTGAGCTTAAGCAAGCAGTTGATATGGCAATTGAGAGCGGGGCAGATAAAGTTGTAGAAAAAGTTGTTGTTGTACAAAGAACTAAAAAAAACATTTCTATGGTTGAAGATCGAGATTTTTGGTGGCACGAATTATTAAAAGATCAAAGAAATTGGTGTGAACCTGAAATTATGAACAGCGAAGATAGACTTTTTATTCTCTATACTTCAGGATCTACTGGGAAACCTAAAGGTGTTGTTCATACTACTGGTGGTTATAATCTCTGGACCCATTTGACATTTAAATGGATTTTTGATTTAAAAGATGATGATATTTACTGGTGTACTGCTGATGTTGGTTGGATTACAGGCCATAGTTATATAGTTTACGGGCCATTATCTAATGGCGCTACGACCTTAATGTACGAGGGAGTCCCAAGACCATCTAATTTGGGAGCCTTTTGGGAAATTGTGCAGAAATATAAGGTCTCGATTTTTTATACTGCACCAACAGCAATAAGAGCATTTATGAAGTCCGGACGTGAAATTCCTGATAAATATAATTTAGAGAGTCTTAGACTTTTGGGAACAGTTGGGGAACCAATTAATCCTGAAGCATGGATGTGGTACAGAGATGTTATTGGTAAAAATAGGTGTCCTATAGTTGATACTTGGTGGCAGACTGAAACTGGTGGTGTCATGATTAGTCCCTTGCCTGGAGTTGTGGCTACAAAGCCAGGTTCAGCTACATATCCTTTACCTGGGATTGAAGTTGAAGTTGTCGATAAGAATGGAGATAAAGTAATAGAGAACGAGGGTGGTTATTTAATTGTTAGAAAGCCTTGGCCAGGAATGATGAGAACAATTCATGGAAACTCAGATAGATACCTGGAGAGTTATTGGCAATATATAAACTTTAAAGGAGAAAAGAATGTTTATTTTGCTGGAGATGGAGCACGTATTGATGAAGATGGATATATATGGATTATGGGAAGAGTTGATGACGTTATTAGTGTTTCAGGCCATCGTTTGGGAACTATGGAAATAGAATCTGCTTTGGTTAGTCATGAATCAGTGGCAGAAGCTGCTGTTGTTGGGAGGAAAGATGATCTAAAAGGTGAAGTTATAGTTGCTTTTGTATCTTTAGAGAAAGATGTAAATAGTTCTTCAGAATTAGTAGAGGATTTAAAGAAACATGTTGTTAATGAAATTGGAATCATCGCCAAGCCTGAAAAAATAATAATTTCTGATTCTCTACCCAAAACACGAAGTGGAAAAATTATGAGGAGAATTTTGCGATCATTGGCTGCTGGAGAGAAAATTAGTGGTGATATAAGTACTCTAGAAGATAGTTCTGTTTTGGAAAAGTTGAAGGAAAAATCCTAACAAGATTCATCAATTAAATTGGAAATTTTTTTAATAGTATTTCTTTTGAAATCATCATCTGCCCAATCTCCTAGTATGTTTTCTCTCAGTCCTGCACTAGCAATAATAGTGTGAGTTCCTTTTAGAATTATCCCCTTTGAGTTATCTTCTTTTCTTGCTTTAAGACAAGAAAATAATTTATCTGTTTGATCTAATTCGTCTGAGTTGAATTTTATTAGGAGGTTATTTTTTTGACTAAAAGTTTTTTCAATTATTCGTAAAGTTCTTTCTGGACTAGGGCTAAATTCACTATTGAATTCTAATTTTTGAGCAATCTGTTTCAAAAATGGGATTGATTTGTCAGCACTGAAGTTATTAAAACTAATTGATATGAATTTTTCGCAATTCCTTCCACCATCAGGTGATATTAAATGAAGTTTACAGCCTAGGCTATGACCAATTCTTATTGTAGGTATAGATGTTCCTATTCTCTTGGATAAGGATATTCTGCAATTCTTAAAATCCTTCCAAGCTTTGATAGCAAGTTGTTGATGATCAAATTGTGGAGTGTATTTGTATGCATGTACAGCATAATTTTTATTTATTAAGCTATATATGAATCTTTTATAGGTTAAATCTGGTTTTGAAGCTAAATAACTTCCCCCTATAAATTCAATAATTTTCTTAGGATATGCAGGCCAAAAACAAAAATTGTTAAATTGATATTTTGTAAAAGTCATTTTTTATAAAAATTTTCAAATCGAAATAAGTTTTAAAAATTATTTTCTAATCAAATATGTTTAATTTCTATTAATTTAGAAGAAATTTTTATTAAATGCGTCAAGATAAAATTAAAGCGTTTTGAATTAATTGGAACTATTTAATAAAAAAAACCTAAATCAATTGGATTTTCTTCAGGATCAAATTCTCAGTAACCCTACTGCAAAAAATGTTGCCAATCAAAATAAAAAAATTGAAAAAATTTTAATCCTTGATACTGAAACAACAGGTTTAGATGAAAATAAAGATGAAGTGATAGAGATAGGTTGTATTTTGTTTGACGTATCGTTTAAATGTGTACTTTCACAGGTTTCATTTTTATTACCAATTGATAAGAATGAAGCAGAACATGTAAATGGCATATCTGCTGAGCTAACTAATATCTCTCAACCTTGGGAAGATGGATTGAATTTTTTTTTGAAACTTGTTGATTGTTCGGATTTCATTGTCGCGCATAATGTAGAGTTTGATAAGAAATGGTTTGGGAAAGGAAGATTACCTAAACTTAATAAAAAATGGATATGCAGTTTAGATGATATTAATTGGTCCTTTCAAAAATCACTAAAAAATAGACCCTCGGTAACTGATCTAGCTTTATCTTTTTCAATACCAGTTTGGAATTTACATAGAGCTTTATCTGATTGCTTTTACATATCTGAGGTCTTTAAAAAATGCGATAATTTAGAGGAACTTTTACTCAAAGCTACCGAACCGAGGTTTTTATACAAGGCTCTTATTAGTTACGAAGAAAGATCTTTAGCTAAAAATGCTGGGTTCAGATGGAATAGTCCTGTGCAAGGAGCTTGGTCAAGAAAATTAACTACTGATGAGGCAAAAAATCTTGATTTTAGAGTAGAGATTTTGAATTAATTTTCAATAAATTTTTGACTCAGAAAATATCTAGTGCATTTTGCAGGGCATCCATTTATTTCCCATTTTATGTGCTCCGATACATCCGTATTTTAAAGCAGCCTTTTCAGCTTCTTTTTTAGTGTTAAATAGATCTGACATCTTATTTTCTTTGCTTGAATTTGAAATTTGTTTGGAATGATTATGATGATTGTTTTGAGAATTAGGTGAATACTCCCATATCCCCATCGTCGTTACACCGGCTGAGATAATTCCCATCCCTACTACTGATAAATTGACTATTCCCATTGCTACTGCCCCAAAAGAAAATACTCCCATTGGCACTATTCCAATACTTATTACTCCCATTGGCACTATTCCTACTGAAACTATACCTAGTGGTGCTATACCAAAAGCAATTTTTTTTGGTTTTGTACCGCAATGCTGATTCTCTTTATTTTTATTAATTTCCAATAGTTTTTCTAAATGTTAAATTAAAATTGTCTCACAGAACAACCAATCAAAGATTAATTTCTACTTGAATTAAAAATTTTGAATTATTTTCTAGAACTTTGAATAACTTAAAAAATCTTAGAGGAACAGTCGACCTATTGCCTGACCAATTAATAAAGTGGCAAAACGTTGAGAAAATTTTATTAGAGCAGCTCGCGAGAGCATCCATCAAAGAAATAAGAACACCAATATTGGAAATGACCGAATTATTTATAAGAGGAATTGGTGAAGGAACAGATGTTGTCAGTAAAGAAATGTATACTTTTTTTGATAGGGGGGAGAGATCCTGCACTCTTAGGCCTGAAGGAACTGCTTCAGTTGCACGAGCATTAATACAAAATGGCATCTCGTCTAATCCACTTCAGAAACTTTGGTACATGGGACCTATGTTTCGATATGAAAGACCTCAAGCAGGCAGGCAAAGACAGTTTCATCAGTTGGGCGTTGAGTTTGTAGGATACGATTCAGTCAGAAGTGATGTTGAAATTATTGCTTTAGCTTGGGATGTCTTGAGTAAATTAGGAATTAAAGAACTTAATCTTGAAATAAATACATTAGGTGATGCAAGTGATAGATTAAATTTTCAGAAATCCTTTTTAAAATGGCTAGAAATAAATAAAAATTCTCTAGATTTAGATTCTCAGAATAGAATTGCTAAAAATCCTTTAAGGATTTTGGACTCTAAAGATATTCAAACAAAAAAAGCTCTGGAAAATGCTCCTAGGTTATTCAATTTTTTGTCTGAAAAAAGTCATAAAAGATATTCAGACTTAAAAAAACAATTAGAGGTTTTAAAAATACCATACGTGGAAAATTTTAATCTAGTAAGAGGTTTAGATTATTACACCCACACAGCCTTTGAAATTACTAGTGGTGCTCTAGGCTCTCAAGCTACAGTTTGCGGAGGAGGAAGATACGACAATTTAATAAAACAGATGGGAGGGCCAAATACCCCGGCAATTGGATTCGCTATTGGTTTAGAAAGATTAATTTTACTAGCGGGAAAAGAGCTCGAAGTCCCAAGAAAAACTGATATTTATATTATTAATCAGGGCATCATTGCTGAACCATTAGCTATGGATCTATCAAGAAAATTAAAAAATTATGATTTGTTAGTGGAGTTAGATTTAAGTGGATCTTCATTCTCTAAGCAATTTAAAAAGGCTAATAAACTTGAATCTAAAAGTATTATCGTTATTGGTGATGATGAGGCGACTAAAAGGGAATTTATTATAAGGCTCTTTGATCAATCAGGTAATGGGAATAAAGAAGAGGTTATTTCTTTAGAGAATGATTTTGAATTAGAAAAGTGGATAAATAATAACTTACTTGTAAAGTGATGCTCTTAAAAATAGTAATAATTTTTCTTTTTATATTTATTTTTTTTAATTTAAGATATTTTCTTAAATCAAATAGAAAACAAAAAGTTTTGAATGCTAAAAAATTAACAACTTTTAATAAGAAGAATCTTAATAATTGGATGAATTTAACTAAAAAAGAAAGATATAAGTTATCAACACAAGATTCTGTTAACTATCTGGATAGAAGAAAACTTTTATTAGATCAAATTAGAAATGAATATAAAAAAATATCTAAAGAAGATTCTGATATTAACATTAAGAAAAAATAATTATGGAATATTTCTGGACTTCTAATAAATCTATAAATGGATTGAGACATTTTGTTTTAGTAAATCAGACTAAAGAAAAAGGAAATATTATTTTTTTGATGGTTTCTGTACTGGATTCTGAGATTAACTTTAGAGCTACTTATGAAGAATTAATAAATAGTGGAAATTGGCATAAGGGTTGGATCAATCTTCCAAAGCTTCAATCGATTACTGTAGAATATTTTGACTATAAATCCAGCAAGAAAGAAAAAGGTATAAATGAGATATTCATTAATGAAGATTCTTTATTTAACATTTCTTAATTTGATATGCGTCTTTTAAAATATCTTTTCTTTATAAATAATGGGATTTTGCTACGTTAATAATTATTTTAAAGTTTTACCCTTTCAAAAAAATAAAATTAACGTTATTAAGGATTAATAATATTTATTTTGTTCAATGTTAGGGGTTAAATGGAGCTCATCTGAGTTGACCGCTGAAAAATTAGGAATAACTGAAATTAAACTCTCTTTTTTACGTGAAAATGGAATACTCAAGCCTGGAATTCATTGGAAAAGCTCTCCACTAGGTCAGAAAAAACCTTGGAACCCCAAAGCCCTTTATGATGTAAAAATGTGTAGAAAAATAATCAATAAATTTTATTTTGAAGAAAACTACGATATTGCGGCCTAAAAAAAATATTTCTTGAAGATTAATTTGGGAAAATATATAAAATCTTTATTCGATTAGATTCTCATCCTCACACTCAATCAGAGTGTTTTGCAAAGTTGGATATAAGTTAATCATATTTATGTATTGTTTTGATTTTCTGTAGGATTTTGCAGCCTTTTTGTAATGAACTTCCGATTTCATTTCTAGTGAAAATTTTCTAGAAGACTCTTGAGAAGTAGTCATAATATTAGATGTCTTATCCCATATTTAATAATCGTTTGAGAAAGTGGCAATAAATAAGATGGTTTAATGAAACAAAACATCTTTTAATGTCAGCAAAAAGAAATTTAATAATAATAAATTAAACTTAAAACTCTTTATTATTTGATATCTAATCAATTTCAAGCAATAACCTTACTGTTGAAATCTAACTACAATCTAAAAAGATTTTTTTAAGATTTTTTTTATTTTTTTTTTATAGGATTACTAATTTTTACAATTTTGTTGTGAATTCAACTGTTTGATGAAAATTAAAGTATTCTCAAGACGTTTAAGCTAATCATTTCCTAAATGCAAACCTACGGTAATCCAGATACCACTTACGGGTGGTGGGCTGGAAATTCAGGTGTAGCAAATCGCTCAGGTAAATTTATCGCTGCTCATGTAGCTCATGCAGGATTAATTGTTTTCTGGGCTGGTGCTTTCACCCTTTTTGAACTTTCACGATTTGATCCAAGTGTTCCAATGGGACACCAACCTCTTATCGCACTTCCTCATTTGGCGACCCTAGGAATTGGGTTTGATGCTGATGGAGTAATGATGGGAGATACAAAGCCTGTCCTCGCTATAGCAATAGTACACCTCGTCTCCTCTATGGTTTTAGCTGCTGGTGGACTTTTACACTCTCTACTTCTTCCAGGTAATTTAGAAGATTCTGAAGTTGCAAGAGCTAGAAAATTTAATATCGAATGGGATAACCCAGATAAATTAACTTTTATCCTAGGACATCACTTAATAATTCTTGGATTTGCTGTTATTCTTCTTGTTGAATGGGCTCGAGTCCACGGTGTTTATGATCCAGCAATTGGAGCTGTGAGGCAAGTCGAATATGACTTGAATCTTGCTGAAATTTGGAATCACCAGACTGATTTTCTTCTGATAGATAGTTTAGAAGATGTTATGGGTGGACATGCTTTCCTAGCATTTGTTTTAATAACTGGTGGTGCATGGCATATTGCTACCAAGCAAGTTGGAGAATTTACTAAATTCAAAGGCAAAGGTCTTTTATCCGCAGAAGCCGTACTTTCATGGTCTTTAGCAGGTATAGGTTGGATGGCAATTATTGCTGCTTTCTGGAGCGCTTCAAATACAACTGTATATCCAGTTGAGTTTTTTGGTGAACCCCTTGAGCTGAAGTTTAGTATTTCACCTTATTGGATTGATACTGTTGATCTTCCTGATGGTGAGTTTACATCAAGGGCATGGTTAGCAAATGTACACTACTACTTTGGTTTCTTCTTTATTCAGGGTCACCTATGGCATGCATTAAGAGCTTTAGGCTTTGATTTTAAGAGAGTTACTAATGCTATTAGTAATATTGATAGTGCCACAATTACTCTTAAGGATTAAATTCTTTAATTAAACATTAATACCAAAGGCTCTTTATAGGGCCTTTTTTATTTGAAAAATTTTGTTTATTAATTTAAATTTATAATTATATGTTTTTGAAATCATTGAATATTTTTTCTTTACAGAATAAAGATTTTTTTTCAAATTCTCTTTTAATAAGTTTTTTTGGATTGTTAATTATATTTTTTTTGTTGATTTTTGGGAGGAAATTTAAACTAGCTGTTCAACTTGAGAGATTTGGATTACCCATAGCAGTTATATCAGGAATTTTAGGTATATCTGTAGGTCCATTTGGAGCGATACACTTTTTGCCAAAAGAAACAATCAATGTTTGGAGTAATTTTCCTACTCCTCTTTTATCATTAGTCTTCGCAACTTTAATGATGGGAAGACCTATCCCGAATATAAATGGTTTAGTTAAACCAATTTTTAATCAATTTCTATTAGCTCTTTCACTAGGTTTCGGACAATTTTTTGTTGGTGGTATTGTTGTTAAATATTTTCTACCTACTTCTATGGATGCAAATCCTCTGATGGGTTGTTTAATTGAGGTAGGTTTTGAGGGTGGTCATGGAGCTGCATCAATAATCGGTGAAAGTTTTAATAAACTAGGTTTCCCAAATGGATTAGATCTTGGTTTGGCTATGGCAACAATGGGTCTTTTATCCTCTTCAATATTGGGTAGCATATTTATTTTTCTTGGGAGAACTTTAGGTCTTTCAGATACCGAGGAAATTCTTGAACAAAAAGATAATCTAAATGAAAAAAATAAGACAGGAATTTTTGCAGATTTAAGAATTTTTATAATAAATCTTGGATTCTCTGGCTTGGCAATTTCTTTTGGTGTTTTGCTACTTAAATTTTTAAGGTATATTTCAAGTTCTTTTGGTGATTTTTCGAAGGAAATTATTTTTTCACTACCAGTATTCCCTTTTATCCTTATAGGTTCGCTCCTTATAAGATATATTTTAGAGAAAACCAAAAATACAGAATTTATTTCAAATATTCTGCAAAGGGAGATTGGTATTTTATCCACAGACTTATTGATTTTTACAGCTATGGCGAGTTTAGATATAGCAGTTGTTTTTGATAATTGGATACTTATTTTAGTGTTTACTATTTTCGGTTTATTTTGGAATTTAATCTGCATTGCTTATTTTGCATTCTTTATTTTTGATGATTATTGGTTTGAAAAAAGTTTGATAGAGTTTGGAAATTCTACGGGTGTAGTAGCTTCTGGGTTACTTCTTTTAAGGCTCGCAGATCCTAAAAATATTTCTAAGACTTTACCAATTTTTACATCAAAACAGCTATTCGCTCAGTTAATTCTTTCTGGAGGACTATTTACAGTTCTTGCACCATTAATGATTTCTAAAATTGGGTTAGATTATTGGACAGAAATTTGTGCCCTAATTACATTCGGAATTCTTTTTATTGCATTGATTTTTAATAAAGTAGAGATGAAAAAGTTCCCATAATAACTCTAGAATGGTAAAAGTTAAAGTTTTGTTTAATGTCATTTACTCCCTACGATATTCCACCTCAAGAAAATAAAGGGAAGTGGTTTAGGAGTCATTTACTCGGAAGGGAAATAGAACTTGGTGAATTGTATAGTCTTGGATCAAATGAATTAGATTTGCTTATGGCGGAAACTGCAGAAATTAGAAGCGATCTTGATTTTAAGGAAAAAAATATAGGCAAATTTAGGACTGCAGGATATTTTTTGGAGTTAGCAAGAATTATTGAGAAAAGGAAGTTGTTGGAAAGTTAATTATATGGAAAAAAATTCTTTCTAGAATATGGTTCCCATAATTCGTATTTATACATTAAGGATTGAAATTCTCTATTTTTCTCAAATGAATCTAACCAATTTTTTATTGAGGATTCAAAATAATTTGTTCTTTTTTGACTTTCACAAGCGATTCTGAATTGTCTTACAAAAGGCCAAATAGACCAATCAGCTATTGTGGGGCTATCTCCAAAAAAGTATTTATTTTCCGTAAGAAGTTCGTTCCATCTCTTTATAAATTTAATCGCATTTGTGAAATGAAATTCTTCATCACTGTTCTTATATCTTGTGGCATATTTAAATCGATCTAAATGATATTTGAATTCGTTATCATTTTCATAAATTAATTTAAAAATGTCTTCCTTTTTGTTTTCAGGAAAATAAATTAATTTGATGTTTTCCTTTTTTGACTCTGAGAGAGCCCAAAGAATGATTTCAAGACTTTCTTCAATAACTTCACTATTTTTTTTAATAAGTATTGGAACGGTTTTCGTCTTTGAATTATTTATGAAATCTAGAGGTTTAT
>CACARV010000032.1 GCA_902535025.1 uncultured Prochlorococcus sp.
CAAGGTTATGGGATGAAGCTAAGCAACTAACAAAAAGTATGAGAATGAAAGAAGGCAGCAGTGACTATAGATATTTTCCTGACCCTGACTTAGGACCAATTGAAATAACAAAAGCACAAAAAGAAATATGGTTAAAAGAACTTCCAGAATTACCTTCAAAGAAAAGAAATAAATATGTAAATGAATTTGGGTTATCTGCATATGATGCAAGGGTAATTTCTGATGAAATTAATATGGCTAACTTTTTTGAAGAAACAGTAGCTAATGGTGCTGATGTCAAACTAGCTTCAAATTGGGTAACAAGTGATATAGTTGGTTATTTAAAAGCAAATAAACTTAGTTTTAGTGACTTAAAACTTAATCCTGAAAATCTTGCTGAAATGATTAGTTTGATTTCAAATAAAACTATCAGTGGAAAAATTGCAAAGGAAATTTTACCTGAACTAATTCAAAAAAATATTTCTCCGAAAAAAATAGTTGAAGAAAAAGGGTTGGCCATGATATCTGATTCTTCAAGTATTTTACCATTAATTGATGAACTTATAACTGAACATCCTGATGAGGTTCAGGCATTTAGAAAAGGTAAAACTAAATTACTTGGTTTTTTTATTGGTCAACTAATGAAAAGAACCAAAGGTAAAGCTGATCCTAAACTTGCAAATAAACTTCTTGCTGAAAAATTGAATAGCTAGAGGTTCAAAGAAGCTCTCTTATTTTCTTTATCCATTTATTTTGATCATCTGAATTATCTAAAATAATGTCTGAAAATTTTCTTTTTTCTTCAAAACTTAGTTGAAGATTTATGAATTCATATGCTTCTTTTTCGCTAATTTTATCTCGTGTCATAAGTCTTCGTTTTTGTGTTTCTTTGGGACATTTAACTAACCATATTTCAGTGCAAATATCTTCAAATTTTGCTTCAAATAATAATGGAATAACCATTAATAAAGTTTGAGAATTTTTGTATTGATTGCATTCTTCTATCATTTTTTCTTTAATTAATGGGTGAAGTAGTTTTTCAATCCATTCTTTACTTTCTGAATTTTTAAAAATAATTTTTCTTAAAAGTTTTCTGTTTATTGACCTTTCTGCATTGTTCTTATTATCAATAATTTTATTCCCAAAATAATCTAAAATTTTCTTATATCCATATGTATTTGGTTTGATTAATTCTCTTGATAAATTATCTGCATCTAATATTGGAATGTTTTTATGTTTTCTAATGTAATTAGTTATGGTTGTCTTCCCACTTGCAATGCCTCCTGTTAAACCAATTCTCCTTTGGTTGTTTTTTGATTTTTGAAGAATATCCATATAATTAATAATAATCTAATTACCTGTTTCTTTAGTATTAAAGAATAGTTAGTATGAATTAAAATATCAAAAAGATTGAGCCAGATAGATTCCAATTGGTCGTTTGTTGATCACAGTAAAGAAACACCAGAAGGGTTTCTTTTCTCGGGGATATCCGCTGGATTAAAAGCTTCTAATAAAAAAGATTTAGCACTAGTACTAGCTCCAGAAGGAAGTATTTTTAGTGGGATGTTTACCCAATCAATAGTTCGCGCTTCATGTGTTGATATTTGTGAGGAAAGACTTAAAAGAGCTTCGGGTTTTGTACGCGCAATACTAATTAATTCTGGTCAAGCGAATGCATGTACAGGAAATCTTGGAATTCAACATTTTCAAATTGCTACAGGAAAGATTGCTGAACTTTTAGGAATAAAAGAAGAAGAAGTTTTAATGTGCTCAACTGGTGTAATTGGTGTTCCTATAAAAATAAATGATTTAATAAAAAATTTACCAAATTTAGTTAGTGATTTGAAGAGTAATAATTTTCAAAATGCAGCAGAAGCTATTTTAACTACTGATTTGACTTTGAAAACAGTTTTAATAGAGACGATTATTCAAGGTAGAAAAATTAAAATAGCAGGATTTGCAAAAGGTTCAGGAATGATTTACCCAAATATGGCTACAATGCTTGCTTTTCTTACATGTGATGCGGGCATTCAAAAAGAAGAATGGGATAAAATGATTTCGATTGCGGTTAAAAAATCTTTTAACGCAATATCAGTTGATGGAGAAACAAGTACGAACGATTCATTTATTGGAATAAATTCAGGAGAGAAAATTGATAAAAGATTTTTTCCAATTATTCAAAAAGGGATTGATATTGTGTGTCAAAACTTAGCAAAAAATATTGCAAGAGATGGAGAAGGAGCTAATTGTTTATTAGAAGTTTTGGTTCAAGGAGCAAAAAATACTGAAGATGCAATTATGGTTGCTAAATTTATTTGTAATTCTGCATTAGTAAAAACAGCTATCCATGGCTGTGATCCTAATTGGGGAAGAATTATTTCGGCTGCCGGTAATTCTGGAGTTGAATTCAATTTAAATGACGTTGACTTGTATATTGGTAATGATCAGATTTTAGAAAAGGGTAAGTTAAAACAATATGATTCGATTAAAGTCACAGAATATATTAGGTCCAAAATGAATGGTAAATATTTAGTTGAAGATATTGTACAAATTATGATTAATCTAAATTCTGGCGAATCGAAAGGCACAGCCTGGGGATGTGATCTCTCTAAAAAGTACGTTGAAATAAATAGCGAATATACAACTTAGGTTATAATCGTAATCATATCAATAGATTTTAAGATCGCTATAAGCGTCTTCATACCATTGCACAGTTAAAAAAATTTATTACAAATAATTTAAGGGAGAAAAAATGTTAAAAAAGGTACTTTCTCTTTAATACTTAATAGTTTCTCTTAAATAATCATGAACAAGGAAACAGAAATTTATTCACTTTGAATATGAGAATTTAATCTTAGATCCTTAATAATGTCAGATACCAATGATATCTCATTGTAAATTCTCTCAGCATCCTTTTCTATTAAATCTAAGTTAATTTTTCTTAGAGGTAAAACGTCTCTTAAATCTGGCTCAAAGATTTGTCCAATACCTAAGGCAATAAAAACTTGATTATTTATAAAAGATAATTTTATGGACATATTATTTTCTTCTGCAAAATTTCCAAGATTTTCAAGTATGACTGGCGATAATATTTTTCTCGCTTCAATATCATCTTCACCAAAAACTGAAAAATGTTTATTAAATATAAAATTCTGAACTTTAATTTTCTTCAATTTAATCTGCTCTCTAAAGTTCAAAATACTCATATCGAATTCGCTTATTAAACTTCCAAGAAATACTGACTGAAGAATAGTTTTGAATTGAATATTTTTGTAATCTGCAATAAGAAACAGTCCATGAAAAATTTCTCTATAGGTCCTTCCAGAGGACTCTCCTGCTCCACTTTCTTTCTCTTCACTAATATCTAACTCACAGAATTCAATATAATTTTCTCCCAAATAACCTTGTACCGCATCACTTCCTTTAAAGTGAAATTTTGAATAAGAATTTCTTTCATTATTATTTTTATTATATAAATTTATATCTATTGGTAAATCTGGGAAAAGTTTACTTTCAATTACTTTTTCGTATTTAAAAAATTTCTTAGGAAAGTAGTCAATATTAACTAAGAATAATTCAATAATAGGTTTAAAAAGTAATTTTTTACAATCTAAAAAGTATGCATTTACTTTTTGATCTACATTTTTTGTTATCTTAGGGAACTCAAAATAAAAATCATCTTTAGAATTTATTGATACTTTTTTAATAGATTTCATACGTCCTGAAGTATCAAACAATTTAAAAGCAAAAGTTATAGTAAAAAAGGTATTCCCTGTAAACCAGATAAAAAACAAAAAACCATTCATAAAGGATAAAGTTACTAAAATATAAGTTGCATTTATTGCTAAATAAATAATGAATTTTCTTATAATTTCTTTTCTAATATAATTTTTTAAATTAACTTTTTTATCCTTCAGTATTTCTATTTGTCTTGAAAGATCTGTCTTTAAATAAGTTTTAAATTCGGACATTATTTTTTATTAAATAATTCTTCAATATTTGGTACTTTTTTTTCTTCAATTAAAGCCTCAAAAAATTTTGCTTTTTGCAAATTTAAAGTTTGTGCCACATATACATTCGGGAACATTTCTATGGCGTTATTGTATTGCTTAACATAACTATTAAAAGTTCTTCTTGAAGCAGAAATATTTAATTCAACTTCATTTAATGTTTCTTGCAGATGAAGAAAATTCTTATTAGCTTTTAAATCTGGATAATTTTCAACTGAAACCATAAGTGAACCTATTGTTTGAGAAATTTCTTTATCAAGTGCCAATCTTTCTCCACTTTGAGTTTTATTAGAAACTGCTTTTGTTCTTAAAGATATGAGTTTTTCAAGAGTTTCCTTTTCATATTTCATATATTCTCGAACTGAATTTACAAGGTTGGGAATTAGGTCATATCTTTTTTTTAATTGAACATCTATATTTGCATATGCTGTAGATACATTATTTTTAACTTCTATAAGATAATTATAAATCCCCCAATAAATAAAAAAAATAAGGATAATTAAACAAATTAAAAAGATCAGAAATTCCACAAGTCTTATTTAGATTAGATTTACTATCTTTATCTTTAAAATATAAAAAATTATTAAATATGTCCAAAAGATATTAATAAATTAATCTTCATCATTCCAATTTTGACCTTTTTTCAAACCATCACTTTCTGAACTAGTAATATTTAATGTGCCACTATCAAGTTGCTCTCCATTAACTTTTGAATTATTGCTATTTTTGTAAAAGTTAAAATCCTTAGAAATTATGTTTAGAAAAACCTGAGTTAACGCTAGAACTATTATTGAAAATTGATTAACTAAACCATTAAATAATAGAACAGCAAAAATAATCCAAATTCCATATCTTATGCATCTTATGTAAATCTTATACTTTTTAAAAGTTCTCATATTTCCCTAGAACCTTTAAAACTGGAATATATTTCATTTACTTTTTAAAATTTCAAGGATAAATAAATAGCGAATATACTACTTAATTTTTAGTAACTCTATTGGTAGATATTCATTTATATAAAGAAAAAGAATTGTTAAAGTTCCAATCACAGAACCTATAAAACCCCCAAATAAATTAACTAATAATTTAGATTGAGGAACAATTGTTTCTTCGCTTTTTTTCTCTTCAAAATCAGGAGAATCAACTACTTTTAAGCGCTGATTGGTTGTTGGTTGTTTAAGTTGTTGGTGTCGGATGAGTGCTTCGAAATCAGGCATGGAATTTGTGAGGCAATTGAACAATAAGCAGACCAGCCCGTCATTCGACGAGGATCTGATCTACCTAAATCGTCTACAGCTTCAAATACAGCATTACCCGTGGCTTCTGCTTTATCAAACGCTGAAAGTAAGGGTATAAACGTATCAAAAACATACAAACCAAAATTTTCTAGAGCTGCTTTGGCTTGTTGCGCTGCTTTTTGCTGTCTAAAATCAACTTTTACAATTACCACTGCATGGTTAACTTTTAAGTTGCTTAATAAATTAGCTAGTTCAACAGTTAATTCTACTGATCTTGCTTTTGCAGTTGTTGGTAAGATTACTAAATCTGAACCATAAGCTAAGTGTTTAAGTTCTTCTTGATCACTGCTAGCCTGTCCATCAGTTATTACGATTTCTGATGATCTTGATGCTTTAGCAGCTGAACTGACTGGGAAAACTGGAAATGGAAGATTGCCTCTTGATGAGTATGCTAATGCAGATCTATTTTTGTCGGCATCGACTATGCAAACTTTTTTACCCTCAGAATGCCAAACACTTGCAAGGTGAATACTTGTGCAGGTCTTTGCCACTCCTCCTTTTTGTCCGCAAACGGTAATGAACAATTTTTTATTTTATTTCTCTTACTTTGGAGAATAATTTCTTAATGTCAAGAGAAATCTATTTTAATGCTTTAAAACTTATTTTTTGAAATATTTAAATAGGGTAATACTTTGAGATAACCTTGTATAAATATTTATTTAAATAGGCGTGTGAAGAAAAGAATTGGATTAGGGACTTGGTCTTGGGGTAATAAACTTTTTTGGAATTACGAAACTGTAAATGACGATGATTTACGTGAGACATATAATGAAGCCTTACGAAGAGGCTTTGATTTAATTGATACTGCAGATTCTTACGGTACTGGGAATCTTCAGGGTAGAAGTGAATTATTGATAGGCAAATTTTTACAAAATACTTCTTCTTTAAAGAAAAAAAGGATTCAAGTAGCAACCAAACTTGCACCTTACCCCTGGAGAATTGGTGACAAAGGTTTTAATAAACCTTTTTTGCAAAGTTTAGAAAGACTTAATAACAAATTAGATATAGTGCAATTACATTGGTCAACTGCAAAATACAATCCTTGGCAAGAATTAGGGCTTTTAAATAATCTTTGCGATTTAAAAGATCAAGGATTTGATTTTGAAATCGGCTTATCAAATATAGGTCCTAAAAGGTTAGAAAAATTAATTAATTTCTTGGCAAAAAGAGATCAGAGGCTAAAAAGCGTTCAGATACAGTTTTCTTTGCTTGCTCCCGATTTAAAAAAACAATATCAGGTAAAAAAAATTTGCGAAGAAAACAATATTGACTTTTTTGCTTATAGTCCTTTGTCCTTTGGAATACTTTGTATTGATCCAGATAAAGAAGAAAATAAAGGAAAAAGTTTTATTCGTAATGCTTTATTTGAAAACTATAAAAAACCAACATATGAATTGAGGAGTTGTTTAAAAAGGATTGCAAATCAAAGATCAGTTTCTCAAGCTCAAGTAGCAATTAATTGGTGTTGTTATCAAGGAACTATTCCACTAGTTGGAATGCGAAAAAAATCTCAAGTTGTAGATGTTTCGAATGTATTCAAGTGGAATTTAAATAAAAATGAATTTAAAGTACTTCAGGAAGTTTCAAAAAATTGTTTAAAAAAAATGCCAAAAAATCCTTTTTCGAGTATTTAATTAAATTTTTAGGTAGATAATTTCTTATTCTTTTTTATTTTGAAAACTACTGTTCCATAGTTCAGTGGGAAATTTTTTACCAGTGAATCTAATAACTTTAGGTTTAAGATTTATTATTAAATCATTTAGTTTTTTATTAGAATCCATTTTGCATGATTGAAGTTTTTCATAAGATAAATAAATTTAAAACTTATCTTCTCAGTATTTATACTCATTAAATTTAAAAAATTCTTTTTAATACATTCAATTGAAGCAATATTTACACATTAATAAATTATCTACTACATCTTATTAGTTATGTTAAAAAGTGGAGTCCTTCCAGACTCCGCGTATCATTTGGTTGATAAGGCTGATATAACCCCATCTCCTTTAGGGTCAAGCAGCAACTGGTGCTGTTTGACGGGAGAAACTAACGATTTTGTTAGCGTTTGTGTTTTTGCTCTAACCGAGCCAGCTTCAGTCACCTTCCTTATGCCCCGTCGAAACCATTACAACCCCAAAAAGTGGAGTTGAGCGGAATCGAACCGCTGTCCGAAACATCGGTTGAGATCACCTAGTCCAATTGGACATTTATATTCTGACAGGCAAAATGAGTATTGAATAGTTTTTTTATTAAGTTTTATCTTATATGAATGTTGTTGCATCAGCTCCAGAGGGACTAGAGAAATCTTTAGCTGAAGAAATTTTAAATTTAGGTGGCTTTAATATTAATACTTATAAAAGATTTATTAATTTTGAATGTGATTTTGAAACTTTTTATAGAGTTCATTTTTATTCCAGATTAGCTTTTCGTTTTTATCGAGAAATTGCAAGTTTTAATTGCTATGACAAGAAATCTTTATATGAGGGCGTTAGAGATTCATTTGATTGGTTAAATTGGTTGCACTTTGAAAAAACGTTTAATGTTCAAGTAACCGGGAGAACATCTTCTTTAAGTCATAGTCATTTCACTGCTCTTGAGGTAAAAAATTCAATAACTGATTTGCAACAGGCAGTTTGGAATAAAAGATCAAGTGTTTCTTTAGATAATCCTGATTTTATAATTCATCTTCATTTAAATAATAATAGAGCAATTATCAGTCTTCAAAGTAGTATGGAAAGCTTACATAAAAGAGGCTATAGACCCGCAGTTGGCAATGCTCCATTAAAAGAAAATTTAGCTTCTGGATTGATAAATATGACTCAATGGAAAGGCAATGTTCCTTTAATTGATCTTATGTGCGGCTCAGGAACTTTTTTAATTGAGGCAGTTAACCAATTTCTTGAAGTTCCTGTAAATATTGATCAAGTATATCTTTTTGAGAATTGGTTGGATTTTAGAAAAGATATTTATCTTAATGAAAAAAATAAGGCAAAAAATAAGATTATAAATTATGAAAAATTACCAACAATAATAGGCTGCGAAATTAATAAAAAGGTTTTTGAGCAGGCGAATGTCAATATATCATTGGCGGGACTTGAAAACTATATTGAACTTATAAATAATGATTTTTTAGAACTCCAATTAAAATGCACACCTGGGATAATCATATGTAACCCTCCATACGGGAAAAAATTGGGTGATGAAAATGAATTGATTTGTTTATATGAACAAATGGGAATATTCTTAAAGAATAATTTTTCGGGTTGGCAATTTTGGTTGTTAAGTGGAAATCCAAAACTAACAAAATATTTGAAAATGAAATCTTCACTGAAAATTCCTGTTAGTAATGGAGGAATAGATTGTAGATGGATCAAGTATTTAATAAGGTAATCTATTTTTTGCCTAAAACGGCTTTTGTTGTCTTGCCTAAACCCTCTAGTGTTTGAGGAAGATAAGGTCCTTTAACTAATTTTCCTCCAAGCTTCAAACTTAAGCCTGCAAGAAATAGATCGATAAATATTATGAGTAATAAATTATATTCAATATTCCAGTTATTATATTTTGCTAAAAAAAGATAAAAAATAATATGGATGCAAATTAATACTAATAATAGTAGTGTGCTTCCAATGGCTAAAAATATTCCACCACTAATTAATCTTCTTTTTTCTCTATCTACCTCTTGAAGAGCTATTTTTACATGCAAATCCATCACTGAACTTGCTATTGCTGAAATTCTCGAAGCGGTATTTGCAAAGTTTTTATTTTTTGGTTTTTCCATATTATTTTCTACCACTGTTTAGTAATGTGCCTATTAGTAAACCAATACCAGCTGCGATAGCTATAGATAATAGTGGTTTTTTTCTTATTGGACTTTCTATTTTTGGTCTAAGAGTATTGTTAAGTTCTTCTAATAAATCTTCTAATTGACTTTCGATAGGTTCAATTTTTTCTGATATCTCCCAATTGTTTTCTCGTATTGAATCAATGATTTCAAATAATTGGCTTTTTATTCCAATTTCTGAGGTTCCACTATGACTCGCTATTACTTCTACTAAATCATCAATACTTCCTTTTGTGGCTTCAAGAGTTTGTTTTGCAATAGTAGGCCATTTTTCTTTTATTAATGGTATTAAACTGTCAATTTTTTCAAGTAACCATTTTTCCAAGAGAACTTCTTGTTCAGGAAGTGCAGAGTTACCCTCTTTTTCTTCTACTTTTTCGGAAGGATGGTAAGTCTCCATTATTTAGATTTATTTATTTTAAGATTAGACCCTATTTTCTTAATTTGGAACCCTTATCTAAAGAATTGTGCGATTTAAATAAATAAAAACATATAAAAGTTTATTTACATTTTATTTATCTGCTCTTTTCTGTAAGAAGGTTTTGTTAAGCTATTACTGAATTTATAAAATGAGTTTAAATTTCATCATGGATATCACATTTGCATCATTAATTTTTGCATCTCGCACAATCCCTACAGATTTTGGATTAGTAGCTGCAGCTATCGCTGGAGCCGGTAGTTTGCTATTTATTGCTTTAAGATTTGTTCCTGATGCAAGTAATTAAATAACAGGAACCATCTTTAAAAAATATATCTTTATCTCAACTTTGTTTTGAAAATAGATTCGATTTATTTATCAAGTAGATAATGAATAAATGGGTTTTGCTTGAACATAAAGTTTATTCTGCTAACTCTTTGAATATTCATTATGATTTTCTTGTGGAAAATGGAATAGATTGTTTAACTTGGAAATTTTTAAAAATACCTTTATTAAATCAAGCTTCTACTGAAATTTTTAAGCAGCCAAATCATAGAATTGTATGGCTATCCAGGATAGAACATGAACTTTCTGGTAATCGAGGTTTTGTGAAAAGAATCGATCATGGAATATTTAAAAAAGTTTCTAATAAATTGGACTCTGTATATTGTCGATTAATTTTGGATGGTGAACTTCTTAATGGTTTGTTTGAGATTTCGGGTAATTCATGTAGATTGAGCAAAAATTATTAATTTTTATTTATAAATAAACGTAATATTTCTATTGAGAATTTTTGCAAATTAGTTATTCTTATTTAGCTATTGTGACTTAAGGTTGGTACATATCAATCAGGTCGAGTTTGAAAATTTTAAATCTTTTGGGGGAAGTGTAAAAATTCCTCTTGAGGAAGGTTTTACAGTGGTTACAGGGCCTAATGGTTCCGGGAAAAGTAATATTTTAGATGGAATTTTATTCTGTTTAGGTTTAGCTAACAGCAGAGGGATGAGGGCAGAAAGATTGCCAGATTTAATAAATAACTCCAAAGTTAAAGAGGGTAAGTCATCAGAAACTTCTGTATCTGTAAAATTTAATATTCAAGATTGGTCTCCCAGAGAGGATCTTCCGCCCTTGGAACTAGAAGAAGAAGAAATTGCCCTTAATAAAGGTCAAAAAGAATGGATAGTTTCTAGAAAATTAAGGCTTATGCCAGGCGGTTCCTATGCTTCTACCTATACTTCTGATGGGAAACAATGTACCTTGCAACAAATACAGAGAATATTAAGAGATATTAGTGTTGATCCTGAGGGTAGCAATGTTGTTATGCAGGGTGACGTAACAAGAATAGTGTCAATGAATAATAAGGAGAGGAGAAATCTTATTGATGAATTAGCAGGAGTCGCACTTTTTGATACAAGAATAGAACAAACTAATTCAAAATTAAATGACGTTTTTGAAAGACAAGAAAGATGTGAAATTTTAGAAAATGAATTGCAATCTGCTAAAAATAAGCTTGAAAAAGAATGTGAAAAAGCAAAGCGATATAAAGAATTAAAGGCAAAACTATTTCAAATAATGGAATTAGAGAAAGTTCTGATTTTTGATAAACAAGTTAAGCATGTTGAATCTATAGAAAAAAAAGAAATTGAAATTG
>CACARV010000033.1 GCA_902535025.1 uncultured Prochlorococcus sp.
ATTTAGCCTTGAACTATAAAAATAAACCTTATCTTGGCATAGTTCTTATTCCTGAGAAAGGGGAATTATGGTTTGCTTACGAAGATAAGGTATGGTTTGAAAATAAAGAGGGATCAAAATTCGAAGTAAATTTACCAAAAAATAAAAGTCTTAAGGAAATGACTCTTGTAACAAGTAAAAATCATAGAAATGTAGCTTTAAAAAAGCTAATTCAGAAAATTAATTTTAAAGAAGTTATAAAAATGGGAAGTATTGGTTGCAAGATCACATCAATTTTGCGTGGAGAAAGTGATATTTATTTGTGTTTAAGCTTGCCAGGTAAAAGTTGCCCAAAAGATTGGGATTTTGCTGCACCAGCTAAAATTCTAAAAGCTGCTGGTGGAGCAATTACTTCTATAAATAATAGAGAGTTATCTTATAGTCAACCAAATTTTGAACAAGGAGGAATAATTATTGCTTCAAATAATGTCAAAATTCATTCAGAATTATGCTTAGAAATTAAAGAAATAATTCAAAGATACGATATAGTTCCCTACAGCCTTAATTGAGGGGGGCAACAGGTGTCGGAGTAGGCTCTGGGTAAGACATTCCTCCATTTTGAGCGACACCTCTCAAAGTAAGGTTTATCCTTCCTCTACTATCGATTTCTCTAACTCTTACAGTTACTTCGTCGCCTTGCCTTACAACATCTTCCACCCTATCAACTCTCGCTTCTGACAATTGAGAAATATGAACCATACCCTCTTTGCCAGGAAGTATTTCTACAAAAGCACCTATTGGAATGATCCTTGTCACAACTCCAGAGAAGATTTCTCCCTCATGCACTTTTCTTGTTAGACCCTCTATGATCTTTTGTGCTTCTTCAGCCGCAGCTCCGTCATGAGAAGCAATAGTTACAATACCTCCATCCTCAATATCTATTTTTGTATTCGTCCTCTCAGTGATTCCTTTAATAGTTCTACCGCCTGGTCCTATAACTGTACCTATAAGTTCTGGGTCTATTCTGAAACTTAGTAGTCTTGGTGCATGAGGCGAGAGTGATTCTTGAGGTTTATCGATTGCCTCTTGCATCTTTTCTAGTATATGTAGTCTTGCTGGCCTTGCTTTCTTAATGGCTTCAGAAATTACTGAGACTGGTAATCCGGTAATCTTCATATCCATTTGTAAGGCTGTTATACCTTTTTGAGTCCCAGCAACTTTAAAATCCATATCACCGAGAAAATCTTCAATTCCTTGGATATCAGTAAGAATACGTATCTCTTTACCTTCTTTAATTAAACCCATTGCAGTTCCACTAACAGGCGCCTTTAAAGGAACTCCAGCATCTAATAATGAGAGTGTACTCCCGCATACTGAACCCATAGAAGTTGATCCGTTAGAACTAAGTACCTCACTAACTACTCTTAAAACATATGGAAATGTCTCTTTGCCAGGAAGAACTGGAATTATTGCCCTTTCAGCTAATGCTCCATGTCCGATTTCTCTTCTTCCTGGAGTTCGCATGGGTCTTGTTTCACCAACTGAATATGGTGGAAAGTTGTAGTGGTGTAAATATGTTTTTTCAGTACTTGGATTCAAATCGTCCATTTCTTGGGCATCACTTGGAGTTCCGAGGGTTGTTGTAGAAAGGACTTGAGTTAAACCTCTTTGAAATAAGGCTGAACCATGAACTCTTTTAGGAAGAATTCCTGCAGACGCAGAAATTTTTCTAACTTCGTCAAGATCTCTACCGTCAACCCTTTTACCATCGTTAATAATTTGAGCTCTCATTAACTTCTTAGTTAACTTCTTGAAATCTGAATGAATTAATTTATCGTTCTCTGAAACAAGATCCTTTATTTCGTTATCGTCTTTTAAAGAGTCGATTTTGTTTTGAACATCAATTTTTATTTTCTCTAATTCAAGATCTCTTTCATCCTTTGTTTGATTAAATTTCTTTAGGACTATGTCTATAGGCTTAGAGCAGTTTTTATCTAAGTAGTTAGATAACGTTTTATCTGCTTCAGGTTCTAATGGCTTAACTTGTTTAATTCCTAAATCTTTAAGAAGATCTTCTTGGGATTTAATAAGTTCAGTAACTGCCTCATATCCAAAGTCTATTGCTTCAATCGTATCTTGCTCAGATAATTGATTAGCCCCGGCTTCGATCATTACAATTCCGTCGGGAGAACCTGCAACGACGATATCAAGATCACCTTTTTCAATTTCTCTATAGCTTGGATTTAGGATGAAATCATCACCTATTAGTCCAACTCTGACTGCAGCCATTGGGCCATAAAAAGGGATTTCACCAAGCAAGGTCGCCATTGATGCGCCTGTAACAGCAAGAACGTCTGCAGGTACCCTTTCATCAAGAGAAAGGCAAGAGGCAACTATTTGGATTTCATCTCTCATCCAGCTAGGGAAAAGAGGCCTCATTGGTCTGTCAATCAATCTTGAGATTAAAGTAGCTCTTTCGGGAGGGCGACCCTCTCTTCTCATGAAACCGCCTGGAATTCTTCCTGCAGCGTAAAGTTTTTCTTCGTAATCACAAATTAAAGGTAGAAAGTCAGCAACTTCTTTTTTTGTAGTTTTTGTAGCTGTGACTAATAATGAGGTGTCTCCACACTCAATCATTACTGATCCACTTGCTTGAGGAGCGTAAAGCCCTGTCGTTAGTCGTATCTCTCGTCCGTCAAACGTGATCGACTTATTTTGTCCTTCCACTTTTTGAAATTATAAATCTATACATAATTTATTCTTACATTTTATAGGCACATATTGAGCAAATTATTCAAATAACCTTTAAATAGTTTAAGAAATTGAATAAAAAAAGAGTTTAAAGAAATACAAAAACCAATTTATTTGAATTTAAAAATAAAATTATTAACTTAATAAAATTTTCCTACCAACTGGATTTAACAACACCTGGAAGTTCACCATTGTGGGCTCTTTGCCTCAATTGATTTCTGCATAAGCCAAAATCTCTGTATACACCCCTAGGTTTTCCAGTAGCCCAACATCTATTTCTAACTCTGTTCGGAGCAGAGTTTCTTGGAAGGCACTGAATTTTTCTATGAATTTCTAATCTCTCCATAGGATCTTTTGCAGCTTTAAATTCGTCAAGTAAGGATTTTCTTTTCGAAGCATATTTATTTACAAGTTTTTTGCGTTTTACCTCTCTTGCAATCATTGACTTTTTCGCCATTGAAATTTATAAAAACTTTTTATATCTTAACAGCTCAACTAACAAATCCTGAAATTATGTTATTTGTTTAGTAATCTTTGTACTATTAATAGTTGGCTAGTATCTCTAATAATGAGGAGGACACTTAGTCCAACAAGAAGAAAAAAACTTGATTGAGTAACAGCTATTTGTACTTTACTTGGAACAGGTTTTCCTCTGAAACCTTCAATTAAAGTGAAAACAAGTTGTCCACCATCCAATAATGGTAAAGGTAAGGAATTGAGAACTGCTAAATTGATAGAAATTAAAGCAGCGAATAATAATATTCCTGTCCCACCTTGTTCGGAAAGTTGAGCTCCTATTTCAACGATTTTTACGGGCCCACTAAGTTGTTGAGCTGTTGAGGAGAAATTTGTTAATAAACCTTTATAACCCTGAATTGTTTTTACTAAAAGTGAAGAAAATTCTTTATTAGAGTAATCAAAAAGTTCGTAAATATTTTTTGTTTTTTTTGTTTCCTTCCTTATGTTGGGCTGTAATTGAGCCCCTATTGTTCCTTTGCCATCAACATTTTTTGGTACTAAAGTTAAATCTTTAATTAATCCGTCTCTCTCAATTTGTAATAAGATTTGTTCATTAGATGATTTTTGAATTTCTTTTACTAAAGTGGAAACTGCTTGATCTCCTGCACCTAAGGTATTAGTTTCAATTTTTAAAATTTTATCTCCAGACTTTAAGCCTGCAATAGAAGCAGCCTTGTCTGGCTGAGTAGCCAAAACTAAAATACCCGGTTCCGGCTCAAATGGAATGCCAACAGTAGTTACATTTATAATAAGGATGCTATAAGCGAGAATTAAGTTAGCGAATACTCCAGCTGAGATCACAATAGATCTTTGAATAATTGGCCTATTTTTTAAAAGATTCGGATCTTTTGGGTCAATATTATTTAGTTCTTCATCAGGAAAGGAAACAAAGCCACCCAGAGGAAAGGCTCTGAATGAATAGGTGACATCTTTATATTTTTTTTGAATTATTGCGGGTCCAAAACCAATTGAAAATCCATCAACATAGATACCTTGTAAAATCGCGGCGAGAAAATGCCCCATTTCATGAAAAAAAATGAGAAATCCCAGAACCGTTATTGAGGTTAAAACATTCATTATTTTATATTAAGCAGTTTTTAAAAAATTTGATCCAAAATATGGAACAAGAGCATCTGGAATTTTAACGCTCCCATCTGTTTGTTGGCCATTCTCGAGAATCGCTGCCATTGTTCTTCCAATAGCAAGACCACTGCCATTCAGGGTATGCAGGTATTTGTTTTTTTTATCAATTTTCGTTCTTATTGACGATCTGCGTGCTTGAAAATCTAAACAATTGCTGCAACTTGAGATTTCTCTATAACATTGACTGCTGGGTAGCCATACTTCAATATCAAAAGTTCTACTAGAAGAAAATCCTAAGTCTCCCGTGCAAATGTCTACCAATCTGTAGGGGAGGTTGAGTTTTTTTAAAATACTTTCTGCATCTGAAGTAATCTTTTTATGAGCCTCTAGAGATTTACTTGGATCGCAAAACCAATAGAGCTCTACCTTATTAAATTGATGAAGTCTTATTAAACCTTTAGTATCCCTGCCATAACTTCCGGCTTCTCTTCTAAAACATGGACTATATGCAACATACTTAATAGGTAACTGCTTAGAATCAATTATTTCATTCCTATGAAAAGCAGTTAATGGGACCTCAGCTGTTGGAGAGAGCCATAAATCGTCATTATCACACTTAAAGCTTTCATTTGAAAATTTAGGTAATTGACCAGATCCCTTAAGACTATCTGAATTTACTAAAGCTGGTGGCATTAACTCTAAGTAACCGTTTTGAATATGTATGTCCAGCATAAAATTAATTAATGCCCTCTCTAATCTGGCGCCATTCCCAGTAAGTGTAATAAAACGACTTTTGGATACTTTTGTTGATTTTAAAGAGTCAAAAAGATTAAGACTTTCTCCTAATTCCCAGTGAGACTTGAGATTATCCGTTCTCAAAGGGTCACCCCAAGTTTTTACTAGGACGTTATTACTTTCATCTATTCCTATAGGTGCATCTTTGCTGGGGAAATTTGGTAAATTACAAATCTCATTATTTATTTGTTTATTTAATATCCTTTGTTTTTCTTCAAATTCAGCAATTTGAATTCTGTATTCGTTTCCCTTTTTCTTTAAATTGTTCAATTCTGGAGAATTATTATTTTGAGATTTGATAATTTCTTGTCCAATTAATTTGCTTAATTTTTTACTTTCAGATTGGAGACTCGATATTTCTATATCAATTTCTTTTTTTTTAATAGTTAATTCATGTATAGAAGTTATCTTGAAAACTTTTCCTCTAAGGGATAAACGCTCTTCAACAGATGTTGGATTTTCTCTTATTAATTTTTGATCTAACACTCTTTTTTTTCTATACCTTAATTAAGATAGTTAATCTAAGTTCATTATTAGGTATTTTTGATAAAAAATTAACTTAATTAATGATTCCTAACTTATAAATTTCATCAATATAAGTAAAATTTAGTTACGACGCAGATCGAGCCCTCCCTGTAGATGACCATTCCTTAAGTAAATCAATTTGTTCCCTGGCTGTTCTTGATAGGGGGACTAATTCAGAAACAGCCTTTATTAAATCCTTCTCCATAAGTTCTCTATTTTGGGCAAATGAAATGTGCATTCCCTCTATGACGGCTTGTTCAAGTTCTGCGCCAGAGTATCCTTCTGTTCTGTCAATTATTGTAGAAAGAGGAAAATTGTAGTTTGGTCTTCTTTTTTTAAGATGTAAATTAAGAATGCTCAGTCTTTCTTCAGGATTTGGTAAATCAAGAAAAAATATCTCATCAAATCTACCTTTTCTCAATAATTCTGCAGGAAGCTTATCTATTGCATTAGCTGTGGCAATTACAAACACGGAGGATTCTTTTTCAGCCATCCAAGTTAGTAGACTAGCCAAAACCCTCTGACTTGTTCCTCCATCACTTCTAGCATCCCCGCCAAAGCCTTTATCAATTTCATCGATCCAAAGTATGCAAGGTGACATGGCTTCAGCTCTTATAATTGTTTCTCTTGTTCTGGCTTCACTTGATCCAACTAGGCTAGAAAATAGTCTTCCTACATCTAACCTAAGAAGCGGCATAGACCAACTTTTCGAAATGGATTTTGCCGTTAGAGATTTTCCTGTTCCTTGAGCTCCAACTAGTAAGACACCTCTTGGGATGGGTAATCCATAGTCTCTAGCTTCCTTTGAAAAGGCACAATATCTTTGATTAAGCCAAACCTTTAGGACTTTTAAACCACCAATATCATCTTGATTTGATTTTGTCTCAAAAAATTCTAATATTTCACTTCTCGCAATTACTTGTTTTTTCTCTTCAAGAATATCTTTTATGTCCTCTTTACTTATTTTCCCTCTTTGAGTAAGCGCCTTTGCCGTAACTTGCTTTACTTTTATTTCAGTTAATCCACTTGAAGCTATAGCAAGTTCATTTAAATCATTTTCGTTAAGATTCGAATTAGTATTGATTGCAATTCTTCTTAGTAGATTTTTTAACTCTTCTTGATCAGGTAAAGGTAAGTTAAGAATAGTCATTAATTCATCAAGTTCCTCAGATGATGGTAATAAATGAGAACTAATAATTAAATTATGGTTTGTTTCCTTTAGAGAAGAAGATAGTTCTTTAATGGTTCTATTAATGGATGGGTCATCATAAAACTTATGGAAATCTTTTAATAATAAGATTGTTGATAAGTCATGGGATTGTTCTCTAAGCCAATTAAGAACTCCTAAAGGGTTATTAGAAAATTTCCCTTCTTCATTAAGTGCCCCTTTGATACCTCGCACATAGTCCCAATAAACGAATCTTTTTATGTTCAATCTTTCACATATAGTATTTAGTTTATTTTCTAATCTTTCCTCTTCTTTAGTCTTAATCCAAATTAATGAGGCCCTTGATTTTATAAGTAATTCTAAATTTTTACTCCAAGAATTCATTATCTATATTTAATTAGCTATTTCTTACTATTAGGCTCAAAAGGTAATCTTTTGTCTGTAATAGTTGCAGCAGAAGTAGTTATTGCTTCGTTTTTCGCCAACAATTGTTGGTCTAGAATTTTTTGTAGATTTTCAGGAAGAGCTTCTTTATTAAGAAGAAATGTCTGAAATGCCTGGAAAATGTTAGCTACAACCATATAAAGTAATACGCCTGCAGGAAGAGGGAAAAAAAGGAACATTCCAGTAATCATTACTGGAGTAATTTTGTTGGCAGTTGATTGTTGTGGGTTTGCAGGCATCCCCTGGCTTGATAAAACTTGAGAGAGGAGCAATGTTAACCCGAAAGCTCCAACAAGAGCAGCTATATCCCAATTGATTGATCCATCTACATAGAACCCTACTTGGCCAAGTGCTTTTATAAACAGAAAACCACTTTTAGCTGCAAGGCCAGGTATTTTGGCTTCGATTGTTGCATCTCCAGGTTTGATTCCCGTGACTGTTCCATCTTGGGCAATTTTTAAATTTTCTGATCCCTTGGAAACTTTCCAAGTAGGAAGAAATTTTGAACCATTTTCGTAATTTGATAAAACTTCTGAATAGCTAGTTCCATTTGTTGTCTCTAAGTTTATCTTGATTGATTCTTCAGTTCCTAACTTTGTGCCATTAGATATTGTTGCTATAACAGGGAAATGCGATTTTTCTGTTATAAAAATAGAATGTCTTGGTGATTTGTATGGTTTAGGGTCTACAGCAGCTATTTGATCTTTTGGGACAACTTTAAGATTTATATTGTATGGCACATCGGCAAATGGTGACCCTCTTAATGTTGCGAATAATGCGAATAGCACAGGCATTTGAACTATCAATGGTAAGCAGCCTGCCAGGGGGCTACCAAATTCATTCATTAATTTTCCTAACTCCTCTTGTTGTCTCTTTGGATCCCCTGAAAATTTGGATTTTATTTCTGCTTGTCTTTTCTGCATCACAGGTTGCGCTATTTTCATCCTTCTAGCACTTCTGATTGATCCTGCGCTTAACGGAAAAAGTGCGATTCTAATTACAACAGTTAGTGCAACAATTGCGAGACCATAACTAGGTACCAAACCGTAGAAAAAATCTAAAATCGGGATAAGTAGTTTTTCGGAAATGAACCCTATCACGATATTAAAGAAAATGTAAATTTAATAGACATACTATCTTACAGGAAATAAGTTTTTTTTTGTTAGTTAATTGATTCTAGGGTTTTGTAGCGAATCCTTCAACCTCGTTTAGATTTAACCTTAGTGATTTATTAATTATATTTTCTTCAATAAATTTTTGCTTTTCTCTAAAAATAGGTAATGATTTAATTTCAACCTTTGATTCATCGTTGAGAATAAGTACCATATCACCATAAGATCCAAATCCTCTTGGAATAGACCTAATTTCTTCGATATTACTCAGTGAAACTTGTGTCTTATTTCTACCAAACCACCCACCTTCTATCGTGATTCTCTTGTTTGTAATCTTGTATCTTAACCAAAGAGACCTCACAATTGCAGCAAAGGTGAAAGGCAAACCAAGTAATGTAAATCCTGCAATGATGTTAATTATTAAATCACTTTTTGCAGGACCACCTTCGTAAAAGATTTCTTCATTGGTATTGATCATTTTAATAAACCAGATTTAATCATTAATGTTTGAAATTCCCCCAATAGTCTTTTTTTATCATTGTAGAAATCTCCACCTTTAAGGTTAACAAGTAACCAATAAGGTTTGTGGTTATTCTGCTTTTTTAAATTTGTTAATAACCATTCTTGGAGGATTCTTTTGATTTTGTTTCTTTCTACGGCTTTTTTTGAGACTTTTTTGCTAACGGCAATTGCTACTCTAAAGTTATTTGATACTTTTGGCGACTTATGAGATATAAGTATGTTGGGATTAGATTTTGAAACTCTAAAAGTCATTAATTTTCCATAATATTTTAATGAATTTTTGTAGATATAATCAAAAGTTCTATAACCCTTTAAACGCATATTCAGGGGTAAGGCCATTTAATAAAGATTTTATACTGCGATTCTTTCTCTACCTTTTTGTCTCCTGCTCTTAATAACTCTTCTGCCTGTATGAGAACGCATTCTTACTCGAAATCCGGATACACGTTTTCTTTTTCTTGAAGTCCCACCAAAAGTTCTTTTAGTCATGTTTTTAATTATGCATTATTAATTTATCATCTAATCGATCACAATAGTCCAGCTTCCTACATATCTTGAAGATACTTTGCCCTCAGATTGACCATATGAATGAAATTGATAGAGCCCTGATCTTCTTGGGTTTATCGCCTTTAAGACAATTGCATAATTTTCCTTATTTCTGGGTATTGGCTTGTATGGGTAAATTAGTATTCTTCTTATAGTTGATTCCTTATTCTTAATCACTATATCTTCATTCTCAATCTCTATATCTGCAGGAATATTTTCAAGACATTTTGTTCTACTTTCAAATCCCCCAATCTCTACCTTGCAAAAATTTATATTTTTTGTTTTAAGTGTTGATTTAAATGTTGAAGGCACGACTAAATCAATTTTTAGAAGGCCAGTTTTCCTATCAAAAGGTCTTAAAAAAAAATAAATTTTATTTCTTAAACTCTTCTTAGCTTCTTTTTGAAACCACTTTAAGCGTCTATAACCTGTATCTTGATCCCATTGAAGCTCTAAACCTGCTTTAACATCTCCAATGAAAGGAGATAATGGGATTGATACTAATAAGGGTGTAATCAAAAATAATTTTAAAATTTTTAAATTCAAATTAAGGTTTTTTCTTTTAAACATTTATTTAAAAATTTTCAAAGGATTAAGTAGATCAATATTAAGTTGATCAGTATTTATTTTATTAAGGTTAACATCTATCTGCCCTTAATTTTGAAGCTCCCCTAAGATAAGGATTTTCTATTGGAGTATCTCCAGGTAATAAAACTTGAGCCATTAGTCTTATGCAAAATTCAATATCGTTTGGGACATGCATTTGTTGACAATCTAGAAATGCAACAGAATTTAATTCATTGCGTTTTCTAGCAATTGAGGCTGGGAAACATGCATTCAAATCTTTTGTACAGGTAAATGTGATAGATAATAAGTTTTTTTTGATCAAATTATTGCGTGAAATTAATTCATCTATTAATTCCACTACAGCCTCTTCTATCTCTTTAACAGTATTCCCTGAAGCTGTTGTGGCTCCTCGAATAATTGTAATTTTATAATCATCGTTCATTTTTTCATTCATATTGCCTCAGGGCTTATATAACCAAAGTATCTTATTAGATGAATCAATCTCAAAAAAGATATTG
>CACARV010000034.1 GCA_902535025.1 uncultured Prochlorococcus sp.
AAGAACAAAAAATATGTTCTCTTCGGGAATTATTGAAGAGACGAAAAACATTATTTCAAAATATGGATCAAATTTGCCAATACTAGAGACTATAGGATACAGAGAAGCACGAGACGTCTTGAACAGCCATATATCAATTGATAAAGCCATAGAATCAACTACTCAAAAAACGGTTCAATATGCCAAAAGACAAAAGACATGGTTTCGTAATAAAAATAATCCCATTTGGCTTAACAACAAAAACCTGCTAAAAGATGCAATAATTAAAATAGAGTCTTTTTTAGGCTAACTTTATGTACTAATAGATTGTGTTCATCTTCCAATCAACTAATCAACTAAACTGAATGCCACCACGCCCACGCTTTGATCGCCGAGCTCCCGTTAGAGAGCTTCCCAATATTAATGAAAGAATAAAATACCCTCAACTGAGAGTTGTTGATTCAGACGGAAAACAATTAGGTGTTATTGATAGATTAAAAGCATTAGAAATAGCTTCCCAAAGAGAACTTGATTTGGTTTTAGTAAGCGAAAAAGCTAATCCACCTGTTTGTAGAATCATGGACTATGGAAAATATAAATTTGAACAAGAAAAGAAAGCAAAAGAAGCAAGAAAAAAATCTCATCAGACCGAAGTTAAAGAAGTGAAAATGAGGTACAAAATTGACAAGCATGATTATGACGTGCGAATTGGTCAAGCTACTAAATTTTTAAAATCTGGAGATAAAGTTAAATGCACAGTCATTTTTAGGGGCAGAGAAATTCAGCACTCGAATTTAGCTGAAACACTTCTTTTGAAAATGGCTAATGACTTAGAAGAACAATCAGAAGTACAACAAAAACCAAAAAGAGAAGGGAGAAATATGATAATGTTTCTTAGTCCTAGAAAAACCCCTCTTGTTAAAAAAGATGAGGAGAAAGAGAATTAAAGTCAAAAAATCTTCTAAAGTTTATGACGGATGTTAAACTGTCACTATCTAAAAGAACAAAGTAGTCAGGTTTTTCAAAAGTGAGATTTCATATACAACAAGAAAGTGATATCGCTGCATCTACGCAATTATATAATCAAATTTGTTTCGCAATTGCAGCAAGACATTATCCTCCAGGGCATAGACTTCCAAGTACCAGACAGCTTGCTATGCAGACTGGACTCCATCGAAATACTATAAGCAAAGTTTATAGACAACTTGAAATAGATGGTGTGGTTGAAGCGATAGCTGGATCTGGTATTTATGTAAGAGATAATGTTACCAAAAAAGACTTTAAAAAAAACTTTTACTCAAAAGATAATATAGGTAAACCACCAGAGCATGAAGTGAAAAAAGCAGTTGATAACCTTATACATCTTGGTTGCACACTTCAAGAATCAAAAAAATTATTAACAAATGAAATTGATTGGCGTATTAAATGCGGAGCAAGGATTCTAGTTAGTACACCCAGAGAGGATATTGGTGCCTCCATGCTTATCGCAGAAGATCTTTCGCCAAAAATTAATGTTCCAGTAGAAGTTATCCCCATGGAAGAATTAGAAAAAGTTTTGTGTAATTCAATTGTGGGCACCATAGTAACTAGTAGATATTTTTTACAACCTCTAGAGAAAGTTGCCAAACAACATGGAGTCAGAGCGATTGCAGTTGACTTAAGCGATTTTCAAAAGGAATTGAAAATTTTGAAAGAATTAAAATCTGGAAGTTGTGTAGGTATTGTTAGCATTAGTCCTGGCTTATTAAGAGCTGCAGAAGTTATTATCCACAGTATGAGGGGTAGTGAATTAATGCTCATGACTGCAATATCTGATAATAAAAGTAGATTATTAGCACTTTTAAAGGCTTCAAACCACATAGTGTGTGATGGACCAAGTTTATCTGTTGTGGAAAACACACTTTTAAAAAATCGATCTCAGTTTTTGCGATTACCCCAAATAATGTGTGCTAAAAATTATTTGAGTGCCGACACAATAAATCAATTGAAAAAAGAAATTGGAGTTATTAGTTAAAACAAAATGCTAAAAACATTTAAATCAGATATAGAAATAATAAAGGAGAGAGATCCTGCAGCAAGAGGAATATTAGAAATTTTTCTTTGCTACCCTGGTTTTCAATCGATAGTAATTCATAGACTCACTCACAAATTATGGAAATTAAAATTACCTTTAATTCCTCGATTATTAAGTCACCTCAACAGGTTAGTAACAGGAATTGAAATACATCCAGGTGCCAAAATTGGCAAAAGAGTTTTTATTGACCATGGAATGGGAGTTGTGATAGGTGAAACAGCTGAGATAGGAAATAACTGTCTGCTTTATCAAGGAGTTACATTAGGAGGGACAGGTAAAAGTCATGGTAAAAGACACCCAACCTTGATGGAAAATGTGGTAATTGGGGCTGGAGCAAAAGTTCTTGGATCAATAACAGTTGGATCTAATACTCGTATTGGGGCTGGTTCAGTAGTGGTTCGTAATGTTGAGGGTAATAGTACAGTAGTTGGAGTTCCTGGCCGAGTAGTGCATCAAAGTGGAGTAAAAGTGAATCCACTAGCTCATTCTGCCTTACCAGATGCGGAAGCTAATGTGATAAAAAATTTAATGGATAGAATAGACTTGCTTGAAAATGAAATTCTTAAATTACATAAAACCCTTCAATGCCTAGCTAATTCAGAATCTATTGATATCTCTAAACTTGGTGATGCTCAAAATCTTAAAGACAAAGAAATTATAGAATTCCTTGGTGATGATTAAATTCTAGGTTTAGTTTGTATCATCGATGTCAGTTCTAGGCTGAAACATAAACATCGAATAAATAACATTTCGTCTCATATTAGTCATCATTTCTAGAAACATATCATATCCTTCGTTTTTATATTCGATTAAAGGATCTTTTTGGCCATAACCTCTTAATCCTACTGATTCCCTTAATGAATCCATGGATTGAAGGTGCTCTCTCCATAAATTATCAATTTGCTGAAGTATAAAAAACCTTTCAGCTTCTCTCATTAATCCTTGACGAATTTTCTCTATTTGTGATTCCTTTAGATCATAAGCAATTCGTAATTGCTCTTGAAGGTAACTTTTTAATTCTTCTATTGACAATACAGTGATATCTTCAGCTTTTAAATCATCTAACAAATATATAAATTCTTTGACTTTTGAAATTAATTGATCAATATTCCATTCTTCAGGAGGAAGATCAGGATTAATATAAGCCTCCACGATTTCACTCATCGTTTTTTCTCCATACCCTATAACCTGTCTCTTTAAATCGATTCCTTGCAAAACCCGTAGTCTTTCGCTGTAAACTGCTTTTCTTTGATTATTCATTACTTCGTCATATTCAAAAACTTGTTTTCTAATATCGTAGTAATAGGTTTCTACTTTCTTTTGTGCACTTTCTAAAGACCTTGTCAGCATTCCTGACTCTATAGGCATATCTTCATCAACTCTGAAGGCATTCATTAAGTTTGCTACTCTGTCACCTCCAAAAATCCTTAATAAATTATCCTCTAAAGATAAAAAGAATCTGGTACTTCCAAGATCACCTTGTCTCCCTGCTCTTCCTCTAAGTTGATTGTCAACTCTTCTTGATTCATGTCTTTCTGTACCAATAACATGTAAACCCCCAGCCTTTCTGACTTTTTCTTCTTCATGAGTCAAAACTTTTTCATATTCTTTTTTTACATCTGATAAAGATTCTCTCAAAAGCTTTATTAAATTATCTTCCGTTGGCGCTTTTTCTGCAGCTGTAGCTATTCTATCATCGAGCTCCAAAACTGAAAGTTTATTATCTCCCCAATTTTTAACAAGTTCTTTAGATAATGAGGAAAGTTTCTTTTGAATTTCTTCATCAAGTTTGCAAGGGAAAACATTTGTTGAAGACCTTGGAATATTATTTTCCAAATTGGAATCCGTTTTTGGAGAGAAACCTCCCTTGGCCTTTGAACTTCTTTGTTTAGGGATTGGTGGTTTATGCTCGTTATCTGGTTTTACTAACAACGGAACTAAAATCTCTTTTAATTTGAGTCTTGCCATATAATCACTATTACCACCGAGAATTATATCTGTTCCTCTACCAGCCATATTAGTCGCAATTGTAACAGCACCTGCCCTTCCTGCCTGCGCAACAATTTCCGCCTCACGTTCAACGTTCTCTGGTTTAGCATTTAACAAATTATGTAGGATTTTTTCTTCGTGTAAAAGTGAACTCAACAACTCACTTTTTTCGACACTTGTTGTACCAATTAAAACGGGTCTACCCTCTCTATGAATTTGTGCAGTCTCTTTAGCGACAGCTTTCCATTTGCCTATCTCTGTCTTAAAAACTTGATCAGACCAATCTTGTCTCTTTCTTATTTGATTTGTAGGTATAACTGTTGATTCTAATTTATAAGTTTTTTCAAATTCAACCTCCTCAGTTTTTGCAGTACCTGTCATCCCTGCTAAACCAGGATACAAGAGGAAAAAATTCTGATAAGTGATAGATGCTAATGTTTGAGTCTCAGCCTGAATTTTAAGACTTTCCTTCGCCTCGATTGCTTGATGCTGCCCATCACTCCACCTTCTTCCAGGCATAACTCTACCTGTAAATTCGTCCACTATCACAGCTTCACTATTTTTTATAATGTAATTAACATCCTTAATAAAAAGTTCTTTAGCTTTTAAAGCATTAGTTATGTAATGTGCCCAAGGATCTTGAGGATTGTATAGATCACTAACTTTCAAATACTCTTCGCATTTAGCGAAACCCTGATCAGTTAATATACAACTTCTTTGCTTTTCATCAACTTCATAATCTCCTTCTGGATCAATACCATCTTTACTTAATTCTTTTGCTCTTTCTAATACAAGAGATAAATCTGCAGCTTTTTGATATTTTTCTTGTGGTCTTTCAACTTGGCCAGAAATGATTAAAGGTGTTCTAGCTTCGTCAATTAGTATTGAATCGACCTCATCAATCACGCAGTAATTGAATTTTCTTTGCACAACCTCATTAATATCGGTGGACATATTATCCCTCAAATAATCAAATCCCAATTCAGAATTAGTGGCATAAGTTATATCGCAGTCATAATTTTTCTTCCTCTCAACTGGACTCATATCTTGCTGGATCAAGCCCACAGATAAACCCAAAAAGCGATGCACTTGTCCCATCCACTCAGCATCTCTTCTTGCCAAATAATCATTTACAGTAACAACATGAACCCCTTTGCCAGTCAAAGCATTCAAATAACAAGGTAATGTTGCTACTAGAGTTTTTCCTTCACCGGTTTTCATCTCAGCAATTTGACACTCATGTAAAACCATCCCACCTATTAACTGAACGTCAAAATGCCTCATATCAAGAACTCGTTTACTTGCTTCTCTAACGATTGCAAAGGCTTTAGGAAGAAATTCTTCAAGGAGTCCCTTTTGTTTTTTAAAATCTAATTCTGATGAGATTTTTGATTTAAGATTATGAGTTTCACTTCTCAAATCATCATCAGTAAATTGAGAAATTTCTTGTTCTAAAAAATTTATCTCTTCCACTATTGGTTGATAGCGCTTTAACTTTCGTGTATTCGGATCTCCCAACAAAAGTTTTAGCATAAGTAACAGCCCCTTAAAAAATTCATCTTATTACAAACATTATAAATTAGTGCGTTACAACAAAATGAAGAAAACTTTTAACTCTTTATTTTATAGAAATGATCGACTAGGGTATTTAAATTAAAATCACAAAAATAACCTAATTATCCTCTGATTTCTACATCTTTAAAAAAATGAAGGCAATATCTCTAATAAACCATTCCAAAGGAGCTTTGGGGTTAAGATTTTTTGGATTAGGCCCTAATCTAAAGCCGACTAATGGATTAAATAAGTTACAAAAATTACTTGATAGAAATGCTTTTTGGGCGAAAAGCAGAACGATTCATGATCTAAAAAAATGTTTAGCGAACAGTGACGTTATAATTAGTCTCTGGGTTGGTAGCGAAATGGTTGGTTTTGGCAGAGCTTTAACAGATGGGATTTACCGAGGTGTTCTTTGGGATATAGTTATCGATAAAAATCATCAGGGGGAGGGGTTTGGCTCATTAATTGTAAAAAATCTTTTATCTTCTAAGAAAATTCAAAATACAAAGAAATTATATTTAATGACGACTAATAAAAAATTGTTCTATTCTCAATTTGAATTTAAAGAGGTTATCTCTCAAGATTTGTTGATTCGCGAATTATAAAAAACTTGTTATGTCTAAAATGCCCAAAGAATTACAAATTAAAGTTATCAAAAATCAAGAGACAAATTTACTATAAAGCCACCTTATAAAGGGACCTAAGATAGGAACTGGTCCAAAAGTCGGCCCACAAAAATCAAAATAATCCCTATGCTCTTTTATTAATCCATTTTCACCAAATAACAAACGGGTAGCTCCAGGATAAATAAATTCTTTACCCATAATTTTTAAACCCATTGTCCATTCAACGAAACCGCAATTTCCACTTATGGAGATTGCATGTGTTTCTAAAAAAACATCATCACACCTTTTAACCAGCTTTTCTTGAGCATTAATGTAGGAATCTAATCCTATTGTTTCTTGCGTTGGGTCAATGAAAATAACATTTTCATTATAAAATTCTGACCATTTTTGTTTTGTTGGGGCATCTACACCATAAGGTTTGGTAAATAATCCCCTTAAATCCTCTATTGAAATTACTCTTGTCATTACAAAAAAAATTTATTATTTAAACTCTAGAAAATAAAAAGTTTAAAAGCGGATGAAGAGATTCGAACTCTCGACATTCTCCTTGGCAAGGAGATGCTCTACCACTGAGCTACATCCGCAGAACATTGTTATCTTATCTCAAAGAAGGGATCAATGATATAAATAATTAATTTTTTTTCAACTAATTTAAATTTTTAATTAAAGATCCCATCTCAATTGCCTGCAAAGCATAATTCCAACCAAGATTATTCTTAATACCTGCTCTTTCTAAAGCCTGCTGCATAGTATCAGTAGTTAAAACCCCAAAAATAATTGGAACATTATTCTCATAAGAAACTTGTGAAATACCTTTGCTAGCCTCAGATATTACAACGTCATAGTGGGAAGTTTCACCACGGATAACAGCACCAAGAGCAATTACAACGTCATAACTCGTTTTTTTCATGAGAGCTTTAGCTGCAATTGGCAATTCAAATGAACCAGGAACCCAGACTATATCAACTTGATTGCTCAACTCAGAAGTATCTAAACCATGTCTTTTTAAACAATCAAGACAACCAGATAAAATTTTATTTGTAATTAAATCATTAAATCTTGCTATTACAATCCCTACTTTTAAAGTAGATGTATTAGTAAAAGACCCCTCAAAAATAGTCATTAAATTTTTCTTCGTTATATTAATAGATTCTCACGAAAAGGCATTAAGTTCAAACTAATGAAGAAACGATTCCTGTCACAAAAACTAAAACAACCCATACAGCAGCTATGGAATAAATTTTTCGCCTACTTTCTCGCTGTCCCTCCTCTGTTGAAGGTTGAGTTACATATAAAACAGGAACTCCTACTACCGCAATTAAAGAAGCGAATAGTAGAGCATTTACGAAAAAAAAGTTAACAGCCTGCATAATTCAGTTTTGGGTTTCAAATAGTATAAGTATTATATTCTCATGAAAATGATAATTTTTGAGAAAATTTACATACTTTTAGCTTTATTAGATGCAAAAAAAATTTTTCTACCTAATATCAATTTAGGAAATAAAAACTATGCAAGAAGATTCGATAATTCAAAAGAATTTATTTGCGATTGATAATGAAAATAATCAGCAAGAAGAAAGAGCAAAAATTTCAGAAGATTTATCATGGGAAGATTTAAAAAAAGCCCAAAAAAGACCTAGACAAAGAAAAAATTCAATTAATTTAGTTAATAAATTCAAGACTGATTTAATTTTAAATAACAAAAATAATTGCATAAATGAAGAATCTTACAGTTATAAAACAGTTTCAAAACAGAAATTAACTCCTGTAATGAAGCATTATGTAAGTCTAAAAGAAGAAAATAAAGATAGGTTATTGCTTTATAGATTAGGAGATTTTTTTGAATGTTTTTTTGAGGACGCTGTATTAATATCTAATCTTTTAGAAATAACATTAACAAGTAAAGATGCTGGCAAAGAAATTGGTAAGATCCCTATGGCAGGAGTTCCTTATCATGCAATGGAAAGATACTGTGCTGATTTAATTAAAAAAAATTATTCTGTTGTCATATGCGACCAATTAGAAAATAGTTCTGGTAATTACGGGACTCCAATTAAAAGAGGAATTACAAGAATCATTACTCCTGGAACCGTGATTGAAGAGGGCATGTTGATAGCAAAGAAAAATAATTGGATTACTGCTATTTACTTATCTGAAGAAAACTCAAACGAATCTTATGAATGGGGCATATCAAAAGCTGATGTAAGTACTGGAGAATTAATAACTATGGAAGGTCAATCGCTGGCAAAATTATTTGATGAAATTATTAAATTAGATTCTTCAGAAATTATTGTAGGAAGCAATGAAGTAAAAAATTTATTAATCAAGGAAAATAGTCAAATTACATATACTGTTTCACAAGAGACCCCTTTCGGCATTAATGAAGCAAATTATCTAATCACGAAATATTTCCAAATTACGAGCTTAGAAGGTATAGGACTTAAAAATTTAAACAATGCGACTAGATCACTTGGAGGTTTATTAAATTATTTAGAAAAAATTAACCCCTCAAATTTAGATAGGGATTCTTCTGTAAAAATCTCATTAGACTTTCCACAAATTCAACTTCGTAAAAACAAATTAATTATTGATTATCAAACTCAAAAAAATTTAGAAATAAAAAATACTCAACGAGAAAATAATTATGTAGGTTCCCTACTATGGAGTATTGATAGAACATATACCTGCATGGGTGCCAGGTGTTTAAGAAGATGGATAGAGTC
>CACARV010000035.1 GCA_902535025.1 uncultured Prochlorococcus sp.
TTTTGATTTTGCAATTGGTGATAGCATAGCTGTTGATGGCATTTGTTTAACAGTTAAAGAAATTTTTCAGAATAAGTTTACCGTTGATGTTAGTGAGGAAACATTAAAAAAAACTACTTTAGGATTGAAGTCTAATATGAATCAGATTGTTAATTTGGAGCCAGCTCTTCGTATATCTGATCGTCTTGGAGGGCATATAGTTAGCGGTCATATTGATGGTCTTGGGATAGTTGAGAAAATAGAAAAGCTAGAGAAATCTTGGCTTTTATCAATAAAGTGGGAAAACAACAATTATTCAAAGTACGTTGTTACGAAAGGCAGTATTTGTGTAAATGGTATTAGTCTTACAATTGCAAAATATGAGAAAAAGGGGGAAATATTTACTATTGCGATTATTCCTCATACCTGGCATAACACAAATTTGAAATTTTTAAATATCGGCGATAATGTTAATCTTGAGGCCGATGCACTAATTAAATATGTAGAGAAATTACTTTTATTTAATAATGATAAAAAAGATAGTTTAAAAAATGAAATTTCTTCGATATGGCTTAAAGAAAATGGTTGGTAATATCTAATTTAATGTTTTAAGGGAATAAGATAGATTGTCTTGGATTCTTTTTTAAGGTCAATTTTAAATTCTTGTCCAGGCTCAAGGCCTAATTTCTTGGTGTAAGCATGACCAATTAATAAGTTACCATTTCCATGAACTTTAGTTTTGAATTCTGCCTGTCTACCTCTAGAAACTCTACTGCTAATTCTACTTGAACCATTGTTTTCTAATTTATAACCTTTAGCTTCAATTAGCGCCCTGTAAAAACTTTTTCTGAGTACCCTTCCGCTAGGACTAACATAGCCGCATCCTTTTGCTATCTCATTTTCAGATTGCTTGCTTAGTAATTTTGCTTTTTCAAGAAGTTCTTTTCCTACAAGCATTATCTCGGCGATTTCTAAATATATATTCTTACTAAAAAAGAGAACTGTGGCAATATAAATTAATAAAAAATATATTTATCATTTTATCTCTTATAGAAGATATAAAATAATAAATAAAATAACCCATATGCCATCCACAAAGTGCCAATACAATTCGACTGCTTCTAATGGAAAAATATTTTTACTTGTAACTCTTCCATAATTTTCTCTCGATTGCCAAGCAATTATTAAAATCATTAAGGTACCTAGAGTAACATGCAAACCATGAAAACCTGTAAGAGCATAAAAAGTACTTGCAAATAAATTATCTGTTAACCCAAAAGGTAAATGAAAATATTCAAATAATTGACATATTAAAAAGACTACTCCAAGCAGAGCAGTTAAGAACAACCATTTTTGAGAATCTGAGTTTTTATCTTTCAATAGTGCTTTGCCCGCCTTATGGAAAGTTGCACTACTTACAAGTAATAAAATTGTATTTAGTGTAGGTATAGGAAGCTCTAATTCATAAATAGCACCATCAGGCAATGGATTAACTGCTTTATAGGTTAAATAAGCAGCGAAAAATCCTGCGAAAGTCATCCCATCCGCAATTAAGAAAGTTATAAGACCAAACATTCTGAAATCTTCATGGGCTTCATTAACCTCAGAATTATTTTTTTGAATTTCTTTTGAGCTATCTAAAGTTGTCATATTATTTTATTTTTGTTCAGAAAATTCTTTACCGTAACCATAAGGTTCTTCAACTAATGGAGCTTCTCCTTCCCAATTTTCAACTGGAGGAGGAGAAGATGTAAGCCATTCAGGTGTAAGAGCATTCCAAGGGTTATCTCCAGAATTTTTTCCGTTTCTCACACTTAGGAATACGTTAATTAGAAAGGGAAGTGTACTTATAGCCATAAAGAAAGCCCCTAAACTACTGATTTGATTAACGAACTGGAACTGAGGATCATATTCTGCAACTCTTCTTGGCATTCCATTTAAACCTAGCCAATGTTGAGGAGCAAAGCATAAGTTAAATCCAATAAAGGTAATGATAAAATGTAAAATTCCCAATTTTTCATTGAGCAATTTTCCAGTTACTTTGGGGAACCAATGATATATTGATGAGAAAATAATAAAAACAGTCCCTCCGTAAACAATGTAATGAAAATGAGCTACAACGAAATATGTATCATGTACGTGAATATCAAAAGGTACTTGTGCTAATGCAACTCCTGTAATACCTCCAAAAACAAAATTTATAATAAAACCACAAGAGAATAACATTGCGCTATTGATGGAAATCTTACCACCCCACAATGTTGCAACCCAATTGAAAAATTTTATACCTGTTGGAACAGCAATAAATGCTGTCGCGATAGTAAAGAACAATCTCATCCAAGGGGGCGTGCCACTAGTAAACATATGATGAGCCCAAACGACTAAACCTAAAACAACTATCCCCATTATTGAAAAAACCATTGTTGTATATCCAAAAAGTGGTTTTCTAGAGTGAACAGGAAGTATTTCACTGACTAAACCAAAAGCAGGAAGGACCATAATGTAAACAGCTGGATGAGAATAAAACCAAAATAAATGCTGATAAACTACGACATTGCCACCCAAAACGGGATTGAAAAACCCTGTATTAGCAATGATATCGAAGCTGAGTAGAATTAAAGTACCTGCTAAAACTGGAGTTGACAAAACAACTAAAATACTCGTACCGAGCATTGCCCAACAATACATTGGCAATTGCATAAGTTTTAATCCTGGCCTTCTTAATTTGATAATGGTCGCTATAAAGTTTATTCCACCAAAAATTGAACTACCCCCAAGTAATAGAACGCTCATAATCCAAATTATTTGTCCTGATTGAGGAGTAGTTATGCTTAAGGGTGGATAAGCCGTCCATCCAGCTTGAGCAGCACCTTCAACAAAATAGCTTGCTACCAGCATCAAGCCAGAAGGAGGAATTAGCCAAAAAGCTACCGCATTTAATCTCGGGAATGCCATATCTCTTGCACCCACATAAAATGGGATCAAATAATTTCCAAAAGCACCGTTAACTACAGGAACTATCCAAAGGAATATCATTATTGTTCCGTGTAAGGTTAAAACTTGGTTGTATACATCTCTTGGCATAAAGTCAGACATTGGACTAAGAAGTTCAATTCTTATAGCGCTCGCTAAAGTGCCCCCTATCAAATAGAAGAGAAAACCGCAAACCAAGTATTGTATTCCAATTACTTTATGGTCAAGACTAAAACTAAAGTATCTGAGCCAGCCTTTAGGTTGAAGACCTTCATTTTTAGCTTTTTGTGGATCAATTGATATTGTCATAAATTCACCTCTGTTTTATTGTTTTTGTTAAACCAATCTTTATAAACAGATTCTTCTTCGACAATTATGGAGGCTCTCATTCCGCCATGATATGGGCCACATAATTCTGCACAAATTATCGGATATTTTCCTACTTTTGTAGGAGTAAAATTTAGAATTGTAGGCTGCCCAGGAATAATATCCTGTTTGATTCTGAACTCAGGTACCCAAAAAGCATGAATTACATCTTTAGATTCCATTTTCATCGATACTTTTTGATTAACAGGAACATGAAGTTCTCCTGATATAAAATTGCCTTTGGGATAGTTGAATAGAAATGCAAATTGCATAGCAGAAACTTCAATTGATAAATTATTTTCTGATATTTGATTATCAGAAGTTTGACTAATTCCAGCCCATATTTTTTCAGGATTTGAACTCATCATTTCGTGGTTGTGATTTAGTTCCTTCATTCCTCCCATTCTTTCGTATATGTTGTAGCTATATAAACCTATTAATAAAACAATTATAGAAGGAATGATTGTCCATACAATTTCTAAGCTTAAGTTTCCCTCTAGAGCTATACCATCGCCTATCTGATCATTTCTTTTCCTAAACTTAAATAAACTATAAATAACTGCTATTGTCATACCTATAAAAATAATTAAACCAATGATGAAGAGAATTTTAAAAAGTTCATCATAAATTGGAGCGTTAATACTTGCCTCAGCTGGAAGCAAATTTACATTAAATCCAATCCAAAAAGATATAGCAAAAACGAGCGAAATAACTAGTATTAAATAAATGTTTTTATTTAACAATTGATGTTTGAAAAATTGTTTATATTTTTAAGATATTCATTTTTTTAAATTCTGCATCTTTTGTTAAAAGAAAATCATTTAAATTCACAACTTCTTAAGATTTAGGAAATAAAAGACGTATTATTAACAACTTTTTAGGGTTAATTGTCAGGGAAAAAAGATTAAATTTATAAATTATTTTTTAAATTAAACATATTAATTTTTAATTAATGTTTGGTTTTTAAATCTAAATTATTATGCAAATTAATAGGTTTTATCCATTTGATTAATAACCAATTATATAAAGCAAAATATCTGCCAATTTTCAAAAGATTAGGAAGCCATAGTGTATTCGCACTAATTGCTCTAATCGTAATTGGAGGTGCGACAAGAGTCATGGAAGCTGGTCTTGCCTGTCCAGATTGGCCATTATGTTATGGATCTTTTCTGCCTTTTACTCATATGAACCTTAGAGTCTTTCTAGAGTGGTTTCATCGTCTAGATGCTTTTCTGGTTGGTATATTAATTCTTTTAAAATTTGTACTTTCAATTATCTGGAAAAAAGAAATTCCAAATTGGTTGCCTAAGACTTATTCATTACTACTTTTTCTTATTATTGTCCAAGGATCTTTTGGAGCTTTAACAGTAATAAATTTACTGGATTCATATACTGTAACGGGCCATCTTTTAATAGCATTTCTTCTTCTAATTACAACTATTTCAATAAATCAAAATTTAGATAATGACGAAATTGTTGAGCCATTAATTTGGTGGAGATTATTATTGTTTGTTCCTCTCTTACTTACTTTGATTCAATCTTTTATTGGAGTAAGGCTTTCATCAACCTGGTCAGCACATATTTGCTTATCTTTTAATAAACAATGTCTAATTCTAGATACTCATAAATTATTTGCTTTCCCTATTACTTTTTCAATTTTATTGATTATTGGCATTTCAATTTGTAGAAGAAGTTTGTTTACAAAAAATTGGAAATATCTTTCAGCCCTTATTTTTCTATTGATTTCGCAAATTGTTCTGGGTGTTTTAAGTCTTAAAACAAATTTGAATGAACCTGTTTTTATCATCGGTCATCAACTTAACGCCTCATTATTTATTGCAATATTAACAACATTAATTTTTAGAAATCCCTTTGCCAAAAAACCTATAAACCTCTCCATGAATTCTCAAATGGTTGGTATTAATTCATGAATAGTAGTAACTTGGAAGACTTTAAATCTTCAATTAGGAATGAAGTTGTACCTTCAAGGAAAAAATTAACTTTGCCACCTTGGCTTGAAGTAGCAAAACCCAGATTAATTCCTCTTTTACTTGCAACAACTTTGGGTGGAATGGCCTTAACAGAGGAATGGCCTTTATCATCTCCAAAACTTATTTGTACATTAGGTGGAGGAGCATTGGCCGCTGCTGCTGCTGGAGCACTTAATTGCTTGTGGGAAATGGAATTAGATAAAAGGATGATAAGAACTAGCAAAAGAGCTTTGCCATCAGGTAAGTTATCATCTGAGACTGTATTTTTAGCTGCAGTATCATGTACTTTGGCAGCTTCAATGCTTTTAATAAGCGGTGTAAATTTTTTAGCTGCGGGACTAACACTTCTTGGTTTATTTAGTTACGTAATTTTATATACCGTTATTTTGAAGCCACGTACAACTAAAAATATTGTTTTTGGAGGAGTTGCTGGAGCTATACCTCCTTTGGTCGGTGCATCCGCTGCTACAGGACATGTAGGACTTAGTGGATGGTGGCTATTTGGTTTAGTAATGTTATGGACTCCAGCTCATTTTTGGGCACTTGCAATTTTGTTGAAGGATGATTACTCATCTGTAGGTATTCCTATGCTCCCTTCTGTTAAAGGATCTGTTTTTACTGCTAAAGCGATTTCTCGTTATGGATGGGCAACTATTGTAATGAGTATTATGGGAATATTTGCTTTACCTGAAGGAGGTCTCCTATACGGAATTATGTTATTGCCATTTAATGGCAGACTTTTGCAATTAATAAATAAATTAAAGAAATCTCCTAATGATGTTTCAAGAGCAAAGTCCCTTTTTAGATGGTCAATTCTATATATGTTCGGTATTTGTCTCTTATTATTAATTTCCAGAACACAACTATCAGTAGAATTTGAGCAGCAATCTATACAGATATTTTTCTCTATAGTATCTCTCCTTAGTAATTAAATTAGATGTAAAATGTTTTTTAATAAATAGTAAGTTTGATGAATTATATCAAAGTTAAAGATCTTTCAAAATCATATCTAGATGTTAAAGCGTTAAAAAATTTATCTGTAGAAATTGAAGCTGGCATATTATTTGGAATTCTAGGTCCAAATGGTGCAGGCAAATCAACATTAATAAAAATACTAGCTACTTTAATTGAACCTGATAATGGAGAAGTTTTTATAAATAATATTAATTTGATAAAAAATTCAAGGAAAATTAGAGAATTAATTGGTTATGTTGCTCAGGACATTGCACTTGACAAAATATTAACGGGACGAGAGCTTTTGGATTTTCAATCAGATTTATATCACATCAATAAAAACAAAAAAATTGAAAGGATAAAAAAATTAGTAGATCAATTAGAAATGAATGATTGGATTGACCGCAAGTGTGGAACTTATTCAGGAGGAATGAAAAGAAGAATAGATCTGGCAGCTGGACTTTTACATTTGCCTCAAGTATTAATATTGGATGAACCTACTGTCGGTTTAGATATTGAAAGTAGAAATATTATATGGCAACTTTTGAAAGATTTGAGAAATGATGGAATGACTATTATTTTAAGCAGTCACTACCTAGATGAGATAGATAAATTGGCAGACAGATTAGTGATAATTGATGATGGAAGAGTTATAGCACAAGGGACTCCTTCCCAACTTAAAAACAAACTTGGAGGAGATAGGATAACTTTAAAAGTTAAAGAATTTAGTAATCAGAAAGAAGCAGAAAAAATATGTCATATTTTATCTTCTATAGATGGAATTAGTCAGATTATTATTAATGAAGCTCAAGGGTTTTCAATAAATTTTGTGGCAGATAAGGAAAAAGATTTACTTGCGAAGTTAAAAGTGGAATTAGCCTTTTCAAAGTTTGAAATTTTTTCTCTTACCCAAAGTCAGCCAAGCCTGGATGATGTATATCTTCAGGCAACTGGGAAAACATTATTAGATGCCGAAATTTCAATGGCAGGGAAAAGAGATCTTAAAAAAGAATCAAAGCAATCAATGCGATAAAAAAATTTTGGGTAACTAACTATAATGAATATTAATAAGTGCTAATCATGGAATTAAAACAGTATAGTTTATTTTTTTTATATCAAGAAACATATGCCTTAACTAAGAGATTATTTATCCAACTAAAAAGAAGGCCATCAACTCTTTTGGCTGGAATATTACAACCCATAATTTGGCTTTTTTTATTTGGAGCACTTTTTTCTAAGGCTCCCGAGGGGTTTTTACCAGGGGTTGATTCTTATGGGAATTTTTTAGGAGCAGGACTTATCGTTTTTACTGCTTTTAGCGGAGCCCTAAACTCTGGTCTCCCTTTAATGTTTGATAGGGAGTTTGGATTTCTGAATAGGTTACTTGTGGCGCCTTTAACCAGTAGATTGTCCATAGTTTTATCTTCTTTCATTTACATAACAATCCTCAGTTTTGTGCAGAGTATTGTAATAATGATCGTTTCATACATTTTGGGTTATGGGTGGCCAAACTTATATGGTTTAGGAATTGTCTTTACAACTCTAATTCTATTAGTTCTTTTTGTGACTTCGATCAGCTTATGCTTAGCATTTGTTTTACCAGGCCATATTGAATTAATTGCTCTTATATTCGTAATCAATTTACCTCTTCTCTTCGCGAGTACTGCATTAGCTCCAATATCATTTATGCCAAATTGGTTGGGGTGGCTAGCTTCTTTAAATCCATTAACTTTTGCGATTGAACCTATTAGGACTGCTTATACACAAACTATGGATTTAGAATTGGTTGCTTTACATGCTCCTTATGGTGATTTAACTTGTAAGAGTTGTATCTCAATTTTATTTTCTTTAACAGTTTTTTCCTTGATTATTATAAGACCTCTGTTAAATAGAAAGTTAAGTTAAAAAATTTCATGCTTTTAAAAATTCATCTAATAGAAGTTTTTAAAAAGGCCTCTTTAGAAAATAATTTTTTGCTAAAAGAAAATATTATTCTTAAGTGGGTCCATAGATTTGGTATTGATTCCTTAAATGATTTATTAATCCATAGTCCAGTACTAAGGGAAAATCAGTATCAAGAAGAAAATCAAGAACAAATTTCTTTAATTGATGAGGAGAGAGAAGAAGAAAATCAAGAACAAATTTCTTTAGTTAATGAAGTGAGTGAAGAAGAAAATCAAGAACAAATTTCTTTAGTTAATGAAGTGAGTGAAGAAGAAAATCAAGAACAAATTAAACTTGGATTATTAAAAAAATTAGAAAATATAGAAGAAAAAAAGCGGGAATCAAGTGGTGTAGAAACCTCTAGCAGTAATGGAATATTTAGTAAAAATAAAAACTTCACTAATACAAAACAATTAACAAATACCGAAGAATTACCGCTGCCTAATATTAAAAATTTAA
>CACARV010000036.1 GCA_902535025.1 uncultured Prochlorococcus sp.
CGCTACGCGGGCGACTGAAAGAAGTTGTCTCTCACCAGAAGAAAGATTTCCACCTCTTTCTCTAAGAGATGTATTCAACCCAAGAGGTAATTTTTTTAGCAGTCTATTTAACCCTAATTCTTTGCATACATTTTCTAATTCTAAATCGTCAATATTTTTATTCAGTTTTAAATTATCTCCAACGTTACCGCTAAAAATAAATGTATCTTGTAGGACTACTCCTAACATATTTCTAAGAATTGAAATTGGTATATCTTTAATATTGATATCATCAATTAAAATCTGACCTGATTGAGGCTCATACAATCTACAAAGTAATCTAATAACAGTTGTTTTGCCTGAACCAGTTGGCCCTACAAAAGCTATATGCTCACCTGGATTTATCAAGAAAGATAAATCCTTTATAATAGTTTCGCCCTCCTTATAAAAGAAATTAACATTTTTGAATTCAATTTTTCCCTTAAATAAATAATTTCCATTTACAATTTCATTTGAAAAATGTTTTACAGAAATAGAATCTTTTATCTCTATTTTCTCGTCTAATAACTCATTAATTCTCTCAACAGCTGTAAGCCCGCCTTGAATCTGGGTAAATCTCTCTGCAAGCTGTCTTAAAGGTTCAAAAAGTCTTTGAGAATATAAAATAAAAGTTGTTAATGTTCCTAAACCAATACTACCAGAAGTAACCAGATAACCTCCAACTGCTAAAACTAAAGAAACGGCAGCAAGTGAAATCCACTCTATAAAAGCTGAAATACTACTATCGTAAAATATTGTCCCATTTACGGCATTCTTATAAGCAGTTCCAGTATTAAAAAATTTTTTGCTATTGAAAGCCTCTCTTCTAAACATCTGAACCACGTCTAAACCTTGAAGATTCTCTTGAAAATCAGAATTAAGTTGAGATAACTCCTCTCTTACTTGATAATTTGCCCTCCTATAACGTTTCTGAAGCCAAATAATGAAATATGAAACTGGGATTTGAGTTAAGAGCAACAAAATGGCAAGTCCTTTATCAATTGAGAGCATTGTCAATGAAATTACTATCAGACTTACAAAATCGGCAATAACCCCAACTGCTCCACTGCCAAAGACCTCGGCTAAAGCGTCAACATCATTGGTTAATCTCGTTAATAATTTCCCAACAGGCATTTTATCGTGAAACTTAAGAGATAAAGATATTGAATGATCAAAAAGTTCTCTCCTTATCCTTGCAGTTAGTCTCTGCCCTACCGCTTGAATATTATAGGTTTGGTATCCTTGCAAAACCAACCTAAAAATTACTGTTACGAATAAAGTTAAGATTATGGCATTTATGGATTGCCCAAAAAAAGTTTTACTGAGCCAAACATCTGTACTTTCGTTTTTAAGAATAGTAATTGCTTGACCTATCAATAGTGGTTGAACGGCTCCAGAGAAAGACACAGGTAATAAAACTATTAATATTAAATAGATTGTTTTTTTATCTTTAGTTAAATATTTACCTAACTTTTTAATTCTTCTTAAATCATTTAAAAACATTTAGCTAATCTTCTATATATCACTAGTTGATTCTATTGATAAAATGGTATCTCTGAGATTATTATCATCCAACCTCATAGATAAAGGGTTTCCAATTAGTCTTGCAGTTGAATAAAAAAGATCATCAATTTTAATCAAACCATTTTCTTTAAGAGTTTTTCCAGTTGCCACCAAATCAACTATTGCCTCTGCCATGCCCGTAATAGGACCAAGCTCGACAGATCCTGTCAAATGAACTATTTCTACAGGTATGTTTAATTCATCAAAATAAAATCTCGCTGTTTTTGTAAATTTACTTGCGACTTTACAATTTGCGGGAAGATCCGTTGGTTTTGAATAATTACTATTTTTCTTAACTGCTAACGACATATGACAACCACCAAATCCTAAATCTAATAACTTTGCGACTTTTAATTCAGATTCTCGTAAAACGTCATACCCAACAATACCCAAATCAGCCTGACCGTAACTTACATAAACAGGAACATCTCCATTTCTTACTAATAAAGCTTTAGCCCGTTTGCAATTTGATTCAAAGGTTAATGATCTATTATTTTTATCCAATGCATCAGAGAAATCTAAACCCGCTCTTTTAAAAGTTGAAATTGAATCATCTAACAGAGCACCTTTTGGTAAAGCTATAGTAAACATAGATCAATTTCTTCCAAGGATTCTTCATTCTAAGTTAACAATGGATTTTAATAAAGCTCGAAATATAATAGGATTAAGAGTTTTAAATGATAATGTCATTTGGATGTGGGTAAAAGATAAATCCGTTGTGGTTGTAGATCCATCTGTTCACGAACCAGTTATTAGATATTTAGATGAAAACAATCTTAACTTAAAAGCTATTTTGCAAACTCATCATCATTCAGACCATATTGGAGGGACGAAGTCTCTTATTGAAAGATGGCCAAATGTAAAAGTCATTGCTTCTTCTAAAGAAAAAAAGCGAATACCTTTTCAAAACTTATCTGTAGAGGATGGAGTAACTTTGAATATTTTAGGCGAAGAAGTAAAAATAATTGAAGTATTAGGGCATACAAGCTCACATATTGCTTTCTTTTTGAATGAGGAAAATCCTGCCCTTTTTATTGGTGATACATTATTTTCTGGAGGTTGTGGAAGAATTTTTGAAGGAACTTATCAACAAATGTATTCTTCACTAGAAAGAATCAAGTCATTACCAAAAAATACTCTTATATATTGTGCACATGAATATACCAAAGCAAATCTATTGTGGGCATTGAATCTCGAACCTCAAGATCAAGATATAAAAAATAAACTTTCGGAAGTTGAAAAAAAACTTTCTCTAAATGATTTGACAATTCCTTTTTTACTTGATGAAGAGATGAAAATAAACCTTTTCTTAAGAGCCAAAAATTTAGAAGAATTTACTTTTTTAAGAGCAAATAAAGATTTATGGGTTTAAATAGATACGTATCTTCTTAAACAAATGTCCCCCAAACAAGTAATTAAAACATCAAATGCTCCAGATCCAGTCGGGCCATATAATCAGGCAATAAAAGCTGGTGATTTTATCTATTGTTCTGGTCAAATTGCTATAGACCCATCCATAAATGAAATAACATGTTTAGGTGATATAGAGAAGGAAACTATTCAAGTTTTAAACAATCTTGCAGCAGTTCTTAAAGCTGGTGGGGCCAAAATAGAGGATGTAATAAAAACAACTATTTACTTAACTGACTTAAGTAATTTTCAAATTGTCAACAAAATATATAGTGACTTTTTTAATATAGAGAATCCTCCCGCAAGGGCCTGTGTAGAAGTTTCATCTCTACCAAAAGGAGTTTTAGTTGAGATAGATTGCGTCGCATTTCTAGATTAATTTCTAATTATTTAGAAATTTGAAATATGAACCAATTGTGCACCATAGTTGTATAGATTATTAGTTGATTATTCATCTTTGATCTATGTCTGCAGCAAAGCTTAATATAGATGAACTAGAAGCAGGTTATCCTTTATTTTGCAAAGCTCTTAGACTATTAATCTTAAGGGGTAACTCAGTTAAAGATATAGAAAAAACAGTGTGTTGGAGTCATCTCGAAACTCTAAATAGATGTCTGCCAGGAAGATATAAAGCTCCCACATATTTAATGGCTTTAATAAAAAGAGATATTTCAAAGCCAAATAATTATTAAAAGGACTAATCCTCCAAATAAAATTTATCAATATCTTTTGAAAAGTCTTTTTCCTTGTCTGATATTTCTTTATTATCTAAAAATATTGACAGACTTACAAAATTCTTACCGAAGCTGATATTTGGATAGATATCACTTTCCTTGCATAATTTCTCGATTTTACTCATGAATTTACTAATTTTCGAATATTTCTCAAATTCAAATCTTTTTTCAATCCTCAAAGGTGATTCTCTTTCATTCCACATTAAATTCTTTACTCAAGACTAATTACACTATACATTCAACAAAGTTTCTCAATAAATTTTTGAAGTTAAAATTTTAGTCACTCTCCCAATAATCAATAATACCGCCAATTGTTAAATCGGTTTGAATTTCTGGATTAGGGCAAGCAAATCTAGCGGCAGAACCACTTGAAGTAAAAACCCAGTTACCTTCTGTAGCACCAACAGGATCAACAGCAACTAATTTCTTTCCTTTATTATTTTCTAAAATTCGTAAATTCATATGACCTAAGCCAGCTACTCTTTGAGTACAAACCATTCTCCCTAATACCTTCATAATTTCCACAATTTCTATCCTCCTTTTTTATGACTTGTCAGGGTCCCAATGATCAATTATTCCAACAATCGTTAAATCGCTTGGATAAGATTTGCTTCCCGCTGCTTCTCTTGCAGCAGAACTTCCAACACAAATAACCCAATCACCTGGCTTACAACCAACAGAATCAACTGCAACTTTATTAGAAGAACCATCTAATACAACCTGCAGATGTTTATGTTCAAAGCCAGGAATCCTATTAGTAGAAACAAGTGGTTTTACAACCTTGCAAATTAACATAATTAGTGAGCCTCCTCTGTTTTTTTATCTAAAGACATTCCAATAATGTGAGCGGAATGAATGTTGTCCCTATCTCTAATAGTAGAGCAAGTATGTAACAAACCTTGATCAACTAAATTTTTATATCTAATTGATATCGCATTATTGACTCTTTCACAATCTTTTATTGCCCTCTCTTTTGCACCAGGTACTTTCCCAGAGTAATCAAATCTTATTACTACTGGAATAGGTAGATCTTGAGAAACATTTAATCCAGTAAAAATCTTTACTCCTACATCTAGATCTGGAGCCCCTTCTTCGACTGTATCTAAATGAGCAAAATAAGTTAAATTTCTGAGATGTACTTCTTTAAAACCTATACCTACTCCAATAAACCTCTCTGCATGTCCAATATCTTCATAAGAACCATTATGAAAACTTTTAACATAATCAATTTGAGAAATATTATTGATAATTAATTTATTCATAAATTTTTCCAGTCCATTTAGTTTATCTTTGGAAGATTGCTTAGAAATTGTCTGACAAATTTCTCTCTCTGCATCCTCTTTTGAAAAATTTATTGTTGAATTATAAATTTCTAAAGTAGAAATGGTTTTTTCTAAATCAATCCCTCCATCGCTAGTTGGCAAATGTATTTTTAATGAATCAGTGTCAGTATCAAGTCCAATTAACATTAAATCCACAGAAGCACCACAGCAAAAGCTATTCTCTACAGCCTCTTTAAAAGCATATAGTTTACTTCTACCTTCTTTTGCAGCTAACTCGTCATTACTCCCATGAGCTGCGCATCCTTGATGCAAAGGATCCACAGAACTAAAATGATAAGTAACAACTTTTAAGTACCTAGAATCTTTATGAGCTTCATTAGGGATATTCTCTCTATATCTTTTATGTTCAGTTTTTACCCATCTATTTACTGTATTTTCAATATCAAAAAGTGCACCAGCGTGAGATCTTCTTCTTACTGAACTAAAAGGTATTCTCATTACATATGCTACTGAATGAGCTAATCGACCATCCGAACAAGGAGTTATATCAAGTAAATGTATTCCACAATCTAAAAGAAATTTTTCAAAATCTTCCGCTCCTCTACTTCCTGAAGCTCCTTCAAGAGGATCATTTTTAAAAAAATTGTCACTAAGTTTCTCATGTTGTTTGAAAGCACACCATGCATAAAGAGCTCTCATATCGAGAGGTTTAACCCAAGATTTATCTAATACATGAAGAGGTAAATCTATTCCCAAATTTTTTCTTGATATAACCTGAGCTTTACTTATAAAATCTTCATGATGTTGTATTCGAGCAATTTCCTTTAGAGTTGGAACAATTTCATCAAAATCACTTTTTATTTTGCTTTCATACCTATATAAATTTTCATTCTGGATAATATTAGTTAATTTATGAGATTTTCCAGAATTTCCTAAATCGTTTGATTTTTTTGTTTGTGTATGAATATTTTCCGTAAAAGTTTTCATTGGAGCTGTAGGGCCCAATGTGAAGTTCTTGGCTTTTGCCAGTCCTCTTAAAGGCATTATTTACTTACCCTCGTGCACCACCTGAAAAGGTAACAAGTTGACCTTCACGAGTATTACCACTTGATCCAGTTATCAAGAAATCTGGCTCTTTCATTTCATCATTCCTTTTTATATCCATCACTGGCATTGCACTCGTCATGCCTGGTCTTGTAGGATTTCTTTTTCTTGCTGAAGCTCCTTCAGTACCTGTTACCCTGTTTCCTCTTGCCCAATCATCCCCTGTTATCTTCAACCCAGCAGATTGACCCTCGCCAGTAATTCTGGATTGGGCTCTCTCTTTTGAAGAATCAAATTCCTTTAAATCTTTTTTTGGGGTAAGTAGGGAATTTTTGTTTTTATCAAACCTAAATTGTTCTGTCCCTGTTACTGTGTCCTTAGCCATATCGAATGGGCCTGTAATCTTTGAGCCATTTTCATACTCATTGCCTGTTACACCATCTCTTTTTTTATCAGAGTATTTATCTCTTGAGGGAGAATTTATAGAAAATTCTTCCCATGAGCTTGAATTTTTTCTTTCACTATTGGCATAATTTTTTTCAGATGAATGATTGGAACAATTATTGCCTAACTGATCTCCGCCAACATAAGGGGTGCCTGTTGGATTTAGACATGCTCCTTTGCCCGCTCCAGTCATACTTCCTCCGATACCTGGTTGTATACCAGTAAGACGTGCATTTGAGCTGCCTCCTAAATAAATCTTTCCTTTATCTTTTAATTCAGTTATTAAGTCAGAATTACAATTATCCTCTACTTGATCTAATCCAGTATATGGTGTTCCAGTCACATTTTTGCAAGTTCCAGGTTCATCGCCAGTAACTTTCTCAGATCTTCCGGTTAAGGTGCCACTAATCTCATTAGCGTTATTTGAGAGACTAACTCCAACCTTCATTGCTTCAGCTTTTGGTTTGGATTTACAGAATGACTCGTATTGCTGGGAACCAATATATTCATCGCCAGTTACATTTTTACAGCTTCCTGGTTCATTACCAGTAACGAATTCAGACCTTCCTACTCCTGTACCAGTTAATGCATTGCCATTTAATGTATTGTATTTCCCGACTTTTTCATGAGATCTTCCTTTAGGATTAGTTTCTGTACCAAGATATTGATCGCCTGTTAATTGATGACCAGATCCTGACTCATCTCCAGTCACAAGTGCAGATCTCCCAGGTAAAGACCCAGATACTTTTAATCCGTCAGCTGTACTACTATGTTTAACCTTTGAGGGATTTTTGGGAACTTCCCCACAATATTCCTTTGACTGATTTGCAGAACTATATTCAGTACCAGTTACACTTTTGCAAGTTCCAGGTTCATCGCCAGTAACTTTCTCAGATCTTCCGACCTCATTACCTGTGACTTTATTTCCAGCTGATGTTGAAGTTACTGAAGATCTAGTTGGCTGTTTATATTCAGGTTGATTTTGGCAAAATTGATTAAGTACTTCGGATCCCAAATATTGTGTACCTGTGACGCTTCTACATGTACTAGCTTCATTACCAGTAGTTTTTAAAGATCTATTAGCCTGTGTTCCAGTTACTGTTTGTCCAGAATTGGTTTCACTTTTACCAACTTTCCAACTTGCATCAGCAATATTCATTTTTGATCCATTTTTATTTGGACCACATGGTCTACATTTACCATTTCCTTTTTTTGAAGTTGCTCCAGTTTTACTTCTTAATTCCCTAACTCTTTGAGATATTTCTCTGCTTGATAAATCTGGATCTCCTCTTCTAGCCAAAGATACTGCACTACTATCTTGTTTAGAAGCTGATTTGCCATGTTTAGATTGTGCTTCTCTTCTAGCCAAAACAATATCTCTACTTGTATTGACGATAGGTTTTCTTTTTTGAGTTAACCTTCTTTTAATTTTAGTATTTAGAACTTTATTCTCGGAATTACCAGAAATTGATAAGTCAGGGTTTTTATCTGGAGTTATTTTAACTTCATTTACTTGGATCTTTTTATTAGCTTCTGTACGAGTTCTATCAGATGAACTTATGGCTGATTTGCCATGAGTTGACATTGCTTTCCTTCTTTCAATTACAAGTTCTTTGCTGGATAAATTTTTAGAAAAGGATTTTTTATTCATTTTTGCTGTCGGAATATGTTTTTTCGCAGTAGTTGTACTATTTGTATCAATTGAAGATTTTATCCCAGAAATTTGCATATCTTCAGATGTGCGAACCCTGTCTTTGGTAGTAGAAGAATTGGCAACAGCTTTTTTTCCACTATCACTCATAGCTTTTCTTCTCTCTAATGCAATTTCTCTACTAGTTTTCATTGACATAACCTTCAATTGTGAAACTTTTTAAAAAGACTTTCTCCAAAAAATAAAGTTCTTATGGAGAAAGTTATTTACTACGATAAGTAGCTTTAACGTCCTTGGAAAACTACAAAAGCTGTTCCTTGACTTT
>CACARV010000037.1 GCA_902535025.1 uncultured Prochlorococcus sp.
TCACTTATATCCAACTTAACCGATTTAATTTCATCGAAATTTAACTTTACTTCAATATCTTTGAATAATCCCTTTCTTTTAATTTCTACTGATTTTGATGATTTATCAAAATAATTACTTCCTGAACCAAAGTTTATGTAAACCAAATACCACAAGTAAAAATTTAATAAATTGGCTATTACTCCATATGCTCCCATTATTATTCCTTGAGGGATAAACAATAAAGTTGAAGGATTTCCTAAAGGTAATAAATCCCTTCCTGTGTAGCTAGATATAGAAGCCAAAAGAAAACCAATACCTCCTATGGTTAGCATTCCTCCAATAATATAATTTGAAATTTTTCTTGATCCACCAATTTTTTGTTCGATTTTATCGAAAGACGTGAGGTCTGAATTCATTTTTATTTTTTTTAGAGCCCAATTCAGATAATTTAACAAATTAAGGGAGTATTCTTACCTAATTTTTAATAAAAAAGTCAGGAAAGCTTTACAAGGCATTTCAGATATACAAATATTTCCCCACATTACTCTCAATCTTTGTTACAGTCACTGCGTATCCCGAAGCTAAAAACGATTTCTCATGACGATCGCAGTTGGTAGCGCCCCACAAAGAGGATGGTTTGATGTCCTCGATGATTGGCTGAAGCGCGACCGCTTTGTATTTATTGGTTGGTCCGGACTACTTCTACTTCCTTGTGCATATCTTGCTATAGGCGGATGGTTTGTCGGAACAACATTTGTTACCTCATGGTACACACACGGAGTTGCAAGCTCATACCTTGAAGGTTGTAACTTTTTAACAGCAGCTGTAAGCACCCCTGGCGATGCCATGGGACACAGTCTTCTATTTTTATGGGGTCCTGAAGCCCAAGGTAGTTTCGTAAGATGGCTACAACTTGGTGGACTTTGGAACTTCGTTGCATTACATGGAGTATTTGGCCTAATAGGTTTTATGCTTCGTCAGTTTGAAATTGCTGGCCTTGTTGGAATTAGACCATACAACGCACTAGCTTTCTCAGCAGTAATTGCAGTATTCACAAGTATTTTCCTTATTTACCCTTTAGGACAGCATAGTTGGTTCTTCGCACCTTCATTCGGTGTTGCAGCAATCTTCCGTTATATTCTGTTCATTCAAGGTTTTCACAATATTACTCTTAATCCATTCCACATGATGGGAGTAGCTGGAATTCTTGGTGGTGCTCTTCTTTGCGCTATTCATGGAGCTACAGTACAAAATACATTGTATGAAGATACAAGTATTTACACAGATGGTAAGGTTCAAAGTTCAACATTTAGAGCTTTTGACCCAACTCAAGAAGAAGAAACTTATTCAATGATTACAGCTAATAGATTCTGGAGTCAAATCTTCGGTATTGCTTTTTCAAACAAGCGTTTCTTACATTTCTTGATGCTATTTGTACCTGTTATGGGTATGTGGACATCTTCAATAGGTATTGTTGGCTTAGCACTTAACTTAAGAGCTTATGATTTCGTAAGCCAAGAAATTCGTGCAGCAGAAGATCCAGAATTTGAAACTTTCTACACAAAAAATATACTTTTGAACGAAGGTATGAGAGCATGGATGTCTTCTGTGGATCAACCACACGAAAACTTTGTATTCCCTGAGGAGGTTCTACCACGTGGAAACGCCCTTTAATAGTTTACTTAGAGCTCCTAACCAGAGTATTGAAGAAACTGGTTACGCTTGGTACGTAGGTAACGCCAGATTAATTAATTTATCTGGCCGTTTACTTGGAGCTCATATTGCACACACTGGTCTCATCGTTTTTTGGGCCGGTGCAATGATGTTATTCGAAGTAAGTCATTTCACATTTGATAAACCAATGTGGGAACAAGGCTTAATTTGCATGCCTCACGTTGCAATGTTTGGATTTGGAATTGGTCCTGGTGGAGAAGTTACTGATGTATACCCATTCTTTGTGGCTGGTGTAATGCATTTAATTTCATCTGCAGTTTTAGGATTTGGTGGTATCTATCATTCCTTAGCAGGTCCTGAAAAACTTGAGCAAGATTTTCCTTTCTTTTCAACAGATTGGAGAGATAAGAACCAAATGACTAACATTTTGGGTTATCACCTTATAGTTTTAGGCGTTGGTGCACTATTTTTCGTTTTTGATTGGATGTTCATTGGAGGGGCTTATGATACATGGGCACCTGGTGGTGGAGAAGTTAGGTTAGTCAGTCCTACCTTAGATCCAAGAGTAATACTTGGTTACTTATTTAGGTCTCCTTGGGGTGGCGCTGGTTCAATAATTGGTGTTAACTCCATTGAAGATATAGTTGGTGGCCATGTATATGTTGGAATTACCGCAATAATCGGTGGCCTATTCCATATCTTTACTAAACCTTTTGGTTGGGCAAGAAGAGCATTTATCTGGAATGGTGAAGGATTATTAAGTTATGCGCTTGGTGGAATTTGTGTAGCAAGCTTTATTGCTTCAACATTCATTTGGTTTAACAACACTGCTTATCCTTCAGAATTTTATGGCCCTACTAATGCTGAAGCTTCGCAGGCTCAAAGCTTTACTTTCCTAGTGAGAGATCAAAGAATTGGAGCTAACGTAGGTTCAACAATGGGACCAACAGGTCTAGGTAAGTATCTCATGAGATCTCCTACTGGTGAAATTATATTTGGTGGTGAAACAATGAGATTCTGGGATTTCAGAGGTCCATGGTTAGAGCCTTTAAGAGGACCTAACGGATTGAGCCTTGAAAAAATCCAGAATGATATTCAGCCTTGGCAGGTAAGAAGAGCTGCTGAATATATGACTCATGCTCCTAACGCTTCTATCAACTCCGTTGGTGGAATCATTACAGAGCCTAATGCTGTTAACTTCGTTAATTTAAGACAGTGGTTAGCCGCAGCTCAATTCTTCCTAGGATGGTTTACATTCATCGGTCACCTTTGGCATGCTGGACGTGCTAGAGCAGCCGCTGCTGGTTTCGAAAAAGGAATCGACAGAAAGAGTGAACCAGCTCTAGAGATGCCTGATTTAGATTAATTTCTACCTCATTTAAAAAAGCCCTGTCTTAAGATAGGGCTTTTTTTTTGCTCAATTTTTTATCTGTATAAATTTTCCCTTAGCCATGGCAAACTCAAACCCATTACATTACTGAAGCAACCCTCTATTTTTTCTATATATTTACCGCCTATACCTTCCAAGGCAAATCCTCCGGCGCAATACAAAGGTTCATTTGTATCTACATAACTCTTTATTTCCCAATCTTCCAAATTAGAAAAATAGACCCTTGAACTTACTGTTTTTTTTATTATTTCAGTGATTTTAAAAATTTTGGAAGTTGAATCAAAATTCCCAATTATTAGAGTATGACCAGTATGTAAAATTCCAAATTCTCCAGACATTTTTTTCCATCTAATAAATGCCTCCTCTTTATTAGATGGTTTTCCATAAGCTTCTCCTTTAAATTCAAAAATCGAATCGCACCCAAGTATTTCCAAAGGACCATAATTAAATTCTTCGGGCATTGGTATGTTTTGAATATTTTCAGATAAACTATTAGCCTTTTGAAAAGATAATTCCAAAGCTAAATTATATATATTCTTTTCTTGAATAGTATTTTCATCAAAGTCACTTGATATTTGGATAAATTCGATTTGACAATTTTCTAGTAATTTCTTTCTAGATTGAGAAGCAGAGGCTAGAATTAACACAAATTTTTTACCAAATTATAATTCAATTTCATAATTAATAAATTTTTAAAATTAATATAAATTACTAATGGAGTTAGAAGCAAAATTACACGAAATAAGGAAACCAATAATGGTCCTAGGTACCTCCAGTGGAGCAGGGAAATCGTTAACGGTTACTGCTATTTGCAGGATTCTTAAAAATTTAGGAGAATTTCCAATACCTTTTAAAGGACAAAATATGAGCAACAACGCTTGGGTTGATTGGGAAGGTGGAGAGATGGCATATTCACAAGCACTTCAAGCTTTTGCATGTGGTATTAATCCCTCTGCAGAGATGAATCCCATTTTATTAAAACCACAAGGTAACTCAATAAGCGAGGTTATTCACCTCGGCAAAAGCATAGGGACCACAACCGCACAAAATTACTATAAAGATTGGTTTATGCCAGGCTGGGAAGTAATTAAAAAAAGTTTAAAGTCTATTTACGAACGATATCCGAATTGCCGTTTAATTATCGAAGGGGCTGGAAGTCCGGTAGAGATGAATTTGATTCATAGAGATCTCACAAATTTAAGAGTTGCTAAATATTTAAATGCAAATTGTATTTTGGTTACTGATATTGAAAGGGGAGGCGTATTTGCACAAATAATTGGTACTCTTGAATTAATGAAGCCTGAAGAAAAGAAGCTTATTAAAGGAATTATTATAAATAGATTCAGAGGAGACCTTTCATTATTTGAAGAAGGGAAAAAATGGATAGAAAATAAAACACAAATCCCTGTTATTGGAATTATTCCATGGTTAAATGATTCATTCCCTCCTGAAGATTCCCTGGACTTACTAGAAAAAAAAGCTCGTTTTAATAATGCCGAGATCAAAGTTGGAATAATAAAATTGCCATCCATAAGTAACTTTTCAGATTTTGATCCATTGGAAAACGAAGAGTCAATATTAATTGACTGGATTAGAGAATCACAAAACTTAAGTAAGTATGACTTTATTATTCTGCCTGGCAGTAAACAAACAATTAAAGATCAAATATTTCTCGAAAATTCTGGTTTATCTCAGGATGTAAGAGATTATTCAAATGAAAAGGGGAATATAATTGGAATTTGTGGAGGTTTACAAATGCTAGGAACAACGCTTGAAGACCCTTATTTTAAAGAAGGTTCCAAAAATCATTCTGATCAAAAAATTAAAGGCATTGGATTACTACCATTAAAAACTACTTTCTCTGAAAAGAAATTAACTCGTCAAATTAATTCTGAATCTCTATGGCCATGCCAATCAAAAATTAATGGATTTGAAATTCATAATGGGCAAACTGTTATAGATAAGATTCATAATGCAGTAGATATTAAACCTATTTTCAAGGATTTAGATCTTGGGTGGTATAGAGAAAATGATTATGGAGGATCTATAGCAGGTACCTATATTCATGGGATCTTTGAAAATGATAATTGGAGAGACCAATATCTAAATTTAATAAGGAAAGGTAAAAATTTACCTATTGTAGATAAAAAAACAAAATCTTATAAAATCAAAAGAGAATCAATTATTGATAATCTTGCAAATGAATTTGACAAACATTTAAATATTTCATCATTATTAAATTGAAAAAATCATTTATTAAAATTTCATGGCCAAATAATATCGAGACATTTGCCTCTGATGGAGATGACTGGTTTTTAGCAGCAGCAAAAGCGGGCCTAGAAATTCCTACTGGTTGTTTATCAGGAAGTTGTGGTGCATGTGAGATTGATGTTAATGGAGAAACAGTTAGAGCATGCATTACAAACATTAAAAGTAAAAAAGAAAGAGTGTTAAACATTAAACTTACTACCGACCCGTTTTGGGAAAACTAATTATTTTTGCTGATTATGAATTATAAATAATTACAAAAGATTTGATGCTAATGAAATGCTAGAGAATAACACTTTGATAATATTTATCTCAAAAATCATATCAATAAACATCAACAAAACATTGTTATCATCTACGTTTCCGTACATGAGTTAAATACAAATTTGAATAATTCGCAATTACTAAGAGTAATAACAAAAAGGTATTTAGATAGTTCAATTTTAAATTTATAAATTCTTCATAATTTTAAACCTTTATGGTTGGAACATAAAATCAATAAATATTGAAAATCTGCCGAGTGATTTTTAACAACTAGCTGACGCTAAAAAAAGAGCATATGAACGCCCAACAGTCACCAATCAGCATATCGAAAAATGACTTACTACATAGGTTTAAAAGAGGTTAAATATACAATCTCTGCTAGTGAATCAAGAAACTATAAATACTAGGTTTCGACTTTTTACATAAAGGGTACTGTGCTAACAAACAAATTTAACATTAATAAAATTCAAGATTTTAGTAGATTTTCATTAATTAATTAATGTTTTGACTCATTTAGGATGAACAAAATAAATGGTATAGAAATTAGAATCCCCTAAGACTGAAATTTAAAACGAGTTATTTTCGTTAGCTCAAGACAAATTGCTAAATCTCCATAATAAATCGAATGTTGATTACTTACTTATCAATTCAGTTTTTAATCCCAACCAGACTCTTTCATCATCTTTATAGCTAATGAATTGTTATCTCCAAGTTGCTCTACAGTGACTTTGTCGGGTGTAAATTCTCCAAATTCTCTAACAATCTGGTTTTGATTAACTTCCTTTAATGGATGTTCAAAGGTAGGAGCAGCTAATCCTTTACTTCCCGCTGGAGATGCTAAATATTCAAGAAGCTTGACAGCTTCAGCTTTGTTTTCAGCGAATTTAGCGATTCCCCCAGCGCTTATATTTACGTGAGCAGGACTTGGAATGAGAACAGCTGTTTTTTTTGCATATAGGACATCTCTTCTCCCATTAACCCCAGCTAACATCCTCGCTACATAGTAATGATTTACAATACCAACACCACATTTCTTTTTTGATACAGCCCGTATTATTGAAATATCTCCTGGAAAGAAAGGTTGAGAAACATTTGATATCATTCCATTTAGCCAATTTTTAGTAGCCTCTTGGCCTTTGTTTACAATTTGATTTGCTACTAGGGATTGATTATAAGGACTTTTTCTATTTCTTAAACAAACCTTTCCTTTTAAAGAGGGATCAGCTAAATCTGTATAATCATTAATTTTACTGACATCTACAACTTTTGGATTAGCTACCATAACTCTTACTCTTCTGGTAAGCGCATACCATTCTTTACTTTTATCTTTCAAGCCTTCAGGAACAGCATTTTCAAGACTTTCAGATTCAATTTTCTGCAGCAGACCTAACTTTGCCGCGTTGGTTATTCTTGCTGCATCAACGAGCAAAATCAAATCAGCCTGAGAGTTCTTTCCCTCTCTTTTAAGCCTTTCAATTAAAGATATACCTGCAGCCTCAATAAGACGAACTTTTATACCGGTTTCTTCAGCAAATTTCTTGTAAACATTTCTGTCAGTATTATAATGCCTGCCTGAGTAAACCCTTACTTCTCTTTGCGTAGAATATGAAGGTAAATTTAGATTGAAAAGAAACGTACATGTTAATGCAGAATAAAACAGTTTTTTAAACTTTTGCACTTTTACTTATTAGTATCTATCGTTACTTTATCTCCTTCATCATAACAAGGTTTCATAAAGATAATTTCTATACCAAACTTTGTATCATTTTTAATACTAAGAATGAATTATTTAACTCATCAATTATTAAATCCTAAAGAAATAGAGCTTATAAATTCTGTTTTAAATCGAACAGACTTGCCTTGGCAAGATGGTAAAAAAACAGCTGGTAATCATGCTTCAAAAGTTAAGAATAATCTTCAACTAGATAGAAAGTCTAGCATTTCAAAGAAATTTACCGGATTAATTGAGCAAAAAATTCTCAATAATATTCTTATCAAAAGTTTTGCATTACCTAAAAGAATTCATGGAACAATGTTTTCTAAATCTATGCAAGGAATGAGATATGGAAGACATATCGATAATCCATTTATGTCCCAAGGTAGATCTGATTTATCCTTCACTCTTTTTCTCAATGAAAAAGTTAACTATAAAGGGGGTGAATTATTGATTGAAAGCATTAATTCAGAAGAAAAATTTAAGCTTGATTCTGGTGAAATCATAATTTATCCCAGCACACA
>CACARV010000038.1 GCA_902535025.1 uncultured Prochlorococcus sp.
TACTCCCAAAGATCCAAAATAAAAAGATATCCACAAAAAAAAATATTGAAGAAAAATCGTATTATTTATGGTTAAATTTTTTCCTAGATGAAATTAATATTTTTAGTAATTCTAATCTTCCAAAAAATAAACATGGTGTATGGACACTCTTAATTGAAGAGGAAATAAAACTTCTTAAGGAATTACAACCAGTTATGGGTCTTCCAGATACTATAAAAGCCAAAAATCTATTCGAAAATAGAAAGGAGCTCATAAATAAAGCTTTTAGCGAATTTGACGCTATAAATAATGATAAGGCTCTCAATTTTGATGACGTTCTAAAAAACTCTGAAAAAGAATTTGGTAAGAATTGGAAATCTATTACCGAAAAAGATCCTGAGGCTAATAAAACTTTTCCAATAATTGATTCTGTAAATATTGAGAAACTCAGATCTGTGATAAAAGATGATTTAAGTTCATATATGAATGATAATTACCCTTCATTACAAAAGGATTTATAAATATTTATCTTATTTTTGTTTTTTTTTTGGACATTTTTAAGTTAAATAGATAATAGGATTATTTAAAAATTTTGAGCAACCAAAAGTTCGAGACTCTTCAACTACATGCAGGGCAAGTTCCTGATCCAACTACAAATTCTAGAGCAGTACCCATTTATCAAACTAGTTCTTATGTCTTTGATAATGCCGAGCATGGAGCAAATCTTTTTGGATTAAAAGAATTTGGAAATATTTATACTCGACTTATGAACCCCACCACAGATGTCTTTGAAAAAAGGATGGCAGCTTTGGAGGGAGGAATGGCAGCACTTGCAACATCCTCAGGTCAAGCCGCTCAATTCTTGTCAATAGTTAACTGTATGACGGCAGGGGATAATTTTGTCTCTACATCTTTTCTATATGGTGGAACCTTCAATCAATTTAAAGTACAATTTCCAAGATTAGGGATAGAAGTTAAATTTGCTGATGGTGACAGTATTGATAGTTTTAGAAATAAAATTGATGATAAAACTAAAGCAATATATGTCGAATCAATGGGAAATCCTCGTTTCAACATCCCAGATTTTGATGGACTCTCTGCTTTGGCCAAGGAAAATGGAATTCCTTTAATAGTGGATAATACCCTTGGTGCTGGTGGTGCTTTAATAAGACCAATTGATTTTGGAGCCGATGTTGTTGTGGAAAGTGCAACGAAATGGATCGGTGGACATGGAACTAGTATAGGAGGGGTTATTGTTGATGCCGGAACCTTTGATTGGGGAAATGGTAAATTCCCGCTAATGAGTGAGCCAAGCGCTGCTTATCATGGACTCGTTCATTGGGACGCTTTTGGTTTCGGCAGTGATATCTGCAAATCTTTGGGAGTACCTGATAACAGAAATATAGCTTTTGCATTAAGAGCGAGACTTGAATGTCTTAGAGACTGGGGTTCAGCTCAAAGTCCTTTTAATTCTTTCTTGTTATTGCAGGGTTTGGAAACTCTAAGTTTAAGGATTGAAAGACAAACATCTAATGCTCTTGAATTGGCCAAATGGTTGGATTCAAACAACAATATAAGTAGTGTTAATTATCCTGGCTTAGAGTCTGATCCATATTACTCAAGTGCAAAAAAATATACTACTGGAAGAGGAATGGGTTGCATGCTTATGTTCTCTCTAAATGGAGGTTATGAAAATGCAGTGAAATTTATTGATTCTTTAAAATTAGCGAGTCACCTTGCTAATGTTGGTGATTCAAAAACTTTAGTAATTCACCCCGCTTCAACAACTCATCAGCAATTATCTGAAGAAGAACAATTATCTGCAGGAGTTACTCCCACGATGGTAAGAGTTTCTGTAGGAATAGAGCATATTGATGATATAAAAGCAGATTTCGAACAAGCACTTTTACAAATTACATAGGAAAGGAGATTTATTGGCTTTAATAATTCCTAGCAACTATCACAAGATAAGTGATGTTGAGAAAAATCATATATCTTGGATCGAACCAGAATTGGCAAAAAGACAGGATATACGTCCTCTTAGGATTGGTATTTTGAATATCATGCCTCTCGGAAAGCAGTATGAATTTAACTTGCTTCATCCACTTGGTTTGTCCCCTCTTCAAATAGAGCCAGTTTGGATAAAGCTTAAAACTCACTCTTATAAGACATGGGATCTTAATCATCTAAATAATCTATACATAACTTGGGAAGAAGCAAATAATCCAGAACCGTTAGATGGAGTCATTATTACTGGAGCACCTATTGAGCACCTAGCCTTTGAGGATGTTAAGTATTGGAATGAATTTGTGAAAATTGTAAATGAAGCTAGAAATTCTTGTGCTAGTACTCTTGGGTTATGTTGGGCGGGCTTTGCGCTAGCTTACTTAGCGGGGGTTGATAAGAAAGTTTTTGATAGGAAATTATTTGGGGTGTTCCCTTTAAAAAGTCTTGTCCCTGGACATCCTCTAATGGGTACACAAGATGATGAATTTATTTGTCCTCAAAGTAGATTTGCAGGATTACCAGATTTGGAGATGGAGAAGGCCCAAAAAGAAGGGAAATTGAATTTGTTGGCATATGGGAAAAATGTCGGATATACAATATTTGAATCTAATGATCAAAAACAACTAATGCATTTAGGCCATCCTGAATATACGGTTCATAGAATTATTAGTGAAATTGAAAGAGATAAAGAAAAGGGAGATGTCCCTCCGCCTGAAAATTTTGATCTAAATAGTTCAAAAACCGCTTGGAGATCACATAGGAATTTGCTTTTTCAGCAATGGCTTTGGTTCTGTTATCAAAAAGTTAGTTTAAATTAAAATTCTTTAATGAGCGCTCTCTAAACCACCTAGTCTCTCAAATAAGTTAAGACTTTCTTTATTTAATCCTGTAATTTCAACTTTAGAACCACCATTCTGGAATTTTCTAATAATTTGCTCAAGAGCAACAACGCCACTTTGATCCCAAATATGAGCCAAAGACATATCAATCACAATATTTTCTGGATGTTCATGAATATTGAATCCTTGTAAAAAATAAATTTTACTTACAAAAAATAATTGTCCTTTTACTTTGTAGGTGGTTAAATTATTTGTTTTCTCTCTTGAGACAGTTATAACTTTTGCGACTTTCCTGCTGAAAAGAATCGCAGCTAATGCAACTCCTGCAATAACTCCAAGTGCAAGATTATGAGGTTTTGTAAGCATCGTAACTGCAAAAGTCATAAGCATGACTGCAGTATCACTCTTAGGTATTTTTCTAATATTTTTTAATCCATTTATATCTGCCGTACTTATAGCGATCGTTATCATGATTGCTACTAAAGCAGCCATTGGGATTGCTCCAATCCAAGACTTCAAGAGAATGATCATAATTAGGAGAGATATACCTGATGAGAGGGTTGATAATCTAGATTTACCACCATTTTCAGTATTCATTACAGATTGCCCAACCAAGGCACAGCCTGCCATTCCACCAAATAAAGATGCTACAATGTTTGCGATCCCCTGTCCTCTTGCTTCTTTATTTTTATTAGAACTTGTATCTGTTACATCGTCTAAAATATCTTGAGTTAAAAAAGTTTCCATTAAACCTACGAGAGATATTGCAAGTGAGGTAGGTAAAATTACTCCGAATGTTTCAAGACTAAAAGGTACTTTCCCATTTTCTATTGATCCAAAAGGTAAAGAAATACTTGGTAATCCATCAGGTAACTTACCCAAATCGCTAACTGTCGGGACATCTAGATTAAAGGATAAGCTTATAAGAGTAATTACTACTATTGCGATAAGTTGAGATGGGACTACTTTCGTGATTTTTGGAAGCCCATAGATGATCACTAATCCAAGGATTACAAGGATCCAAACTATTGGAATTTGAGAGTTAACTGGATATTGACTTAAAGTTTGTTCAGCAAATCCTTTTGATTCTTCAATACCTATCCCTAACTGGGGTAGTTGTGCTTGAAATATTAAAAGTGCCAGTGCATTTACAAATCCACTTAATACTCCTGTTGGCACGAATCTCATTTGATAAGCAAGTCTTAAATATCCCCAAAGAATTTGGAAAATCCCAGTTAATATTCCAGCTGCAATAAGATATGGGACCCCTAATCCAGGAGCTTGTGACTCGCCATAAGTAACAAGTCCAGTCATTAAAAGGGCTGTTGAACCTGTGGCGGAAGTGATCATCCCCCTTCTTCCTCCAACAATCGCAATTGTTATAGATAAGCAAAATGCACCAAAAAGGCCAACTTTAGGATCTACACCAGCTATGCCTGAAAAAGCAATTGCTTCTGGAATCATTGCAAAAGCAACAACTAAGCCTGAAAGAATATTTGACTTTGGATCATCAAACCAATTTTTTGATAAATATCTTGAGAAATTTGACATTTTAAGTCTCTTTATAATTAAGAAGTTACTTCATAAAGGAGGCAAAATACCTTGTGGGTCAAAAATATTCTTTAAAGTTTTTAATTCATTCATTCTATTTCCAAAAGCTAATTTAAGTTCTTCCTCATGAGAATTTAAATGATTATGTAATTGGGCCAAGTGAATATTTGGATAAAACCTTTTTAGGGTACTCCACGATTTATAAATCCAGTCCAAAGCTACTTCTTTTTCATGAAGATCATTTTTTTTCCATGATGCATATATCCATGGTTTCCAAGTACTTTTTCTATGAACAAAAAAGCTTGAGCCATAATTTAACTTTTTAGTTTTGCAACCTAGTTGTTGAGAAGCAACATAACAGGAATCATTAGGTTTATTGTCCATTATTTCATTCAAACAGTTTACAAAAATTGGGACATCATTTTTTAAATCTTCTCCAAGAAGACTAATTACCTCAGAATGGTTATTTGCATTGAGCTCATATAAATTCAATTCCTTTGGGAAGAAATTTATTTTGTTAAAGTTCTCATAAAATTGTTTTTCCAGAGCTGGAAATTTATCTAGAAGCATTAAATATTCTTCTGTTTTTTTATCCTCTATATTATTTTTGAGTTCAGCAAAAACATATATGTAAATTTTTTGGGCATGAATCCATTGAAGACTAATATTTTCTGGAAATTCCTCTGATAGTTGTATGATTTCTGAAAGTTCATCTAGATTTACAAATCCTTCAATAACCTTAATTGGATTAGATTGGATTGTTTTAAGTTCTATTTCGGTAATGATTGAGAGGAAGGGTGCTGCGCCTTTAATTGCTTCCCAAATCAGCTGTTCTTCTGGATATATTTGATTTTTCTTTAAAGAAATAAATGTACCATTACCTAAGAAACCTTTTATTGATTCAATATTATCAATGGCTAATCCGTAGGCTCTACTAAGTGGGCTTACTCCACCAGTTAGTATGTAACCTGCTCCAGGAAGTTTAGAGAGTCCAATTGGAAAACTTCTATTATGTTTTTGTAAATAATTTACTAGATCCCCCATTATCACTCCACCTCCAATTGTTACTAAATCGCTTTCTGTATCTAGGTGAATATTGCTGTGATTTTTTCTAAGATCTAGAGTTGTAAAACCATTTTTTGCACAGCCAGAGGTCGTACCTCCGCTACATACACAAAGGTGCTCAAATTTTTCCTTAGAATAATTATTCTCATTAAATAAGGAATCCTCTACGTCATAAATTAATTTCTTTAACTTTGCATCCTTCGAGTTAATATTTGGAATTTCAAGTAAGTTATTATTTTTTTTCACTACATAATATTGTTCTTTACTATTATGGTATAAGTAATAACTTAATTTTGGATAATTTAGATTCGAAGTTAAATAATCAAGTAGCGATTCTTATCTGTGGACACGGTAGTAGAAATAAACTAGCTATTACTGAGTTCCAAGAATTAACTAAACTCATCCAAAAAAGATATCCAAACATTTTAGTTGAATATGGATTCTTGGAATTTGCTAAACCTTCACTTGTTGATGCGCTAGATAAGCTAAAAGATCATTCTATAAAAAAAGTAATTGCAATACCCGCAATGCTTTTTGCTGCTGGCCATGTAAAAAATGATATACCTAGCTTGCTTATGAATTATTCAAGTAATACAGGTATTGAAATAATTTATGGAAGAGAATTAGGTATAAATAATTTAATGATTAGTGCAGCTTGTGAAAGAGTAAAAGATGTATTCAAACAAAATAATACTCTGAAGCCTGAAGAATCATTATTAGTTGTCGTTGGGAGAGGTTCTTCTGACCCAGACGCAAATTCTAATGTTTCAAAAATTACGAGGATGATTGTAGAGGGAATCGGTTTTGGGTGGGGGGAAACAGTTTTTTCTGGTGTAACATTCCCTCTTGTTGAACCAGGTTTAAAAAATGTTGTGAGACTAGGTTATAAAAATATAATTATTTTTCCTTATTTCCTTTTCTCAGGAGTGCTGGTTACACGAATTAAAAGACAAAGTGATCTAGTCGCAGTAAATAACCCCAATATTTCATTTATACATGCAAAATATCTTTCATCACAAACTTATGTAGTTGATACTTTTGTAGAAAGGATTGAAGAGATTCTTAATAAAGAAGGAAAAAATTTTATGAATTGCTCTACATGTAAATACAGGTCAAATTTATTTGGTTTTGAAAAAGAAGTTGGATTAGTACAAGAAAGTCATCATGATCATGTGGAAGGTTTGGGTATAAGTTGTGATTTATGTGATCCGGAATGTAATGGTGCTTGCGAAATTCAAAATCAAATCCCAAGCCATAATCATGGTGAATCAAATTTAATAGATGATGATTATCGAGAACATGAACATGAACATGAACATGAACATGAACATGAGGAAGGTAATCAACATGATCATAATCATCACCATCATCAAAGTATTTATCCAAATTCAAAACACCCTTTGGGACCTGTTACACTTCGCTTGCATAATGAAGTTCAAATCTTAAGAAAAACCATTGAAAACAACTGAATCAACTGTCTCTTTCTTGACTGAGTCTTAATAGACTCGGTATATATAAGTATTGCTTATGTAATTTAGTGGAATTATTTGCTCTCATCTTTTCCACATATTATTAAATGTTTTCCACGCCCAAATCCACATTGAACTAGCAATACCAATATGTTTCTAAAAAAACAGGACTTCAACATTATTGTTGACTTTTTCTTTTAACCTTATCAATTTCATTATTTAAATCAAATTATTTTAGAAATTTAATCTATAACATGAGTCTCATTTAATAACTAAAAAAAAAATTTCAAAAATGGTTTTTGACTTTTATATTGAAAAATATAATTATTAGTTTCAAGAAAAAAATAAATTATGGATCAAATCAGTCAATCAAATTTATCCGAAATTAATCCTCAGGAATGTTTTTCCAAGAAAGTATCTTTGGAAAC
>CACARV010000039.1 GCA_902535025.1 uncultured Prochlorococcus sp.
TAAATTTTTGAAATTAAGCATAATTGGATTTAAATCAATAATATTCAGAGATTGCTTTTTCAATCCTTTCTAGTCCATCTTTTATTTTATATTCTGAAGCTGCACATGATATCCTAATATAATGATCAGCCCCAAAAGCTTTTCCAGGTACGACAACTAAACCATAATCTTGAAGAACTTTATTACAGAAATCAACAGAAGTAATTGAGGAGTTAGGTAATTTTGGAAATGCATAAAATGCTCCATTAGGTTCTTCAATATTAATTCCATTTATATTCTTAAGGCCCTTATAGAGAAGACTTCTTCTTTGATCATAATGACTATTTATCATTGAGAAAAACTCATTATTAATTTTTAAAGCTTCCAAAGCACCTTTTTGAACAAAAGAACAAACATTACTTGTACTTTGACTTTGTAATGCTGAGGAAGCTTTGATTACATCTTTGGGACCTACTAAATAACCTATCCTCCAGCCAGTCATAGCCCATCCTTTCGCAAACCCATTTACAATAAAAATCCTATCTTTCAAGTCATTTGCTAGCGAAGATAAACTATAGTGTTTAAATTCTTTTTTAAGGATTAGTTCGTAAATCTCATCAGAAAGAACATTGATATTTGGATTTTCTCTAACTACCTCAGCAATTTGCAACAATTCTTCCTTTGACATAACTCTTCCAGTTGGATTATTGGGAGAATTGATAATTATAAATTTAGTTTTTGAAGAGATTTTAGACTTTAAATCTTTTATATTTATTTTAAATCCTTCTTCAGCAGAAGAATTTGTAAAGATTGGCTTTCCACCAGCCAACCTAACCATCTGGGGATAACTTAACCAGAATGGAGAAGGAATAATAACTTCGTCTCCAGCATTTAACAAAACTTGGAAAAGATTATATATTGCTTGCTTAGCACCATTTGTGACCATTACATTTTCAAATTCAATATTTAGATTATTTTGAATTTGAAGTTTATTTGCAATTCCTTTTCGGAGATCTAAATTACCCGCGGCGGGTCCATACTTCGTGAATCCGTCAAATATAGCTTTACTTGTAGCCTCTATAACTTCTTTCGGCGCATTAAAATCTGGTTCTCCTGCACTTAAATTGCAAATATCTACTCCTTCTGCAGCTAATTGATTTGCCTTGGCACTTATCTGCAATGTGAGTGAAGGCTCAATTGAAAGTGCCCGTTCAGATAAAATAACTTTACTCATTGACTTATGACTTTTCAAATATGACTTTTAATAATGACAGATATATAAATTAAGAATAAATAAAAGTATCACAGAATGGTTTAATTTAGTTCATTTTCTTAATCTATTTTATTTTCATGTTTTGAGTTCTTAAGATAAAAAATATCTTAAGTTTTATTTTCAGTGAAAAGGTTAGTTGTTGGCAGAGGAAGTGTATTTGCAGATTTATTAATAATTGGTGAAGCGCCTGGAGAGCAAGAAGACTTAGAGGGCAAACCTTATGTAGGTAAATCTGGTAAGTTATTAAACGAATTATTGATAAAAGTAGGGATTGATTTTAATGAGGATGTTTATTTTTGCAATGTAATTAAATGTCGCCCACCAAATAATAGAAAACCCACATCCAAAGAAATTAATATTCATAAACCCTGGTTATTACAGCAAATAAAACTAGTTGATCCAAAACTTATAGTACTTACTGGTTCGACTGCTATGAAAACTATTTTAGAAGTTAAAGATCCTGTAAGTAATTTAAGAGGTCAATGGATTAAAAAGAATGGGAGAGAAATCATGGTAATCTTCCACCCATCTTATTTATTGAGGTTTCCTTCAAGAGAAATCAATAAACCTTATCATCTAACTTTAAAAGACCTAGAGAATGTAAGTGGTAAACTAAATGCCTTATAATTTAATGAATCCTTTCTGAATATCAAGAAGTTTAATGTCATTAACTCAATCAAAAGAGGTTAATAGTCTCTCCAAAAGATATTCAACTCATATTGAGAGGAGGACTACTAGAACAGTAATGGTTGGTGATATAGCTATTGGAAGTGATTATCCAGTTAGAGTTCAATCTATGATAAATGAAGATACTATGGATGTCGATAATGCTTACTTGGCCATCAAAAGACTTCATGATGTTGGTTGCGAAATAGTGAGATTAACTGTTCCTTCCTTAGCACATGCAAAGGCAGTTGGAGATATAAAAGAAAAATTATTAGAAAATAATATCAACACACCCTTAGTAGCTGATGTTCACCATAATGGTATGAAAATTGCAATGGAGGTTGCGAAACATGTTGATAAAGTAAGAATTAATCCTGGATTGTTTGTATTCGAGAAATCAGACCCTACAAGAACTGAATATACCGATAGGGAATTTGAAACTATTAGACAAACAATACTTAAAAGGTTTACGCCATTAGTGGAAGTTTTAAAAGCAGAAAATAAAGCTCTAAGGATTGGAGTTAATCATGGATCTCTTTCAGAGAGAATGCTTTTTACTTATGGAGATACTCCACTTGGAATGACAGAATCTGCGATGGAGTTCATCAAAATTTGTGATGAACTCGATTTTCATAATATTATAATTTCAATGAAAGCTTCCAGAGCACCTGTGATGATGGCCGCTTACAGAATGATTGCAGATAGACTGGACTCAGAAGGATATAATTATCCATTGCATTTGGGAGTAACAGAGGCAGGTGACGGGGATTATGGAAGAATTAAAAGTACCGCAGGGATAGGAACACTTCTTGCAGAGGGACTGGGAGATACTATAAGAGTTTCTTTAACAGAAGCTCCTGAAAAGGAAATTCCAGTATGTTACTCAATTTTGCAATCTTTAGGATTAAGAAAAACAATGGTTGAATATATAAGTTGTCCAAGTTGTGGGAGAACACTTTTTAATCTTGAAGAAGTTGTAGACAAAGTCCGGAATGCTACTTCACATTTAACAGGTTTAGATATAGCAATTATGGGATGTATCGTTAATGGCCCTGGAGAGATGGCAGATGCTGATTATGGTTATGTCGGAAAAGGCAAAGGAACAATCGCTTTATATAGAAGGAAAGAAGAGATAAAAAGAGTACCTGAAGAAGATGGGGTTAATGCCTTAATACAACTTATCAAAGATGATGGGAAATGGATGGATCCTTAAGGATTGGTCAAATTTTGAAAATTTTTAATAAAAATTTTTTATAATATTGTAGAATTTATCTAATTCTTGAAAAAATAAAAAAGTTGATTAAAAAGAAATATTTAGTCTTATTTGCTTTCTCTTTACCTGGAATATTTTTTAATAATTTTGCTAGAGCAACAATTTTAAATAATAGTTATAAAGAGGTAATTGATCATGTTTGGCAAATAGTTTACCGGGATTTTCTTGATTCAAATGGTAAATTTGAGAAATCAGATTGGATTGAGTTAAGAAAGAAATTTTTATCAAAAAAATACTCAGACAGCAAAGAAGCATATGATGCAATTAGAGATATGTTGTCAAATTTAGATGATCCTTACACAAGATTCCTAGAACCAAAAGAATTTAGTCAAATGAAAATTGATACTTCAGGTGAGCTTACTGGGGTGGGGATACAAATAGTTAAAGACAAAGAATCAGATTCAATAATAATCGTTTCACCAGTAGAGGGGACTCCCGCTTATGAAGCAGGAATTAAAGCTAAAGATAAAATATTATCCATAGATGATGTTTCTACAAAAGGTATGGATATCGAGAATGCTGTGAAACTAATTAGGGGACAAAGAGGAACTAAAGTAAAACTAGAAATCCTAAGAGATGCTAGATCTTTTTTTAAAACCTTATTAAGAGAAAAGATTGAAATAAAAACTGTTATAAGTAAAGTTAATAAAACCAAAAACGGTTTTTTAATAGGTTACATAAGAATCAAACAATTTAATGCAAACGCCTCCAAAGAAACAAGAGAGGCCATACAGGATTTAGAAATAAAAAAAGTTGCTGGTTATGTCCTTGATTTAAGAAGTAATCCGGGCGGTTTGTTAGAGTCAAGTATTGATATCTCCAGACAATTTATTAACAAGGGAACAATAGTAATTACTGTTAGCAAAGATGGGTTTAGAGAAATTAAAAAAGGTAAGAGTCAAGCCCTAACAGATAAACCCTTAGTTGTATTAGTCGATGAGGGATCTGCTAGTGCTAGTGAAATAGTTTCTGGAGCGATAAAAGATAACAACAGAGGTAAATTAGTCGGTAAGAAAACTTTTGGGAAAGGTCTTGTTCAATCAATGAGAAGCATTGTCGATGGTTCAGGATTAACTGTTACGGTTGCCAAGTATTTAACTCCTAATGGAACAGATATAAACAAGTTTGGAATTGTTCCAGACATTCAGGTAAGAATGAATATCAACCCAATTCGTCAAAGTCAAATTGGTACTAGAAAAGATAATCAATACAGAGCTGGTGAAAAAGAGCTGGTAAATATAATTACAAAAAATCAAGTAAGTCAGTTTGTCCCTAAGACTTCCAATTTAGGAGCATTTTTAAAAATTAATAAGGCAAATTCAGTATATTCATTAAATTAATTGCTCATATCAAGCATTCTTTTTATTGGTACATAGGCTCTTCTTATTATTTCTGGATCAAGTTCGATAGACGGTGAATTATTTTTCAAACAGTCAAGAATTTTTTCTAAAGTATTTAATTTCATATATGGACACTCGTTACATTTACAACCTTCTATATCGGGGACTTCAATAAATATTTTGTTAGGTTCTTTCTTCTTCATTTGATGGATTATTCCAGGTTCAGTTAATACCATGTAAGTTTTAGATGGATCTTTACTTACAAAATCAAGCAGTTTACTTGTTGACCCAATAAAGTCCGATAAAATTAGCAAATTTTGACTACATTCAGGATGAGCAATAACTTTTGATTCTGGATATTGATATTTTAGTTTTAATAAAGCTTCTTCACTAAATGATTCATGAACAATACAGCTGCCAGGCCATAATTTAAGATCTCTTCCTGAATTTTTCTGTACCCATCTCCCAAGATTCTGATCTGGAGCAAATATTATCTTTTTATCTTCAGGAATCTTTTTAATTAATGAGACTGCATTACTGCTTGTACATATCAGATCACTTTGCGCTTTTACCTCTGCAGTACAATTGATATAACTTACGACATAGTGATCTGGATTTTCTTCTTTGAACTTTTGAAATTTATCTGAGGGACAATCGTCCGCTAATGAACATCCTGCGTCAATATCTGGTAAAAGAACAATTTTATTTGGGCTAAGTATTTTTGCAGTTTCGGCCATAAAGTGTACCCCGCAAAAAATGATTATATCTGCATCATTATTTGCAGCTTTCCTAGAGAGATCTAATGAATCGCCAATAAAATCTGCAATTTCCTGAATCTCTGGAGCTTGATAATAGTGCGCAAGAATAATTGCATTAGCTTTTTTGCAACGCTCCTTTATTTCAGAAATCAAATCCTCTTCGTTTTGAACTGATTTCTTTTTTGCAGTAGAAGTTATACTGGTCAGGATTTAGAATATCTCTAAATAGATTATATGCCTTTAAACAGAAAAAATTCTGACAAATTTAAAAATTGCTATTGTTGGTGACTGTCATGGTCAATGGTCTGAATTAGACTTGAAAGTTTTATCGATTATTAATCCGAATATTATTTTATTCGTTGGTGATATTTCTGATGGGAGTGTCAAAATAATAAAAAAGATTAATGAAATCAAAATTCCTACTTTTGTGATTTTAGGAAATCATGATAGAGGAAAGGATTTCACAGGCGAAACTCTTAAAAAGCAGATACGTGTTCTTGGTGAAAAATATTTTGCATGGGATTTAAAGGTTTTTAATAATCAAATAAATTTACTATCTGCAAGACCATGTAGTTCTGGCGGGGGCTATTATCTTTCGAGAGAAGTTAAAGGTGTTTATGGACCTATCACCGAACAAGATTCAATAAATAAAATTATCAAATGTTCCGAAAAGACTGTTGAAAATATACCTTTAATAATTATGTCTCATGCTGGCCCTTCGGGTTTAGGCTCAGAACCTAAAAGTATTTGTGGGAAAGACTGGAAATTACCCTCTTTAGATTGGGGAGATAGAGATTTGTCTGTGGCTATTTCTCAAATACAAAAGAGAAGAAAAGTTGATCTTGTAATTTTTGGTCATATGCACAATAAGCTTAAAAGAAATCTTGGTCTAAGAGAGATGTTTAAAGTTGATA
>CACARV010000040.1 GCA_902535025.1 uncultured Prochlorococcus sp.
GGAAAATCTTATTCTTTTTGGGGTATAGTTATAAATATATTCAACAAAATAGTGAAAAAATAAATTTATATTTTTAAAAATTTTGATATTCTGAAAAATGTAAGTAACTAGCTAAACATAATTAAAATCATTTGCAAATGAGAAAATAACTATATAAAAGCATATTAATGTAAGTTACTCTTGTAGAATTTATTGAAAGTGAAATAATATGAAATTAATTTATTCAAGAGATTCCAACAAGAATAAGTCATTACCTATTCTATTTTTAACTCATAAAGAATATCTTTCTATTACGGGAGAAATAAAATGGAAAAAGATAAGAAAATTGATTTTCTTTCATGAATTCTTAAAATTAAAAATTTTTTCTTTATTAAATCAACTATTAATAAAAACTTTTAATAACAAGTCAATTATCAATTCAATCAAAATTGTTCACTGGGGTGTAACTCTTGATGAACCAATTCCATATATTAAAAGATATAGTGATGTGCATTTATTAGATAAGAAATCCTCACAAAAAGCTAATAAACTTTATGGTTTCCCTTTAGCGTTATCTATGACTAGTAAGGATTTTGAACCAGAAAACTCATTCTTGGAATTTTATGAGGATAGCTTTAAATGGGACCTAATTACTGTATCGCACAATAGTAGAAGAAAGTGTTTGGATGATTGCCTATATATTATTAGAAAGGTTTTAGATAAGAAGCCAGATCTTAAAAGTCTATTAATTATTAATACACCATCAAAATCATATCGAAAAAACACATTTTCATCGTCAGTTAATTTTTTAAAAATTTATGATGAATTATTTAATTATAAAGAGAGACAACAAATAGTATTAATAAGAATATCAGATGAAATGGGGCTTGAAGGCGTATCACCATCATTTATCAAATGGTCGATGTTTAATTCAAAAATATTCTTATTTGCGTCTAAAAAAGAGGGTTCTGCAAAAGTTTTAACAGAAGCCCAGAATTCTAATTGTAAAATCCTAGCTAGGAAGGGGCTTAAAGGAGGAAGTTACGATAATCTTAAAAAAAGTTTATTTTTCACATGGTCAAAACCAGAAGAAGCTGCTTCAAAAATCCTTAAAATACTTAAAAAAACAAACTCGATTAAAATTAGAAATAGAAATAGAAATAAATATAGATATATAAATATATTTTCTATAAAAAAATTAGAAAAATTTCTTAAAGAAAGAAATTTAATGCCAAATGATCATACCTTGTACAGAGGAGACTTCGAATTTGCAAATAGGTGGCTTCCCGCTCATTTAGAAGTAAGAAAAAGTAGAGGTGTAACATCTGATATAGATAATCCAATTAAATTATGGAGTTACCTCAGGTCATTAAAAAACTGAAGTAACTATTAATTTTTCAGGGTTATTATATTTATTAACTTATATAAGTTACTTTATTAACTTATTTAAGTCACTTCATTTCTTGGTAAATCTATAAGACTATTTTGAATTTTGATCCAAATCGATATCTTATAATTAGTAAAGTAAGTAACTTTAAAATTAAATTTTACTTACTAAATCCAAACAATTAAAATAAGACTATATTAAATTAAAAATTTAACTTATATAAATTAAAACTTTATGAAATCCAAAAAAGCCTCCAGATCCGAAAAAGAATTTCAACAATATGAACAGGGACTTGATAGGAAATTATGGAAATATTTTAAATTTGCGGGACTGGAAGAAAAGAGATTCAGGCAAAAATATGTTAAGAATTTGTTGGGAAAGAAAAAAATAAAAAAACTTAAAATACTTGAACTTGGAGGTTCAAAATGGGTAGAAATTGTTCATGATTTATTTGAAGATAAGCCAAATGAATTAATATGCATAAACATTTCTCCTTCAGAAATTAATTTAGCAAAAAAAGAAGCAAAAAGTATCCATACAAGATACAAGCCAACTTGGATTGAAATGGATGCTCATTATTTAGAATTTCAAGATAACTATTTTGACGTAGTTATTGGATATGGAATGCTACATCATCTTGACCTTGAAATTGCACTTCATGAAATCAAAAGGGTTTTAAAAAGTGATGGTATTGCATTATTTAGAGAACCACTAGATATTAATCCACTTCTAACTTTTGCTAGATTTTTGACTCCTAAAGCAAGAACTACTGAAGAGATACCTTTTAAAAAAACTCATTTAAAAAAAATTTTTGAGATTTTTCCAAACTCACGAATGTTCTTTGAACAATTCTTAACTTTTTTCCTATCGCCAATTTTTAACTTTTTACCAAAAATATTTATAAAAAAAGTTATTCTTGCAGCATACAAAATAGATAAATTAATTTTAAAATCATTCCCATCTATTGGTTATCTTTTTAGAAGTGTATTTATTGTCATTAAAAAAAATTCTTTTTGAAAACGATTTTACTTATATCAAAATATGAATAGATTATCAAAGACTTACAGAAAAGATATTGATGGATTAAGGTTTATAGCTGTTTTTGCTGTAGTTATTAATCATCTAAACAATGATATACTTCCAATGGGCTATTTAGGTGTGGATATATTTTTCGTTATATCTGGATATGTAATTTCAATGTCTATATTAAATTCTCAAATAATTTCATTAAGATCTTTTTTGATTTCTTTTTTTAACAAACGTATAAAGCGCATACTTCCAGGTTTAATGTTTTACGTTTTAATAATTGGTTTTTTAACTGCTTTGGTTATTCCAATGCCTGGTAGCAGCTTAAAAACAGGAATGTTTTCAATGGTGGGGGTTTCCAATATTTTTTTATATAACCAATCAATAGATTATTTTGCTAGTGCATCGAACCTTAATACATTTACAAATACTTGGTCTCTTTCAGTTGAGGAGCAATTTTATATCATTTATCCTTTTTTAATATGGTTATTTGTATTTCGAAAAGGTAATAGAAAAACAGAAAATTCTTTTTTGATTTTGATGAGTTTGTTGAGTAGCATTTCCTTTTTTGTTTTTTTATTTACCTATAAATACAACACAAATTTTGCATATTATCTTCTCCCAGCAAGATTTTGGGAAATTGGATTAGGATGCATTTCATATTTATCAGTTAATAAATTTAAAAAATCTAATAGCAATTTTATTTCTTTTATATCTTTTGTATTGATTATTTTTTGTATATTTTATCAAATAAATAATCCTGTCCTATCAACTTTTATAGTTGTAATTTCAACTTGTTTTTTAATTAATTTCAATAAAGATTTATCAATAATCAATAACATTTTATCTAATAATTTATTTATTTATTTTGGTCGTAGGTCATATTCAATCTATCTTTGGCACTGGGGGTTCATAAGTCTTTTTAAATGGTCATTTGGAATATCAAAAACTACTATTCCAATTATTTTTATTCTATTTATTGTTTTTTCATTAATTAGTTTTGAATTTGTAGAAAATCCTTTAAGAAATATGAAGTGGTTTTCTAATGGGTTTTTAAACTTAGTTCTAGGCTTATTTATGTCTTTTATAAGTTGCATAACTTTATTCAGTTTAAGAATGATCGTAAGATATGCTGAAAAGGTTCCAGTTCTTTATAAAAATAGTCTAGTTTCAAGAAAATCTGTTGCAGCTGCAATTGGATGCATGGGCGATCAATTACCGGAAAAATGTTTAAAGAGAAAATCAAATAAACCAAATGCTTTTCTTTTAGGAGATTCTCATTTAGTAAGCTTAGTTCCAAGTATTGGATTGGCTTTTAAAGAGTTAAATTATGAATACTCTTTCTGGGGTGGGGTAGAACATATAAGATCAATTTTTAATTCAGAATGTAATGGAGAAGATTGTTATGAAGATATATCTGAACTAAAAAAAATATTAAAATCAAATGGTATCAAAAGAAATGACGTAATTGTCTACACACTTAGCAGAAATAGAGTTTACTCAGACCAATCAAAATCAAGTGAATATAATTCTAGATTAGATTTTTTTGATGGTTTCTCAAGAAAACAGTTTGTTAATCTACCTAGACTAAATGTTTTAGAAAAAGCAGTAGATGAACTAGTAATATTTGCAAAAAAAAATAACGCTAAATTTATTCTAATTGACTCAATACCAATTACTTGTGATAAGGAGACTTGGATAAGATCTGTCAGCAGATTTTCAAAAACAAATTGTGAAGTAAATTCAATAATATCAAAAGATGATAGAGAACCTTTATCAAAAATGTACCAAAGAATTCTCAACAGAAATAATAATGTTTTTTATATTGACCCCCATGATCAATTGTGCTTTAAAGAGTTATGCAGTACAAAGTTAAATAATAAACCTCTATATTCTGACAATTCACCTCATTTAGGTTGGGAAAGTAGATTCGTTCTAAAAGATTTTTTCAAATATCAACTTAAAAATATTATTAACAATAATTAAATATTGAAATTTAATATAATCATTAAAAAAAGTATTTTTATTTAAGATATTAAGAAGCTATTTTAAACTTATTAAGTACAAAAATGTTCTCAGAGAAAAAATATAAAAAATAAATTTAAGTATCCCAATTTCCTATTTTTATAACTCTTTTAAAATTTAGATTTCTTTGAATACTATAGAATTTAATTATTAACGAGTATTTAATAGTAAGATTTTAGAAGTTTAAATAAATAATATGGGTTTCAAAGAATCTACTGCTAGATTACTCTTATCACAAAAAAGTTTTATAAAAGATGGAAAAATACTAGATGTTGGTTGTGGCAAGAAAATTTATAGAAATATTTTTATTAATAACGAATATATAGGGATAGATGTCAAAGAAAGTGGCAGAAAAAAAGAAGAAAAATTTGCTGATCTTTTTTTTGACGGGGAAAATATACCATTTGAAGATAATTATTTTGATTTTATAATTTGCACTGAAGTTTTAGAACACTGTACTAAATCTTCCAAGTTAGTTAGTGAAATATTTAGAGTTTTAAAAACTAAAGGAAGGGCTTTAATTACTGTTCCTTTTATATGGGGAGAACATGAAATTCCATATGACTTCAGAAGATTTACATCATATGGATTAAAACATGAGGTTAAGAATGCAGGATTTAAAATTCTCAAATTCCAAAAAGATTATGAGGGCTTCGATTCTTTAATAAAAGTTTCTTTAAGTGAAGTAAAAAATTATGTTGGTAATGAAAAATTCAATATAAGACTAAAAATAGCCCGAATAATATTACTTGCCTCATATAAATTTTTAGAATATTTTTTAAGAATAAAGGCAAAACGAATATATTTGACTAATCAGATTTTAGTTTCAAAGTAAAAATAATTAAATCCTAAATTTTCTAATATCAGATCAGAGATGAAATAATGAAATTATATTTAAGTACCTTCGCATAATATATATTTTTTTATTACTTGGAATTTCGCGAAATCAATTTAATCAAATATAGATCTTTAAAACTACCTACTTTTTCAAATTGAAATGTTTTTCTTTCTGTAATTTCATTTAGTTTATTCTTAAGAAGAAATAAATGAATTATCTCATTATTGGGAGATAAATTGTTTAAATCATAATTTACATAATCTTTTAAATAAAAAGATAGGATTCTCCTTTTCTTACTAACAATTTCATCTTCTATTGCATAAGTTTTACTTTTATCGATATTGTATGTTTGAATAAATTTTTTGATATCGTTATTTGGATTGCCAATAATACCTGCACCAAAAACATAACTAAAAAGTAATATTTGTAAAAATAATAT
>CACARV010000041.1 GCA_902535025.1 uncultured Prochlorococcus sp.
TTATCTCTTTAAGTCTATTGATTAAATCTTGATAATCTCTTTCTTCATTGTTCAGATAAAACTCGTTATTTTCAATATTATTTGAATTCAAATTTCTACTCATAAAACTTACTCTTTTTTAGTCTATTATTTCAATTACTACAATCATAAATAATAAATTTAATTTTTCAAAATTTTATTAACTTAAATACTTAAAGAATATCAAAAACAAATTACTTTAATTGATCTATATTTTGTTCAAAATAAGGATTACAACTATTTTTAGAAATTCCTAAAGACCATCCAATAAATGAAGAAATGAATATTGCGACTATTAACGGCAAAATAGCTTGCTGAGTATTTTCAAGACTAAACCATTCTCTCCAACTACTAAAAAACCTTTCTCGTTGAAATTTTCTTTTTTCATTTTCTAATAATCTTGCTTTTTTGGAAAAAGATTTTATAACCCACTTTTCAAAAGATAACTTTTTTATAACAGCCATTTTTCTCTCCACTTCTAATAATTGTCCAGAACTAAGATATGGATGAAATGTACTTATAAGTTCAAGAGTTTTTAAAAACATTTCCACAGTTGCATCTTTTATGAGCTTTTGCTCATGACTTAAATCAGCCCACTCTATTTCTGGATAAAAACGATTCCTGTTTGGTGAAATTTGATCCTCTGACATTTGACCAGGTTCCCTCAGCCATCTATTAGTATTTTCGTCAAATCTCCGCCAATATAAAAAAGGATTAATAAAAATTGTTTTACCAGATACTTTAACTACATCTTGTTGAAGATGATTAGTTATCTTTCTTTCAGAATTTTTCAATTTTATCAAAAGTCCAAATTAATAATCTAATTAAAGATTATCTTTTTTTAACTATTTTTCCAGAAATATGTAAAAAATTATTTTATTAATATTAGGTTATCGACAACTGCCAACGCTTTTTTAAATAATTACAGTATTCACAATTTAAGGAAGGTTTGGGGAAAACATCCGAACGTAATAAATTAACCGTATCAAGTATCTTATTTTCTACCCATTCAGTAGAACAATCTAATTTAATTAGATGTACATCAAAATTTAATTGGTTATTAAATAACTCTTCATTTTTCTTTGCATTAAAATATAAAAGATAAGCCTCTTTAGCTACCTGAAAACCGTTTTTTTTAAATAACCACTGATACATTTCTAGTTGTCTTTTATAAGCTTTTGCATATTCGTATTTATTAAAAGTATCAGACCAATCAAAAATATTCTTAGATGTTGCTTTAACATCAATAATAATAAGGTCACCATTTTTCTTTTGCCAAATATCATCCACAGCTCCACCAAAATCATAATTATGTTCAATTGACTTATATCTTATCCCTTGAAAATTACTTCTCCAACGATCTAAATCTTGGTGTTTGAAAGGAACAGCATCAATACCATTTTCAATAAATAAAGGATGCGGCTCCTGAATTTTTCTGTAATAATCAAATTCATTTTTGCATAAATTATCTACAGCAATATTTAAAGTAAATGGTAATGATGGCGGCTTTATTTGATATTTTTTATCAAGGACACAACATCTTGGACAACTAAGATATTTCTCAACGGTCGATCGACTTAATTTAATCATCTCTCTCATTACGATTAATATCCAAATTAAAAATATTTCTTCAATAAAATAAAAGTCTTAAATTTTTTAGAAAATTTGTTCACTTACTCCCACTCAATAGTCCCAGGAGGTTTGCTTGTAATATCATAAACAACTCTATTAACTAAAATTACTTCATTTACGATTCTATTTGCAATCCTCTCCAAAATCTGAAAAGGAATTTTTGACCAATCGGCTGTCATACCATCTTCACTAGATACACAACGTAAAACTATTGGCCATGCATAAGTCCTTTTATCACCCATTACTCCTACAGTTTTTACTGGTAACAATACTGCAAAAGCTTGCCAAATATCATTGTAAAGGCCTGCTTTTTTAATTTCGTCTCTTACTATCAAGTCTGCATCTCTTAAACAATCAAGTTTTTCATTATTCACCTCTCCCAAAATTCTTATAGCTAATCCTGGTCCTGGGAATGGATGCCTTTTAATAATTTCATCTGGCAAACCTAAAGCAGCTCCCACTTTTCGGACTTCATCTTTAAAAAGTTTTCTTAATGGCTCAACTAATTTAAATTGTAAATCTTTTGGCAATCCACCCACATTATGATGACTCTTTATTTTTACAGCTATCCTCTCACCTGTCTTAGGATCAATATTAGTACCAGCACTTTCAATGACATCAGGATAAAGAGTACCTTGAGCTAAATACTGAAAAGGTCCCAATCTATTACTTTCTTCTTCAAATACTCTAATAAATTCTTCACCAATAATTTTTCTTTTTTGTTCTGGATCAGTAATACCTTTTAATTTGGCAATAAACCTTTCCCTTGCATTAATATATTCAACTTTAATATGAAATTTCTTATCAAAAAAATTCATTAAAAATTCTGGTTCACCTTTTCTCATGAAACCTTGATCTATAAACATGCAAGTAAGCTGATTTCCAATTGCTTTGTTGAGAAGAAATGCAAGAGTCGAGGAATCAACTCCTCCTGACAAGGCAAGCAATACTTTTTTATTGCCAACTTGCTCTCTTATTTTGGGAATAGTTTCCTCAATATATGTTTCTGTTGTCCAATCAGCCACGCAACAAGAAATTTTATAAACAAAATTTTTAATTACCGTCATTCCAAACTGTGAATGAACAACTTCAGGATGAAATTGTACGCCAAATAATTTCTTCACATCATTTGAAATTGCTGCATGTACTGTGTTCTCGGTATGAGCAATCTTATTAAATCCGTCAGGCAAACAATTAATTGAATCGCCATGACTCATCCACATTATAGATTTATCTTCTACATCGAAAAGGAGGTCAGATTCTTGATCTATATTTAGTGGTGCTCTACCATATTCAGCTTTTTTGGTTGCTGAAATAACAGATCCTCCAAGTTCTTTAACCATTAATTGCATTCCATAGCATATACCAAGAATAGGAATTCCTAAATTAAAAATTTTTTCATCACATCTAGGAGCATTTTGTTCATATACAGAATTTGGGCCTCCACTCAAAATAATCCCTTTAGGATTAATTTTATTTATGTCCTCAATTGAAATAAAATTACTTACTACAAGAGAGAAAACATTAGTTTCTCTAATTCTTCTTGCAATCAATTCAGAATATTGAGATCCAAAATCTAAAATTAATATTGAAGGATCTCGTTCTTTTGGTAAAGATGTTTGACTCATGTATAAAAGTTAGCTCAATTTATTTACAAAAGCATAATGAATCAAAATTAATCTCATCGAAAATAAGAAATATACTTATTACCGCAAATTCCAGCCCACCTTATTTTCCTTTTTCTATCAAAAATGATTGAGGCGATTTCCATATCAGTTTTTACATACCTATTTACATAAGTAAAAGAACGCTTTTCAATCGTATTTGATAAATTCTTAAATAATTTATCGGTTAAAGATTGATTAAATCTTTCAAGAAGTAGTAATGCATCCTCAAGATTATTTAACTGAGATAATTCAACTATTATTTCAGGTGGAATCTTTTCTTGAACAGCTAAATAGACAAGAATCTCAATTCTTGCATCAGCTAAATGATTATGTGTATGAAAAATACCACCTGCTAATTTAATTAATTTTCCATGATAACCAAAAAGAATTACAGTTTTAACTTTTTTTATTGCAGCATAAACTAATAATGGTCCCATCCAATTTCCAACTTTAATAATTGGCAAATTAACATTATAAGTTTTGGCCAAATTTAACCCATTTTCACCAATAACAAAAACAACTTCACCTTTAAAATCATTTTGAATTAACTTAGCTAGATTAGTTTTAGCCTCTTCTAATTGATCAGGTGAAGCACTAGAATAAGTTTCAGCAGAAGTACCAATAATAGATAATCCATCAACAATACCAAATGACTTATTACTTGTTCTTTCAGCTAAAAATACGCCCTTTGGGAAAATAATTTCTAATTTCAAATTAAAGCCTTCAGGAATATAATCTAACAAATTTGCATATAAAACTTCTTTTGCAAAATTAGAAATGCATATCTCTGATGTATCTTCTTTTATACCTACACCATATCCTGCAATAATATTTATTGGAATTTTTTGAACAGGATTATTGAAAGAAATTTTTTCAAAAGAGACTATTGTCCAAATTTCTAAGTTTTGTGTAATATCAAGATCTAAGCCTGACTTTGCAAAGGTAATTCCTAATGCATGCGAGTCATTTTTAAGTAAACCAACAGAATGAATCTCAATTTTTATTTCTTTTTTTTCATTTGGAATTTTTATTAGTTCATAATTCTCGAATGACAACCCTACTAGTTTTTTTAATGCTGACCTAGCAGCTCCAGCAACCCACAAAGGTAAAGAAAATCCTTTTTTCAAATCAAGTAATTGAAAAATATATAATGAGAACTAATCTAAGAATGACCTATTTAACAAAAAGTGGCCATACAACAAAAATTATCATTGATGATTCCTGGACCCACACCAGTTCCAGAAAAAGTTTTACAAGCATTAAGTAAACATCCAATAGGCCATCGCAGTAAAGAATTCCAAGATCTCGTAGAGAGTACTACTAAAAATTTACAGTGGCTTCATCAAACTCAAAATGATGTTCTAACAATCACTGGAAGTGGAACGGCTGCAATGGAAGCTGGTATAATAAATACTTTAAGTAGAGGAGATAAAGTAATTTGTGGAGAAAATGGAAAATTTGGCGAAAGATGGGTAAAAGTTGCTAAGGAATTTGGTCTAGAAGTAATAAAAATTGATTCCGAATGGGGTACTCCACTTGATCCAGAAAAATTCAAAAAGGTATTAGAAGAAGATACACAAAAAGAGATAAAGGCTGTTATTCTCACGCATTCTGAAACCTCAACAGGTGTAATTAATGATCTAAAAACTATAAGTTCGTATATTCGCAAACACAATACAGCTTTATCAATTGTTGATTGCGTTACAAGTCTTGGAGCTTGCAATGTACCTGTAGATGAATGGGAATTAGATATCGTTGCATCAGGATCACAAAAGGGATATATGATACCTCCAGGGCTTAGTTTTATAGCAATGAGCCAAAAAGCATGGGAAGCTGCAGAAAAATCAAATTTACCAAAATTTTATTTAAATTTAAAATCTTACAGAAAAAGTCTTTTAAGTAACAGTAATCCATATACTCCAGCAGTTAATTTAGTTTTTGCTTTAGATGAATCTTTAAAAATGATGAGAGAAGAAGGTTTAGATAACATTTTCTTCAGACACAATAAACATAAATTAGCAATGAGCAATGCTGTTAAAACTTTAGATCTACAATTATTTGCTGATGAAAAATATTTAAGCCCTTCAATTACTGCGGTAAAAACTGAAGGAATAGATGCTGAAGAATTTAGAAAAACTATAAAAAATAATTATGATATTTTACTTGCTGGTGGTCAAGATCACATGAAGGGGAAAATATTTAGAGTCGGGCATTTAGGTTATGTTAATGATAGAGATATTATTACGGTAGTTTCTGCTATTAGCAATACACTTCTCAACCTC
>CACARV010000042.1 GCA_902535025.1 uncultured Prochlorococcus sp.
GACTAAAATCCATTATTGAATTATTTAAATATGAACTTCCAGATTGGACTGATCAATTAAAAAATATTGATGAGGAACTCTTGGAATTAGCAGATACCATCATTTTTCAACTTGTTGAAAATCCACCTCTTAATATAAGTGAAGGAGGAATAATCCACGATGGTGTTGATAATATATTAGACGGTTTACGTAATCTAATGGATGATTACTCTGAGTGGCTAAGTAGAGAAGAATTAAAAGAAAGAAAAATTAGCAAAATTTCAAACCTAAAAGTTCAATTTCATAAAAATTTTGGATACTATATCTCTATAAATAAGTCAAAAGTTAATTTAGCTCCACAACATTGGATCAAAAGACAAACACTTACTAATGAAGAAAGATACATTACTTCAGAAATTAAAAATAAAGAAAATAAGATTTTCCAAATAAAAAATCGAGCCTCATCAAGAGAATATGAAATTTTTTGCGAATTAAGAAATATTGTTGGTAAAAAAACAAAGCATATAAGATCAATTGCTAAATCAATAGCATCTCTTGATGCACTTCTTGGATTATCAATTGCTTCAATAGAAAACAATTTTATAAAACCTTCTTTAATACCAATAAATGATTCAGTGACAAAAAATAGTACAAAAATTATTGGCGGGAGAAATCCAATAGTTGAGCAATTATTAAATGGTAAAAAGTTTATCGCGAACGATGTTTATTTTGATAAAAAACAGAAGTTAATTATATTAACCGGTCCCAATGCGAGCGGGAAAAGTTGCTTTATAAGACAAATTGGTTTAATACAAATCCTTGCACAAATTGGAAGCTTTGTTCCTGCTAAAAATGCTGAAATCAAAATTTCAGATAGGATCTTTACAAGAATTGGGGCAGTAGATGATCAATCATCTGGACAATCAACATTTATGGTTGAAATGTCTGAAACTGCATCCATTCTAAATCAGGCAACTTCCAACTCACTTGTATTGCTTGATGAAATAGGTAGAGGGACATCGACTTTTGATGGTCTTTCAATAGCTTGGTCTGTAAGTGAATATCTTGCAAAAAAAATTAAATGCAATACTATTTTCGCTACTCATTATCATGAATTGAATTACTTAAGAAATTCAAATGAGAACATAGAAAATTTTCAAGTTTTAGTAGAGCAAAAAAACGATCAGCTAATTTTTAGTCACAAAATTCAAAAAGGAGGTTCCAACAAAAGTTACGGTATAGAGGCAGCAAAATTAGCAGGCGTTCCAAAAGAAGTTATAGAAAAAGCTAAATTAGTTTTAAATTCTTTAGAAGAAAATAATAAATTCAATAATATTGATTAAATTATTGAAATTTTTAAAAGGTAAATAATTTTTTTAAATAGATTCCCTCAACAAAGCATTAATCGTAGCTGCTGCCATCGCGGCACCTCCCCTGGTTGAATTCAAAACGATTCTAGGAAGCTCAGTTTCAAGCAATTTATTTTTGCTTTTTTCTACTCCAATAAATCCAACTGGCATTCCAATAATTAAACTGGGTAATTCTTTTGCATTATTTAAAATATCAATTAAATAAATTAACGCTGTTGGTGAACTACCAATAACAACAATTGGAGATTTCACTCCAGAATTATTTAAAGATAACTCCTTCCAAGCTTGGCTTAATCCATATGCAGTTTTAGTTAAATTTGTATGATTATTGTCTTCAAACCACATTCTCGCAGAAAACACTTTATTCCTTTTGGTGTTCTCTGCCATTGATTTTATCGCTGCAGCTGCCATATCGGTATCAGTTAAAATAGGAGCACCACTTTTAAGTGCCTGAAGTCCCATTTCGCACGCACCTTCACTAAACTCGAGAAGATTTTGAACAGAAAAATCTCCTGAAGTATGAACTAATCTCTCTAAAACTTTTTTTTCTAAATAATTTAGATCATTTGCTCTTAAATGAGATCTTATAAATCTGATGCTTTCCAAAAAAATTGGATGATCAATTACCATTAAATTTAATTTGTGTTAGAAGTAATCATAGTTAAAATATGATTTTTATTGAGCGATTATGCCAATACAAATATTATGGGGTAATGATCTAAATGCTCAAAATACATTTATTCAAAAATTAATTGATAAGGAAGTATCCAAAGAATGGAAAGAAATAAACGTAACTAATTTGAATGGAGATGATGATGTGCAATTAAATAAAGCTTTTGATGAAGTTCTTACGCCTCCTTTTGGAGATGGACACAGAATAGTTACATTGAAAAATAACCCAATTTTTACTGTAAAAAATGACAATCTAAGAACTAAATTTGAAAAAATTCATGAAAATATACCGCAAAATACTTATTTCATTTTACAAAATACAAAAAAACCAGACTCAAGACTAAAAAGCACTAAATTTTTACAAAACCTTATCAAAAATAATTTAGCCACAGAAAATTCATTTTCTTTACCAGAAATCTGGGACTATGAAGGACAAAAAAGATTTCTAGAAAATGCAGCAAATGAAATGAATATCAAAATTGATAAAAATGCAGCTGAATTAATTATTGATTCTATTGGTAATGATAGTTTTAAACTAAAAAATCAATTAGCTAAAGCAAAAACATACCTTTCTGCATTAGCAAGTGATTCTAATTCACAACTTATTCTTAATAGTATTGATGCAAAAAAAATATTTAGTGATCAACAATCCAACATTTTCAAAATCATTGATCTTCTCTTACAAAAAAATATTAATGAAAGCCTCATTGAAATAAGTTATTCCTTACAGAAAGGAGAGCATGCTCTAAGACTTAATGCAGGTTTAATTAGCCAAATAAGAATTCATACAATTATTAAATTAGCAGTTAATTCTGAAAACAATAATGCAGAAAAGATTTGTAATCTTGCAGGAATTTCTAATCCAAAAAGAATTTTTTTTATTAGAAAAAAAGTAAAAAATATATCGCAAGAATATTTGATAACTTTGATAAGTAATTTATTAAATATTGAATCATTACTAAAAAAAGGTAATAATCCTATAAATGTTTTTACCGAAAATTTAACTAAATTAAGTTAACTAAATTATAAGTTAAAGAATTTACATTATGATTTAAATATGGCTTTACTAGTAAAAAAATTTGGCGGTACCTCTGTCGGTAATATTAAAAAAATTCAAAATATTGCAACTAGCATTTGTAAGAGTAAAGAGGCAGGAAATGAGATTGTAATAGTTCTCTCTGCAATGGGTCAGACTACAGATGATTTAAATTGTTTAGCGGAATCAATAAGTAAAAATCCCAATCAAAGAGAATTGGATATGCTTCTCTCAACTGGAGAACAAGTTACAATAGCTCTCCTCTCAATGGCATTAAATGAATATGGAATACCTGCAATTTCTATGACCGGTAGCCAAGTAGGAATTATTACTGAATCAATACATGGTAAAGCAAGAATTCTGGATATTAAAACAGAAAGAATCCAAAATTATATAGATCAGGGTTTTGTAGTTGTGGTGGCTGGATTTCAAGGGACAACTTTAAGCCATACTGGATTAATGGAAATTACGACTTTGGGTAGAGGTGGTTCAGATACCTCCGCAGTAGCTTTATCGACGGCATTAGGAGCTGAAACTTGCGAAATTTATACAGACGTTCCTGGGGTTCTCACTACTGATCCAAGAATTGTTCCAAATGCAAAACTCTTAAATAAAATTAGTTGTGAAGAAATGCTTGAACTTGCGAGCGTCGGTGCTTCAGTTCTGCATCCAAGAGCAGTAGAAATTGCTCGTAATTATGGAATTAAATTGTGTGTCAAATCAAGCCAAAGTGACTCAAGTGGGACTCTCCTAGAAAGTCAAATCCAACCTCTCCCACTAAAAAGAGGAAGCTTAGAATTAACAAAAACAGTCAATAGTCTTGAAGTATTAGAAAACCAAGCAGTATTCAGTCTCTCAAATATTCCTGATAGGCCTGGGATTGCTGCACAAATATTTGAAAAGCTATCAGAAGCAAGTATTAATGTAGATTTAATAATACAAGCGACACATGATGGCAATAATAACGACATTACATTCACTGTAGGTGAATTGGAAGTTAAAAAAACTGCAGAACAATGTGAACTTATAACTAGTCAATTAGGTGGCGAATATAATCTTAAAACGAATATGACTAAATTGAGTATTCAAGGAGCAGGAATTATGGGCAGGCCAAGTGTTTCAGCTGATTTATTTGATACATTATCTCAAGCAAATATAAATATAAGGTTAATAGCTACTAGTGAAATGAAAGTAAGCTGCGTAATTGAAATTAATAATATTCCAAAAGCTATTAGATATGTGGCTGAGAAATTTAAGTTGTCCGATACTCAAATATTTATTAATCCAATCTACGAGAAACAAAATCTACCTGAAGTCAGAGGAATTGCATTAGATAAAAACCAAGTTCAAGTAAGTTTTCGAAAACTGCCTGATCGTCCAGGTGTGGCAGCATCGATATGTTTGGCATTAGCTGAAAATAATTTACTTTTCGATACGATCGTGCAGTCTGAGAGAATTTCTTCTTTAAAGACTAAGGATATTAGTCTTACAATGAATGAGCAAGACAGAGAGAGAGCTAACTTAGTTTTTGAGGCATTAAGAAAGAAATTACCCGGTTCTTACATTGAAGATGGCCCTGCGATAGCCAAAGTAAGTACTGTAGGAGCAGGTATGGCATTTAAGGTTGGAACGGCTGGAAAAATATTTAGAGCACTTGCTGACCAAAATATCAATATTGAAATGATCGCCACTAGTGAAATTAGGACTTCATGTATTGTTTTAGAAAAAGACTGTGACAAAGCAGTTAGTGCTATTCATAATTATTTCGAATTAGATAAATAAGTTCTTTTTTAGTTATTTCTTGCCAATTTTTGTCTTAATTTTTTGATTCTATCCCTCAAATTTGCTGCTTCTTCAAAATTTAACTCTTTTGCAGCATCTTTCATTTTAATTTCTAACTTTTCTATTAAGTCAGGCAATTCTTCGAGCAAACATTGATTATCACTGGTATTGAGAATTGCGTCAGTTTTATTATTAACTATATTTATTAAATCTTTAGATAAACCACCAGAATCTAATTTTCTTGAAAGTTCTAGAAAGGATAATATTGAATTTTCTATTTTTTTACCTGCAGGTTTTGGAGTAATACCATTAACTTGATTATATTTTTTTTGTATAGCTCTTCTTCTTTCAGTTTCAGATATTGCTCTTTTCATTGAATCTGTGAAATTATCTGCATAAAGCAAGGCAACACCTTCAACATGTCTTGCAGCTCTTCCTATTGTTTGAATCAATGACCTTTCTGCCCTGAGAAACCCTTCTTTATCAGCATCTAAAATGGCGACTAACGATACTTCAGGAAGATCTAGTCCCTCTCTTAATAAATTAACTCCTACCAAAACGTCATATTCGCCCATTCTAAGATCTTGGATAATTTCAATTCTTTCAATTGAGTGAATTTCGGAATGCAAATATCTAACTCTTACCTTATTTTCAGATAAAAAATCAGTTAGATCCTCAGCCATTCTCTTAGTAAGTGTTGTCACAAGCACTCTTTGATTCTTTTCAGCTCTTATTCTTATTTCGGATAA
>CACARV010000043.1 GCA_902535025.1 uncultured Prochlorococcus sp.
ATGATGCCAATTTAAGATTAAAACCTGGCCAGATTTGTGGGTTAGTAGGGATGAACGGGGCTGGTAAAACAACTTTTTTTAATGCTTTAACTGGCTTTGTAAATATTTCAAAGGGAAAAATTAGAATAAATGGAGAGTCTGTAAGATCTGCTCAAAAAGATCAGACAATTGCTTATGTTCCTCAAAATGAGGGAATTGATAGTCAATTTCCTATTAATGTTTGGGATGTAGTGATGATGGGAAGATATGGTTCGATGAATATTTTTAGGTGCCCTAGAGAGTCTGATGTTCAGGCGGTTAAAGATGCTATTGAGAGAGTTGATCTTACTGATCATTTACATACACCTATTGGAAACTTATCTGGAGGTCAGAGAAAACGAACTTTTTTAGCTAGAGCGATTGCGCAAAGAGCATCAATATTACTTCTTGATGAACCTTTTTCAGGTGTTGATATAAGAACTGAGAAACTTATCTCGGAATTATTTATTCAATTTAAAAATGAGGGGAAAACTATATTATTATCCACACACGATATGATTCATGTCCGTGAATTTTGTGATTTGGTTCTTTTAATAAATAAAACTGTTGTAGCTTATGGCGAAACCTCTGAAGTGTTTACCCCTGAAAATATTACAACCACTTTTGGAGGGATCTCTCCTGATTTCTTGTTTGGACCTGAATCCTAAATTTTAAATTATATGGAGCTCTGTTCTTTTTTAACTCTAGATTCATTCATAACTGATCCTTTAACTCATGACTTTATGAGAAAAGCACTTCTTATGAGTTCGTTAGTTGCGGCTGTTTGTGGTTTTCTATCAAGTTATTTGACTCTTAAAGGATGGGCTTTAATGGGAGATGCAGTGTCACATTCAGTAATGCCTGGTGTTGTTGTTGCTTATGCATTAGGTCTTCCTTTCTCATTAGGGGCATTTATTTTCGGAGTTGGTTCTGTAGCATTGATAGGGTTTATTAAGCAGAAATCTAGAGTAAAGGAAGATACTGTTATTGGGTTGGTATTTACAGGATTTTTCGCTCTTGGAATTGTTTTGGTTTCTAAGATTAAAAGTAATATTGATCTGCACTCTATTCTTTTTGGTAGTCCATTAGGAATATCACTTTCAGATGTAAAACAAACTTTATTAATTTCTTTATTGGTAGTAATCCTTTTATCAATTTTTAGAAAGGATTTAATGCTTTATTGTTTTGATCCTAGGCATGCAAAAACGGTTGGGATTAACGTATTTTTCCTTCATTATTTACTCCTCACATGCTTATCTTTAGCAGCTGTTGTGGGCTTGCAGTCTGTTGGAATTATTTTGGTAGTTGCAATGTTGATTACACCAGGAGCTACAGCATATTTACTTACAGATAAGTTTGATAACATGACAGTAATTTCAGTATTAAGTGCAATTATCTCAAGCCTAATAGGAATCTATGTTAGTTTTTGGTTTGATCTTGAAACAGGTGGATCAATTGTCTTGGCACAAACTTTTATATTTTTATTTGCTTTTTTATTCGCTCCAAGATACGGAATATTTAAGTTAAAGAAATTATTTGCTGTTTATAAATGATAGTGGTTGAAAAAACTATAAATAAAAAGTGGAATTGGTGGCCATTATTCCCCTTATATCCTTATGGAAAAAAGAAAACAATTTTAAGAGAATTAATTCCTGATCAAATATGGTCCTTGGAACAGATACAGGGACTTTATTATGTTGCTGTTCCAATAAGAATGACGGTAATAAAGGTTGATAATGGATTGATGCTAATAAATCCACTGCCTCCTACAAAAGAATTAATAAATGAGTTAGAAAAATTAATTACGAATCACGGCAAAGTAAAAACAATAATTCTACCAAGTGCCTCTGGACTAGAACATAAAATCGGACTGCCAGCTCTTTCAAGAATTTTTAAAGATGCAGAAATTTGGCTTTGTCCTGGACAATGGAGTTTCCCCATAAATCTACCTCTAGATTTTTTAGGAATTCCATCAAAAAGATCAAGAATATTGTTTGAGGAAGGTACTCCACATACAAACTCCTTTAAATGGTCTTCATTAGGACCTCTGAATTTAGGGCTTGGAAGATATCAGGAGATAAGCTGTTTCCATTATCCTACGAAAACTCTTCATGTAACAGACGCAATAGTTGGAATAGACTCCACTCCACCTGAGATATTTAATTTTGATCCAACTCCACTTCTTTTTCACTCTAGAGAGAGAGGAGATGAACCTTTGATTGACTCCATCGAGCAAAGAAAAAAAGGATGGAAAAGGTTAGTCTTATTTTCATCTTTTTTGAAACCAGGTAAATTAAATATTCCACCTTTAAAAAAAATATTTAAGTATTCATTCAAAAAAGATCTTAGAAATTGGAGATCTCATTTCGGTATTTATCCCTTTTTATGGGACAAAGATTGGGAATCCTCTCTAGTTGAAATAATGGGTAAAGATACTCCTAAGATTCAAATTGCACCAGTTTTACAAAAATTAATTTTTCCGCGTTCAAAGGAAGTTTTACTTGAATGGTTAGAAAATATCAAGTCTTTTGAAGATATGGAATATTTAATTCCAGCTCATTTTACGGCACCTATAAAATTTACAACAGAAGATTGCCAAAAATTAATTAATGAAATTAATTCCCAAAAGTGGGACAAACTTCCCGAGGATAATAAATTTTTGATGGGTTTATATAAAAAGTTGTTTGAACTAGGAATAATTCCTGAAGAAGTAAATCTTTAAAAACTATTTTTCTTCAATAGACATGTTTTCATCATTTTTAAGAGTTTGTTCCAGCTCTTTTCTTTGCTCCATTTGTCTTAAGAAATATCCTGTCATCATTGCAGAGGATAATAAATTAGCAATATTGTCTTTTGAAGATGTTATTTTTACATCAAATTGATCTGATGGAAGCATTCCAAGAAGACTTTGAACATTATGTCTAATAATTTCTTGAATATCTTCACTTGCTGATTTTGCTACTCTTTGCAAAACTTCTGGAGATTGTTTTTGTAAATATTGGATTAAATCATTCTCATTGTTAGGATCATTATTTTCAGTAGCAAGAAATTCTGGATTAAACATTTCTACAACTTCAAGATATAAAAACCCTACAACATCACGTACCCATTAATCTAAATTATTAAGGGTAGGGAACCGAATAGGTCCAATTTTACTAAACGGCCAATATCTAAAAATAGCTTTACCAATAACCTTTTCATAGGGTAAAAACCCCCAAATATGTGAGTCCATACTGTTATTTCTGTTATCTCCCATCACCCATAATGAGTCTTCTGGGACAATAAAAGGCCCTATAGAATAGTTAATATTGTTGTCAAAAAAGTAATTTTTTTGAGCGATATCATTTAAGTAAAGGTTACCGTCTCTTACTTCTACCTTGTCTCCAGGTATTCCAATTACTCTTTTTATTAATGCAGTATTTTCTTCATAACCAGCATTAATTAATTGTTCGGGAACGTTAAAAACAATTATTTTATTTTTTAATTTTGAAAGATTTGATTTGGATGTGATTTTGGGGGTTACTTTCTCAACAAGAATTTTATCTTGTATTTGAAGAGTTGGAAGCATTGAACCGGATGGAATCCATCTTGGCTCAATAACCTGCCATCGTATAATTAATGCTATAAATATCCAGATTAAAAGATTTTTTAAATCCTTTAGTATTGAATTTCTTTTTTCTTGAGTTGTAGACATGTTTTATTTAATTCAGTTATGAGGGAAATCCCAAAGCATTTATATAAATTATGACATCATCTATTGAATGCAAAAATTTTCTTAGAAGTTTACAACTTTTGAATCTTCTTATAAAAATAGGAGTTCAAAATTTAATACTATGTCCTGGTAGCAGATCAGCACCTTTAGCAATAGCTGCTGGAGAATTAAATAAATTGGGACTGGTAAATATTTTTAATTCAATAGATGAGAGATCTGCAGGATTCCACTCTCTTGGAATTTCTGCTGCATCAGGTAATCTTTCTTTAGTTATTACCACTTCTGGAACTGCCGTGAGTAACTTATTACCAGCAGCAGTTGAGGCAGATCGATCTTGTAAAGGTATTATATTTCTTACTGCTGATAGACCCTTAAGATTAAAAGATTGTGGCGCTAATCAAACAGTAAATCAAGAAGATTTTTTGAGTTCAGTCTGCAGAAGGGTTTTAAGTACAAATCTAAATGGAATTCATGAAACAGAAGAAAATGAAATCTTGAATTTAGTTCGAATTACTGAGAAACAAATTTCAACCTTCCCTGGCCCGATTCATTTAAATATTCCTATCGATAAGCCTCTAGATATTTCTTTTTTCAATAAAAAAAGTGTTTTAGAGGTATTTGAGAGGATTTATTTAAAGAAAAAATATATATTTCATGAAGTTGAAATAAAGTCTGATAAAAACAAATTCTTAGAAATTTCAAAAAGTTTAAATTTAGATGAATCCGGCATTATTTTGGTGGGTCCCTATCAAGGTTCTTTGAAAGAATTGTCTTCTTTTAATAAATCTTTAGAGCAATTACAAGACATTACTGGCTGGCCAGTATTTGCTGATCCTGTTTCAGGAGTTAATTCTAACTTGAGAGGGTTAGTTGTTAATTGGGAATTAGTCTTAAGAAAAAATAAGAATTTTATAAATTGTCAACAAATTTTGAGGCTTGGTCCAATGTCATCTTCAGTCGATTTGGAGAGGTTTTTAACATTATTCAAAGGTATGCAGATTCTTATTAAAGAAAAAAACTTAAGAAAATTAGATCCTATAAAAAGATCATTCGAATATGAGTTTGGACTGACAAAGTTTGTTAATCAATTTTTAGCAGATTTGTCAATTAATCAAAAAAACAAGAAGTGTTTAACTTCTTTAGCCCTTGATCTAATAAACGAGGGTGCAAAAATTAAGAAAATTCTAAAAGAGAAAATTTCAAAGAATAATCAAATAACCGAGTATAAGCTTGCAAATCTTGTACCAAAAATATGGCCAGCTGAAAATCCTATTATGCTTTCAGCAAGTAGCCCAATTAGAGATTGGCTGACTTTTTCTGAGAATTGTACTTTAACAAGAAATTGCTTCAGCTTCAGAGGAGCTTCTGGAATAGATGGTACTTTATCTTTAGCATTAGGAATATCTAGAATTAAAAATCCTCTACTTCTTGTTACTGGAGATTTAGCTTTTATTCATGATATAAATGGCTGGCTAATTGAAAATTCAATCGACTTGAATTTAACAATTTTATTAATAGATAATAATGGAGGAAATATATTTAACCGTCTTTATAAGAAAAATCTAAAAGAAGATGAATTAAAAAAACTTTTTCTTATGCCTAAAGCAATAGATTGGGAAAAACTTGCAGAAGGCTATCAAGTAAACTTTAAAAGTGTGACAAATTTTAAAAAATTACGAGAGGCATTTGAATGGAGCATTTCTATTGGGAAATCTGTAATAATTAAAGTTGATATTGATCCAGAAAATGAAATTAATGAAAAAAATGACCTGCTAGAAAAAATAATTGGCAATTAAATTGTATTA
>CACARV010000044.1 GCA_902535025.1 uncultured Prochlorococcus sp.
TGTTGATATTCAAAGTTCTATTGAATCTTTTGGAACAAAAAAACTTAAAATTAAAGTTGTCTTAATTAAATAAAGAATATAAATTTAAATCTTCTTATTAATGGAAATTTCACCAACAATATTTATTATTCCAACTGGTATTGGTTGTGAAGTAGGAGGTTTCGCTGGTGATGCACTTCCTACAGCTAAATTATTAGCATCGGCGAGTGGATGTTTAATAACTCATCCAAATGTTATGAATGGTGGTACTCTTTCTGAAAAAGATAAAAATATTTTTTATGTTGAGGGTTATAGTTTAGACCGACTTGCTAAGGGAGAAATAGCTCTAAAAAGGGTAAAGCAACAGAAAATTGGTATAATTTTTGATTCAGCGATTGAAAGTGAAATATTAGTAAGACATTTACAAGCTGCCGATGCGTGTGTTTCTACTTTAGGGATAAATGTTCATTCTTATGAGGTTACAAAAAATCCATTAAACGTAGTAATTGATTCTGATTCGTCAAAAATGAGTGGTGGTATAATTAAAAATCCTGTTACCCTAATTGATGCTGGAAAAAATTTAATAGAACGAGGAGTTACGGCAATAGCAATTGTGGCAAAATTTCCAGATGATTCAGATTCTTTAGAAACAAATGTTTATAGAGAGGGAAAAGGGGTTGATCCTATTTCTGGGGTCGAAGCAGTTATAAGTCATTTAATAAGCAAATTTTTAAAGGTTCCATGTGCTCACGCACCAGCTTTGAATCCAATTGAGTTGAATGAAAATTTAGATCCTCGTGCAGCTGCAGAAGAAATAGGATATACATTTTTGCCATCAGTACTGATTGGTTTAAGCAATGCACCTGACATTGTTGAATTGCCTGCTAACCATGAATTAATCTCTCTACACCCTGATCAGATTGAATCTATTGTTGTTCCTGATGGGGCACTTGGTGGAGAAGCAGTGCTAGCAGGTATTGAAAAAGGTTTGAATATTATCTCTGTGAAAAATCAAAATAAACTAAAAGTGACTAATGAGTTTTATAATTATCCCAATCTTTTTGAAGTAAATAATTATTTAGAAGCTGCAGGCATAATTCTTGCTATTAAAAAAGGCATCAACCTTGAATCAATTAAACGGCCTGTAAAAAAAATTCAAAAATGTTCTTACAGCGATTAGTAAGATATTGCTATAGGAACCCTCCAATCACTTCCCAGTGATTGACTGCTTAGTTTTAGTATTGGAGGAGCTTGCTTCCTTTTGAATTCTGCTTTTTTAATAAGTGTGATTATTTTTAAAATTAATTCTTTTTTAAATCCATCTTTTTCAAGTTGTTTTAAATCTTTTTTCTCTTCAATAATTCCTTTAAGAATATTATCTAAAACAGAATAAGGAGGAAGACAATCAGTATCAAACTGATCGGGACCTAATTCGGCGCTTGGAGGCTTGTTACGTATATTATCTCCTATTAAATTTACTTGTGTATCTAACTGATATGATTTCCTATGATTTATTGAATCTTTACTGTCTAGCCAATTGCATAATTTAAAAACATTAGTTTTATATAAATCTCCAATTACAGATAATCCACCATTCATATCTCCATACAGCGTGCAGTATCCTACTGCTAGTTCTGATTTATTCCCTGTTGAGAGTAATAAATGCTTTTCTTGATTTGCTAAAGCCATTAGAAGCGTACCTCTGATCCTTGATTGAATATTTTGATTAGTTATTTCAGCCATCTTGAAATCTAAAGTTTTTAAAAAAGATTCTTCAAATGAGGTCATCAGGTTTTCAATTGGGATACTGTCGAAATTTATGTTTAATCTTCTCGCTAAATCTTTAGCATCACTTTTTGAATGAGATGAGCTCCATTTAGAGGGCATTGAGACACAATAAACATTATTACTTCCTAGAGCAGCCGTCGCAATTGCTGAGACTATTGCTGAATCAATGCCACCACTTAGTCCAATTAAAGCTGTTTTAAATCCACATTTTTTTGCATAATCCCTTACACCAAGAACTAATGCATCAAAAATTGATGATATTTCAGAGTCTTCAGATTTATTTATTTCAGGTTTCGTTTGCTCAATTTCCCAAGTAGAAAGGTCTTCTGCAAAAGATTTTAATTGCTTAATTTTAGATCCCTTCTTATCAAGAACAAAACTATTTCCATCAAAAATTAAATTATCATTTGCTCCAATCTGGTTCACATAAATCAAAGGTACTTGTAGATATTTAGCCGCAAAACTTGAAACTTTGGATCTAAGCTCTAACTTTTTGAAGGTGTATGGGGAGGCGGATAAATTCACCAAAATATCTACTTTTTTTTTCTTTAAATCAACTATAGGATTTTTTTTATGAATCCCTCTGCCCTCAATATTTTTGTTGACCCATAAATCCTCACAAATAGTAAAGCCAAGTCGCCAAGTTTTGTTTTTTATTTTTTTTACCAATACGGAAACTTTTTCTTCTGATCTAAAATATCTTTTCTCATCAAATACTTCATAAGTGGGAAGAATAATTTTACGAGCAATTATTTTCCATTCGCCGCTCTCAAGTAACGCAATAGAATTATAAAGATTTGGGAAAAAAGAATCATTTATTAATTCAGCTATTCCGACTGTAATACTTAAGTTTCCGTATTTTTCATGAATATCTAATGCTAATTTGTCAAGAATTTGATATTGGTTTTTGATTAAATTTTTCTTAAGAAGTAAGTCATTTGCTGGATATCCCCATAATGATAATTCTGGAGTGAGAACAAAATCAGTAGAAATTGAGTTAGCTTTCGAAGCAATGTAAAGTATCTTTTTTGCATTGCCCTCTAAATCTCCAACAACTGGATTAATTTGAGCAAGTAAAAACTTCATTCAACGAATTTAGTGGATTCATATAAATTATTCTTTTTTACAATATCTATTAATGAATTTGGTAAATTAGAATAATTAAAATTTGATCTAAACTTAGAACTTGAAATTTTTGGGATTTTTATTGTTGAAATCCTAAATTTCACATTATAAGTTTCTAACATTTTAATTGTATTTGATTCAACAGGATATCCCTCTCTTAAAATTACTAAAAAACTAACCTCCTCAATAATTTTGTCAAAATTTTTCCAGTAAAAAATATCTTTAATTAAATCACTCCCAATAACAAAATCTAAATTATTAAATTCATAAATTCTTTTACATTTGTTAATTGACTCTACTGCCCACTGGCTACTAATACTCTGATTGAATAATATTTTAGGATTATCTAAATCTTCAATAAGGGTTTTTAATAGAAGGCTACGAATTGAGATATTCTCTTTATGATTTTTTTTGGGGTTGTTGCTCACATAACTAATAGTAAAAGAATATATTTTAGATAATTCTTCAAGTATTTTTTTATGCCCAATGGTAGGTGGATCTGCACTAGTACCAAATAATGAAATGCTTTTTCCCATTTTCAGTTTTAAGGCATAAAACTCACAAAATTATTATTTAAATTTCTATTTGAAAAATAAATATTTATGTGGTTAAAAATCTCTGGCTCTGTAAGAATTATATTTTGTATTATTTGTGAAGGGTCCTTGCCAGTAACTTTGCTTTTTGTATATATCTCCTTTGCTGCTAATTTTCCTAAGATTTGTGTAGAGTAAATCGCGATTGCTGCTTGAATAATTGCTATTGGTCCATAGGGTAATAATGAAAGACCGTTGGTAAATGGTGCTGCTAATAGAATTACTTTCTTAATAAGGTTGAAGGATGTATTTACGCCGACTTGAGTGATTCCCAAAAATAAATTATTAATGGATATATTTTTAAATATTTTTCTTGTCGATTCTCCTCTTAAATTTAAGCCGTAAATCTTACTTAACTCGCTAATCAATGCAGTATCTAGTGCGAAACTGCCAGCAACATCAAATAAAATAAAAGGATTAAGAGCTACTGCTGAAGCCTTTAAAGTCGAATATTTGCCAATAGTTGACTGAGCTAATTTCTGCTTTCTTTTAAATCTTTGCTCTTTTATCTGTAGAAACAATTTGTCAGCTAATTGAAGAGAATTTAGTGTTAACAATATCTCACCGTATTGATTTATTATTTTTGTTAAGTAATTTTGAAGTCTTTTTTCATCATTAATAATTATTGGAATATTTAAGTCTTTAGGAAGCTTAAACTTTATATTTTCAATTATTTCTTTTAATTCATTTTTATTAAATAGGTCGACTTTATTTAAAATTATAATAATTTTTTTCCCATCTTTTATAAAAGAGCTGATTTCACTTAACTCATTTCTATTCAAATCACCCGAAACTATAAATAAAATAAGGTCTGAATGTTTTATACAAGAGTAAACTTTTTTTGGGAATTTAATATTGCAGAAATCAAATCCTGGAGAATCAAGCAACTCTAAACTATTGAGTCTTTGATCTTTAAGAGTCCACTCTTCCGAATGTATTTCTCTTGTGGTTCCATTGATAATATCTGTTTTGAATATGTCTTTTTTTAATAGAGAATTTAAAACAGAAGATTTTCCTACGCCTGATTTACCATATGCGCCAATTCTTATTTTTTTTTCTTTGAGTCTTAAAAGTTGTTGATTAAAAGAAATTATCTCTCTATTAAGAAAACTTTTTTCATAATTGGTAAGATCAATAGTCTCCCACCAATTTTTTAAAAGTAAATAATTATCTTTAATTTTCAATTGTTTCATGATTTATTTTTCCACCAGCCGGCCAATACAGATAACACAGCTTCTGCACCAATAATTCCCACGAATCCCCCGAATTCATCTACTACTACTTTCACTCCATTATGATTCTTGTCAAATTTCGTTAATAATTGATCTGCTTTAATCATTTCGGGAATGTAGTCCACAGGTTCGCAAATTTCTGTTAATAATTTTTTATTGTTCCCATTAATTAATTCGGCCAACATTTTTTCACGCTTTACTACCCCTTGTATTTTGTCAACTTTATCTCCCAAAATAACCCACCATGGAGAGCTGTCAGAAATTATAAGTTTTGAAATTTCATCAAGATTAGAAGACCCATCAAGAGAAGGTGCAGATACCCTAGGGGTCATTAAATCTTTAGCTTTTAAATCATTTAATTGAAAAACCTTAAATATCATTGCTGCTTCATCAGCTTCTATCAAACCTTTCTGACTCCCAATTTTTGCCATTTGTCTAATTTCTTCTTCATCAGTTGAAATTTCATTCTCTGCAGTAATCACCGGAAATATTTGTTCTATTAATATCAAGAATGGCTTCATTAAATTATTTAATATT
>CACARV010000045.1 GCA_902535025.1 uncultured Prochlorococcus sp.
TTTTGGTATTTTATATTCATACTCATTTAATAATTTCAATGGCTCTTAAGGTTGGCGACAAAGCACCAGAATTTAAATTAAAAGATTCTTTTGAGAAAGAAGTTTCTCTTAATGATTTTAAAGGTAAGAGAATAATACTATATTTTTATCCAAAAGATAATACTCCAGGATGTACCAAAGAAGCATGCAATTTTAAGGAGAATTGGGATTTACTCCAGAAAAATGACATAGTTGTTCTTGGAGTTAGTAAAGACAATGCAGTTTCTCATCAGAAGTTTATAGAAAAATTTAATTTACCCTTTATTCTTTTAACTGATCCTGAACCTTTTAAAGTTTCTTCTGACTACGATAGCTATGGGCTGAAGAAATTTATGGGAAAAGAATATATGGGAATGATGAGAAATACATTTTTGATTGGTACTGATGGGAACATAGAGAAAATTTATTTAAAGGTAAAAGCAGCAATAATGGCTGACCATATAATTGCAGACCTCGGATTAAAGTAACTTTTTGAGAGATAGATGGTGAATAATCATCCCTTCCATAACTAAATTAGGGGCATTGATAGTGTTTATTTTCTGTTTTTTCAGACATTTCAAAAGGAATTGAGAGTCTCCTCCACAGGTAATCAAGATATCTTTTTGTGGATCAAACGAACCATTAATAACTCCAGTGATTGAGTTGATTACTCCTTTCAAAATTGCTTCTTCTGTTTTGAATAAAAAATCTTTGGTTGGAATATCATATTTATTAGGAACTGTTAGGTTTTTTGTGTTTTGTTCCATTGATTTTAATTGGGTTAGAAACCCTGGAATAAGTTGTCCACCGATTATTGATCCATTTGATTTTACTTTTGTTATTGATAATATTGTTCCAAAATCTGCAATAAGCAAATCTTTTTTAAAAGGGTTTGCAATGATATTTAATGCTGCTAGACAAGCAAGAGCTCTATCAACTCCAAAATAATCAGGGAGATTTGATAACTTAATATCTTTGGTTTTTATTTCATTTTCTTCTTTGAGAAAAAAATTAGGTAATTTTCCTACAGAAGCCCAAATTAACCGATCAAGATCTATATTTTCTGGAACTCCTTGCTCTTTTTTTGTATGAAAGAATTTAGATTGATTTTGAGAATATTTTGCCCAATGATGCCTGCTATTGCCAACTAATAAAAAATTTAAATCTGAGATCATTTTTTTATGATCAATTTAATTATTAGTGTGTATTCCACACTCTTGTTTAATGCCCCCAAATCTCGTAGCTCTGCCTTTTGTTTGTTTGCCATCTGGAGTGCTGGAATGCCAATCACCCACAGTAGAATAACCTTTATTAAAAAGTGGATGGGCAGGTAAATTATTTTCTTCCATATAATAAAAAATATCTTTACTTGTCCAATTTAATAAAGGCCTTAAAGAAAGTCTTTGGCGAATTACGTCTAAAAATTTCATTTCTTTTCTATTTTGTGTTTGGCTTGATCTCACACCGCTTCCCCAACATTGAATATTGTATTTTTTTAGACCGTTTTCTAAAGGTTTTATTTTTCTCAATTCATGATACTTATCTAGGTCACTCTTTTTATTGGTTTCCCAGAGTTTTCCGTACATAGCCTCCATTCTCGCTGGGGATAATTCACTTTGCAGAACTTCTATTTCTAAGGATAGATTTTTAATAAGCTTTTCGGCATAATGGTATGTTTCTGGAGGTAAGTAACCTGTATCTATCCAAAATATTTTAATTTTTTTTTGCAGAGATAATTTACTAACAATATCTAAAAGGACTGATGACTGAATACCAAAACTTGTTGTAATTGCAAATTGATTATCAAATTCTTTGTAACCCCACGAAAGCATTTCTTGAGCTGTCATATCAATTAGCTCCTGATTATATTTCTTTAGATTAGGTTTAATATCTTTGTGGATGTTTTCAATCATTCTTCAAATCGTTTATTAGATTAATGTTATTTCGCTCAATTTGCAAATAATTCGTTTAATTTAATAATACATTTATGCATAACAATATTTAGCCAATGAAATTAATACAAAAACCAATAGTAATAGTTGGCGCAGGTTTTGCGGGTATGACAGTTGCTTTGAATTTAAAGAACCTTAACCCTTCCTTACCAATTCTTGTGGTTGATTCTGAATCTAACTTTGTATTTAAACCTTTAATGTATGAAGTTTTAAGTGAAGAAATAAGAGTTTGGGAAGCTACGCCAAAATTTGCAAATGTTTTTTCAGATGTAGGTATAACTTTTGTAAAAAATTGTTTGACAAAGCTTTCTTTAAAAGAAAATATACTTGAATTTAGTGATGAATTAAGATTAAGTTATCAATATCTTGTAATCTGTACAGGATCTATTCCAAACAGTCTTCAAATAAAAGGCGTAGATGAAAATTGTTATTTTTTTAATGATTTTAATGATCTAAAAAAATTAAATTCTTTTTTAAAAAAATCACAAAAAACTGCATCTCATAAAAAGTTATTCATAGTTGGTGCTGGTCCTTCAGGCATTGAGTTGGCATGTAAAATTCAAGATATGTTTAAAGACCAATTTGAAATTAATTTAATAGAAAAATCTAATGAAATTCTCAATAAAAATAAATTTTTTAATAGAGAACAAGCAGAGAGTGCATTAGAAAAAAGAAAAATCAATGTTTTTTTAAATTCTTCAGTTCAAGAAGTCTCAGAAACAAAAGTTATTATTAACAGTGAAGATGGTATAACTTCTTTCGATAAAGATATTGTTATTTGGACGGCAGGTGTGAAACCTAATTTGTTTTATTTGGAATCTGATGACATAACAAAAAAAAATGGAAGAATTTTAGTTAATAAGAATTTGCAAATAAAAAACCATCATAACTGTTTTGCCATCGGCGATATCTCAATCGTCGCTGGGATGGAGAATCTACCCATAACAGCTCAGGTTGCTATGCAAGAAGGAAATCATCTTGCTAAAAATCTTGAACTACTAATTCAAGGAAAAGATCCTCTACCATTTGAATTTCAAGACAATGGTGAGATGATTAGCTTAGGAATAGGCGAGGCTTCAATCTCCGGGCTTGGGGTTACTTTATCGGGGAAATTGGCTTTTGAAGCAAGAAGACTTATATATGCTTCCAAATTACCTGATATTACTGAAAGCTTTAAATCTGCATCTTCATGGATATTCCAGAAAAAATCTTTTTTTAAAAAATTTTTTAATAATCGATAATTTTAATTAAACTTTTTTGAAATATTGTTTTTGGGTATATTGAGTTAAATAAGATTCATATGAATTTAATTAATGTTGTTAGTAATAATTACGATGCGTTAATAACGGTAGTTGTTTTAGTAATGTCAATAATTTTGTTTGTCAAAAATACTATTGCGCCTGAATTGACTGGCTTGTTATGTGTTGGAATATTTATAGCTACAGGAGTTCTTTCCCCTGAAAAAGCGTTGGCTGGATTTGGTAGCCCCTCCTTAATTACTCTTATGGGTTTATTTGCAGTTTCCTCTGCATTATTTAAAAGCGGTGCCTTAGACAGAGTAAGAGAATTGATTTCTTCTGAAAGTATAAAAACGCCAAGGAAATTAATTTCATTAATAGCTTTTTTGATTGCTCCAATATCTGGAATTGTACCTAATACTCCAGTAGTAGCATCCTTGTTACCTTTAATTGAAGGTTGGTGCGAGCGGAGAAATATATCGCCATCTAAAGTTTTATTACCTCTTTCTTTTGCGACACTACTAGGCGGAACTCTGACATTATTAGGTAGTTCAGTAAATCTTCTTGTTAGTGATATCAGTCAGCAATTAGGTTATGGAGCTTTGGAATTATTTAGTTTAACTTCAATCGGAATCCCTGTTTGGCTGTTAGGTACAACTTATATGATTCTTGTTTCTGATATCCTCTTACCAGATAGAGGGAGAGATAAGGACTTTATTAAAAATGGGGATATGAATATTTACTTTACAGAAGTTACTATTCCTTCTGCCTCCGAATTAGTAGGGCAATCTGTTAGAAATAGTAGATTGCAAAGACGATTTGATGTTGATGTTCTGGAGTTGCAACGTAATGGAAAAGTTATTCTTCCTCCTTTGGCAGATAGAAAGATAGAACCTGATGATAGATTAATAATCCGTGTTACGAGAGCAGACTTATTGAGGCTGCAACAAGAACATACAATTTTATTGGGAGAGAATAAAACATCTTTCAGTGGAGTTAATTTTTTTTCAGATGATGAAGGCACTAAAACTTTTGAAGCCTTGTTACCAGCCGGCTCAACTCTAGCTGGTGCAAGTCTGAGAGAACTAAGATTCAGGCAGCGACATAATGCAACTGTTTTGGCGCTTAGAAGGGGTCAACAAACTGTTCAGGAGAGATTGGGTCAAGCTGTTTTAAGGGCTGGAGATGTTTTATTGTTGCAAGCGCCATTAGATTCAATAAGAGGTTTGCAGGCCAGTAATGATTTGCTTATTTTAGATCAATTTGAAGATGATTTACCTGTTTTGATAAAAAAACCTATATCGATTGCAATTGCAATTGGGATGGTGGTTTTGCCTTCAGTGACAAATATTCCACTCGTAGGGTCAGTTCTTTTAGCAGTAATTGCGATGGTTGCGTTTGGATGTTTAAGACCTGCAGAAATACAAAAATCAATTAGGTTAGACGTTATTTTATT
>CACARV010000046.1 GCA_902535025.1 uncultured Prochlorococcus sp.
GTTGATATCTAAAAAAAAATTTCTTTTAAAATTATTTTTTTCAAAAGCTAAAAGGCTTAATAATTTTTTGCCATTCGCTTTTAAATCTCTAACTGTCTCGCTTTTAGGTATTTGAGTGGAATTTAAAATTTTTGAAAAATAACTATCTTTATTTGACCTTAATTGATAATAATTAATACTTATTTCATTTAATTTGTTTTTATCAAAATCCTTAGAAAATATCCTGTTTGGGTAAACAGATAATAATTCAAGTATTAACAATCCATAAAGAGAAGTTGAAAGATTTTTTAATCGCAATTTCTTCAATATATTCTTCAATTACGTTCAATATTATATGTCAAATAATGCGTTTATTAAACTTATTTATTAAACCTTCCTCCATACAGCTAATAATTTGCCTTGAATTGATATTTGATTTATGTCAACCACAATAGGATCATAATTGGGATTGGCTGCCTCAAGAAATATTTTCCCACCTGTTTTTACAAAGTATTTTAAGGTTGTTCCAAGTCCTGGAACCATTGCACTAACAATTGTCCCATTTTTTAAGGAAGAGGCCTCTGTAACTGGTTCCATTAACACCATATCTCCATCAGCTATACATGCATCTATCATTGAATCACCATTGACAGTCAAAGCAAATACATTTTTCTTATTTAGCACATCTGAAATATCCAAATTTTCTTCAACGTCACTAAAAGTTTCGATTAGACCACCTGCAGCAATAGAACCCATAATTGGAATCCCTTCAAAAAGTTCATCCACTATTTGCATAGTTCTAGCTTTTCCTTCTTGCCAAGATATATATCCTTTTTCTTGTAAATGCTTTAGGCGACTTTGAATTGGAGCTGGAGATTTCAAGCCCATAGCTTGCATCATTTGTCTTATTGAAGGGCTATGTTGAAATTCCTTCATATAATCTTTAATCCAACTGTAGAGCTCATTTTGAGCTTGAGTAAGATTATCCCCTAAAGGCTTCATTTAAACGAAAACTAACTAATACATTTGTACCGTTTTTCAAATTGATTTGCAACTTTATTTAAGAAAGAAGGCTATATAAGAGTGCTTGTTGAACATGCATTCTATTCTCAGCTTGTTCGAAAATTCTACTTTGATTACCTTCAAAAACATCATTAGATATCTCTTTCCCTCTATATGCAGGAAGACAATGAAGAATTATTGCTCCATCATTTGCCTTACTTACCAAATTAGAATCAAGGGTAAATCCAATAAAATTTTTATCTTTCTTTTCACTTTTATTTTCTTCTCCCATAGATGACCAAACATCTGTATAAAGAACATTTGATCCAGGAATAGCATCGTAGGGGTCATTAAATATTTTTATCAATTCTTTTCCCTTACATAACTTTTTAACTTTGTTGATAACCATAGGGGTTGGTTCATAGCCTTTGGGACAGGCAATTCTAACTTCTACTCCCAACAAGGCTCCACATATCATTAAGGAATTAGCGACATTATTACCATCACCAACGAAAGTTAAGATTAAGTTATTAAGATCAATAAATTCCTCCTTAATTGTCAAGTAATCTGCGAGAGCCTGACAAGGATGTTCTAAGTCTGTAAGCGCATTAATTACTGGTATAGAGGACCATTTAGCATATTCCTCTAAATCAGCCTGGTTGAAAGTTCTTACAGCGATAACATCGCAATATTTACTAAGAACTCTTGCCGTATCTTTTATGGGTTCACCTCTACCAATTTGCGAGGTATTTGGATTTAAATCTATAGTAGTCCCACCAAGTCTAGACATCGCAACTTGAAAACTTACTCTTGTACGAGTAGATGACTTATCAAAAATTAGACCTAATACTTTGTTCTTAAGTTGAATTTCTAGATTTTTACTTTTAAAATCTGTTGCAAGATTTAGAATATAATTGACATCCGAGGGTGATAGATCCAAGCTTGACAAAAAATTATTATTCAAAAGCTTTCTAGGTTTAAGCATTTAAGAATTTTATAAAAATCTAAATCTAAAATTAAGGCATTTTACTTTCTGCAAGCAAATTTTTCAGGTCTTCACCTTCAATAACTTCTTCTTTAAGGATCTTTTGAGAAATTGATTCTAACAAAGGTAAGTTATTTCTCAATATCTTTAATGCTGTTTCATGGGCATCGTCGACCAATTCTCTTACTTCCTTATCTATTGCCTGAGCCGTAGCATCACTAACTGATCTTCTAGGATTATTACCATTTCCTAAAAATTGTCCACCTCCTTGTTTATCGTAGGCCAAAGGGCCAAGTATGTCACTCATACCAAATGTTCCAACCATTTGTTCTGCAATATCAGTAGCTCTTTGAAGATCATTAGATGCACCAGTAGTAATTTTTCCAAAAACAACTTCTTCTGCAGATCTTCCTCCTAGTAATGTAGCTATTTGGCCTTTCAATTCATCTTTAGAATTAAGGAATCTTTCTTCTGTAGGCAGTTGGAGTGTATACCCTAAAGCACTCATTCCTCTAGGAACAATTGAAATCTTTGCAACCTTAGAACCTCCAGGCATGAGATGTCCAACAATAGCATGTCCAACTTCATGGTAGGCAACAACTTTCTTCTCATCATCTTGCAAAACTCTACTTTTCTTCTCTAAACCTGCAACAACCCTCTCAATAGCTTCGCCAAGGTCTTGCTGTTCAACACTTTTTCTTTTTGCTCTTGCTGCTAATAATGCCGCTTCATTTACCATGTTAGCTAGATCTGCTCCAGCAAATCCACTTGTCGCTTGTGCAATGGAATCTAGATCGATAGATTCTGCTAATTTTACTTTTTTTGTATAAATTTCTAGGATTGTCTTTCTTCCAGATAAGTCAGGTCTATCTACCAGTACTTGCCTATCAAATCTACCTGGCCTTAACAAAGCCGCATCGAGAACTTCTGGTTGGTTTGTGGCAGCCAGAACAATGACTGGCTTGTCTGTTGAAGCAAAACCATCCATCTCTGTCAACAATTGATTAAGAGTTTGTTCTCTTTCATCATTTCCTCCAACTACACCCATGGAACCGGAACGACTTTTACCAATTGCATCTAATTCATCAATAAATATGATGCATGGTGCTTTTTTCTTAGCTTGTTCAAATAAATCTCTGACTCTAGCTGCTCCAGCACCAACAAATAACTCTACAAATTCAGATCCTGAGATAATAAAGAAAGGAACCTCTGCCTCTCCAGCTACAGCCTTTGATAATAGTGTTTTTCCTGTTCCAGGAGGACCAACCAAGAGAACACCTTTTGGAATTCTTGCACCAATATCAGTGTATCTTTCAGGCTTCTTTAAAAAATCTACTATCTCAGTTAACTCATCCTTTGCTTCATCAACTCCAGCAACATCTTCAAATGTAACTTTTGATTCGTCATCGGGAACATAAACCTTTGCTTTACTTTTGGTGAAGCTCAAAGCTCCTTGGGCTCCTCCTCCTCCCATACTTCTTCTGGCAAAAAATTGTAGTACAAGTATAAAAATCAAAGGAGGAACAACCCAACTCAAAATGGTTGAAAAGAAATTTGGTTTCTTGGGGGGTGCAGCAGCAAATTCTACCCCTTTACTTTCCAATCTCTGTGGAAGATCCATATCAAAAATTGGAGTGGTGGCTAATACTGAGGGAGCACCTTCTTCTGCTCCATTTAATTCATATCTAATTTGCTCTTGTGTAATGTATGCTCTCCTAACTTCTCCATCATTAACCTGATCTATAAATAAAGAATAGGGGACACGTGGTATTTGCATATTTTGATTAGGGAAAAGGCTACTAAATAAAAGTAATGACCCAACACCTATCAAAATGATATTTACTATCCCAAATCTTCTATTAGGTTGATTATCGTCTTGTCTTATGGGCATAGTTATAAATTTTTGTACTTATTATAAACTAAACTAAGATGTTCCGTATCCGTATTATTTTTTTTGGGTAAGAACCGTACGGA
>CACARV010000047.1 GCA_902535025.1 uncultured Prochlorococcus sp.
GATATTGCAGCAGGTGTAACCATTTTGATATTAATGTCAAGGGCTAACTTCTGAAGAATTGGAATTAAACCCTCAATATTTGTACTATGATTTAAGACTAACCTTCCCAATTTGTGTTTTTTTTTTAATTCTATTTATAAAATAGTGTTTCTGAGTGATTAAATTTAACTTAGGAAAACTAAAAAGTTTTTATAGTTCTGTTATATTAATAGTAAATATTTAACTTTATGATTTTTCAATTAGGGTGGGCAGCTCTAGCCGCAATTTTTACTTTTTCAATTGCTATGGTTGTTTGGGGAAGAAATGGAGACGGCTCTATTGATATATGATTTCTCATTTTCAAATTATGAAGTCTACCTAAATAATACTCTTATATTTGTATCATTATTTTTGCTAACACTTATAACATTTTCAGTTTTATACATTACCTATATTTCTTGGAAAGACAATAAAAGAATTAATAAATAGAATTAATTGTTGTTGATTTTATTCTTGTTCTTGATTTTAAGTTCTTCAATTAATTCTTTAGCTTGTTCCATCTTTGAAATACTGCTTTTATAAATGCCTATATCTTTCTCTGCTTTATTAATCGATAGGTTAAGCTTTCCAAAAATATCAGTAATCGTATTATTCATTTCAGATTCATTTTTATCATTAAAATCTATCGAATTTGAAATTAGTATGTATAACCCTAAATTCAAGATTCTTGAAGGGTAAAGTTTAGTCTTTCCTTTGTCTTGCACTAAATTTAATATATCTTTTATTGACTTATCTTTAAATTCTTTTTGTGTCTTTTGAGAAATTTCTTCAATTTCTTGCGCCTCAAAATTAGTAGAGCCGCAAATTGATTCAAAAAGAAGATTTAAATGTTTTTCTGGTTTATATCCTTTCATTAATTCTTTAAATGTTTCAGTAAGACCAATACAAAAGAGAAAATCCTGTGAAAATTCATTTTGATGATTTAAAAGATTTAGTTCGACAAGCATTTCATCAACTACTTTTTTATATAAACCTGGAATGACGTAGGGGAATTGTTCATGAAATAACATTTTGCTATCAGAGACAGTCAATTTTTCTTTCAATTTTTTATATGTAAACCTTAATAACCATAGCGTATGTTGACTCAATATCGTTAGTATCTAATAAACAGATGTATATTATTATGATCCCTTTAGTTTTAGAAGAGTCAGGTGGAAGTGAAAGAGTCTTCGATATTTACTCAAGATTGCTGAGAGAGAGAATAATTTTTTTAGGAGAACAAGTTACTAGTGACACAGCAAATAGGATTGTTGCTCAGTTATTATTTCTTGAGGCTGAAGACCCTGAAAAGGATATTTATATGTATATAAATTCTCCTGGTGGATCTGTTTATGATGGGTTAGGCATTTTTGACACAATGCAACATGTCAAACCTGATATTCATACAGTTTGTGTAGGATTGGCGGCGAGTATGGGAGCATTTTTACTGGCTGCTGGGACTAAGGGGAAAAGAAGTAGTCTTAGACATTCAAGAATAATGATACATCAACCTCTTGGAGGAGCTAGAGGTCAAGCAAGTGACATCAGGATTCAGGCCGATGAAATTTTATTTTTAAAAGAACGTCTTAATACTGAATTATCAGAGAGAACTGGTAAAGATTATGAAACAATAAAAGAAGATACTGACAGAGATTTCTACATGTCACCTAAAGAAGCTGTAGAGTATGGGTTAATCGATCTTGTTTTAGATAAAAAACCGATAAAGAATAGTTAATTTAATAACTGAGGTGTCCTCTCTTTTTCGGGGATTGTAGTAAATTTAGATAATATTTTAACAAATTCATCACCATCTAAAGTTTCCTTCTCTATCAACAAATCAACTATTTTATCCATTGCTTCTCTGTTTTTGCTTACGATTGCATAGGTTTCTTTATAACATTCTTTAACCATAACCCTAACGCTTTCATCTATTTGTTTTGAAATAGAGTCGGATACTTCACTCCTGGTCATCAAATCTCTTCCAACAAAAACTTCTTGGTTTCCTCCCTCAAGGGCTATAGGACCAAGATTACTCATGCCGAATCTAGTAACCATTTGTCTGGCCATAGACGCGACCTGTTGAAAATCTCCACCTGCACCAGTGGTGATTTCTCCTTTTCCAAAGACGACATCCTCAGCTGCTCTTCCCCCAAGAGCTCCCATTATCCTAGCTTTTAGTTGTGCTCTACTGACTAAAGTTTGTTCGTCATCTGGAGTAAACCAGGTTAATCCTTTTGCCTGTCCCCTTGGAATTACAGTTACTTTTTGTACAGGATCATGAGCTTTGACTAGTGAACCAATGAGAGCATGACCGACTTCGTGATAAGCAATTAATCTTTTACTTCTTCCGTCAGTTAAAGGTGAACCTTCCATGCCTGCAACAATTCTATCTACAGAGTCGTCAATTTCAGAAATGCTAATAGAATTTTTTCTTCTCCTAGCAGTCAATATTGCAGCTTCATTGAGTAAATTAGCTAAATCTGCTCCAGTAAACCCAGGAGTTCTTCTAGCAATACTTTCTAATGTAAGGTCATCTTGAAGTTTCTTATTCCTTGAATGAACCTCCAGAATTGATAACCTACCTTTGATATCTGGAGCGTCAACAGTTACTTGACGATCAAATCTTCCTGGTCTCATAAGCGCTGAATCTAAAACATCAGGTCTATTTGTCGCTGCGATAATTATAATTCCACTGTTACCTTCAAATCCATCCATTTCAGTGAGTAATTGGTTAAGGGTTTGTTCTCTTTCATCATTACCACCTCCAATTCCAGCTCCTCTCTGTCTTCCAACTGCATCAATTTCATCTATAAAAATAAGACAAGGGCTATTTTCTTTTGCTCTTTTGAAAAGGTCTCTCACTCTACTTGCACCTACACCCACAAACATCTCAACAAATTCCGAGCCTGACAAAGAGAAAAACGGAACACCAGCTTCGCCAGCTATTGCTTTGGCCAGAAGGGTTTTACCTGTTCCGGGAGGACCTACTAATAGAACACCTTTTGGTATCCTTGCTCCAACAGATGTAAATTTTTCTGGTTTTTTTAGGAAAGTTACAACTTCTTGAAGATCTTGCTTGGCTTCATTTACGCCAGCGACATCATCAAAAACAACTCCGGTCTCAGCCTCCATGGCGAATCTCGCTTTTGTCTTACCAAATTGCATCGCTTGCCCAGGTCCACCAGGCATCCCGTTGGATCTCCTTGCTAATAAAATTAAACCACCAATTAATATGGCAGGGAAAAATAAGTTACCTAAAATTCCTAATGCAGGAGGTGCAGTTTTTACTGGATGAACATCAAAACTTATCCCTTCATTTTTTAAATTATTAATAAGTTCTGGTGTTAAACCAGGAAGATCAACTCTCAATCTTTGAACTTTATTATCCAAATCAGAATCAATTGTTTCTATAACTGCATTTCTACCTCCATCAAAAATATCTACAGAAGTAACTCGTCCAGATTTAATATAATCCAAAAATCTGCCATAACTGACTCTAGCCACTGCAGAATTTCTTGGTGCTACTGTAGTTCCATTTGATTTAAGTGTATCTACGTTACTAGAGGATAAGAATTGATATGAGAGTGCAATGACTAAAATTATAGGTAATGCCCACAAAATTAATGTTTTGAATTTCTGATTCATTAATTTATTTCATTATTTTTTAGATTCTAGAATGTAACAAGCCATTTCGTTGATATTTTTTCTAACTTTATGCTTATATAAACCTAAGTTTATTTGTATTTATGATGGAATTTGAGATAAAGGATAAGGTTAAGTTGATTTTTCCGCTGCCTTACCTCAAAACTTCTGATAATATGCCAATGCTTAGACCACCCGATTTAGTGGCAA
>CACARV010000048.1 GCA_902535025.1 uncultured Prochlorococcus sp.
ATCGATGTTGATATGATTCTTCTCGATTTAATATCATTAATAGGCTTTAAATCTTCTTTTTTATTGACTAGCATTATTGCAAAAATTATTAATACATTTACTGCACCTACATAAACTAAAACTTGCGCTGCAGCAACAAAACTTGCATTTAAAAGAAGATATAATCCTGCTACACTCATAAAGACTCCCCCAAGAAGAAAGGCTGAATAAACAATACTTTCGAGCAATACAACACCAAGAGCTCCAATCAGAACAACTAAAGACAGAACTGTAAAACAAATAAATTGAGTTGTTATTGCAATGGACATAAATTATTGGAAATTAGTTACTTGTATTAGAAACTTTATCTTTATTTTCATTAGATTCAGGCTTCATCCAATCATAGACTTCTTCAGGTAATTTACCAACTCTAGTATCTGAAGCTGGGATTTCATGAGGATCCATGACACCTTTAGGAAGATAGGCAAGTTCTCTAAGAGGTTTAACTGACGGATCTGTTGTGACGTTTGTCGGTAGTCTACCTAGAGCAACATTATCAAAATTTAGATTGTGTCTGTCGAAAGAAGCTAATTCATATTCCTCGGTCATTGATAGACAATTTGTTGGGCAATATTCAACACAATTTCCGCAAAATATACATACTCCAAAATCTATTGAATAATTTCTGAGTTCTTTTTTTTTCGTTTCTTTATTCATTACCCAATCAACTACTGGTAGATTTATGGGACATACTCTCACGCAAACTTCACATGCGATACATTTATCAAATTCATAATGTATTCTTCCTCTATATCTTTCTGAAGGTATTAACTTTTCATATGGATATTGAACAGTAACAGGCCTTCTTTGAAGATGATCAAAAGTTACTGATAAGCCATTGTATAAATATTTGCCAGCATTAAAAGCTTCTTTGATATAACTATTTATTTGTTGAAGGAAATTTTTCATTTTGAAGAATTCACTCGTTTAATTTATTTTAGTGGATTAATTTTAAATTTAAGTATTTTTACTTAAATTTAACCACCAAAGATTTGAGGAAAAGCAAGTTTTAATCCTGCAGTTATCAAAAGATTAGCAAGAGAAATAGGAAGTAGAAACTTCCATCCTAGGTCTAAAAGTTGATCTATTCTTACTCTTGGAGTAGTCCATCGCAATAATATTGCAATAAAGACTAAAAGATATGCTTTCAATACAGTCATTACTATTCCTAATGATGCAGTTAGAACCTGTATAAAGGGTGCATTAATGGGCAAATTTAGAAACTTAGCTATTAATTCAACTGGAATAGGAAAACCCCATCCTCCCAAATAAAGTATCGAGACCAATAATGCTGAAAGGATTAAATTAATGTAACTACCAAGGTAGAACAATGCGAATTTCATCCCTGCATATTCGGTTTGATATCCTGCAACTAATTCTTCTTCAGCTTCAGGTAAGTCAAATGGAAGTCTTTCACACTCTGCGAGAGCACAAATCCAAAAAATTATAAAACCAATTGGTTGTCTCCAAATATTCCAACTTAAGATACCAGCACTACTTTGTTGGTTCACAATATCAATAGTACTGAGAGAATTTGTCATTAGTACGATAGCAAGTACAGATAAAGCTAAAGGTATTTCGTAACTTATTGATTGTGCTGCTGCTCTTAATCCTCCTAATAATGAATACTTATTGTTAGATGCATACCCACTCATGAGAAGTCCAATTGGCTGGATACTGCTTAAAGCAATCCATAGGAAAATTCCAATACCTACGTTACTGATTAATAGGTTTTGTCCAAAAGGAACAATTAGCCAAGAAAGAATTACTGGAACAAGAACTAATATAGGTCCTGCAGTGAAGAGGATTCCATCTGCTTTAGCAGGAATTATATCCTCTTTTACAAGTAATTTAAGACCATCTGCAATTGGTTGGAGGACGCCAAGCGCTCCTGCATATTCGGGACCAATTCTTTGTTGAGCAGCAGCAGATATTTTTCTTTCAAGCCAAACCGTTACTAAAACGCCAATAACTGCCGCTACTAAAACCAAAAGCATGGGCAGAGGTAACCAGAGTATATGAGCAATGTCACTAGAAAGGCCAAAACCTTTTAAAAATTCGTTAAAAGTATATTCGAGATCTAATCCGTAATCCAAAATTTTAAAGTTATTTACTTAATACATTAACTCTTCACAAACAATATGTGTGTTTTTTATGAAAAGCTGCAAATATTATTCTCTATTTTCTAAACTTATCCAATCTCTTGGTGCTGAACCAGTATAGATTTGCGACGGTCTAAAAATTCTATTTGCTCCAAGTTGCTCTCTCCAATGAGCTAACCAACCAGCAACTCTAGATATAGCAAAAATTGGAGTAAATAAATCGCGAGGAATACCAAGTTTTCTATAAACAAGACCAGAATAAAAGTCCACGTTAGGAAATATACCTTTCGGTCCAAGTCTTGGTATTGCCTCTGCCTCAAGTGATTTAGCAACTTCATACATTTCATCTGCTCCAAATCTAATAAAAAGCTCTTCTGCCAGTTTTTGAAGAATTATTGCTCTTGGATCTTTGACTTTATATTCTCTGTGACCGAAGCCCATTATTTTACTTTTATTTTTTATCGCATTATCTAGAAAAGACCCAGCATTTTCTGGAGTTTTGATCTCTTCTAACATTGCAATCACATCTTCATTTGCTCCTCCATGCAGTGGGCCAGCTAGGGTTCCTACTGCAGAGGCGATGACAGCATATGGGTCTGTAAGAGTGCTTGCAGTTACTCTCGCGCTAAATGTACTTGCGTTTAAACTATGTTCTGCGTGCAGAATTAAACACCTATCAAAAACTTTTGCAGCTATAGGATCTTGTTCTTTTTCAGTCAGCATGTAAAGAAAATTTGATGAGTAAGTTAAATCATCTCTAGGTTGAATTGGGTCTTGTCCTTTTCTAATAAGTTGAAATGCAGCAATCATTGTGGGTATTTTTGCGATTAGTCTTATCACTGCGTTGTAAATATAATTAGGATCATCTATTGCTCTACGTGAATAAAAGAGTCCCAATGAAGCAGCACTAGATTGAAGAGCATCCATAGGATGACCTGTCGCGGGAAAACATTTCATCATATCTCTGACTCTAAAACTTAACCTTCGATGCATCTGAACTTCTTGTTCAAAATCTCTTAGTTGATTAGCGGTGGGTAATTCACCCCAAATCAATAGGTAAGCAGTTTCTAAAAAACTGCTTTTTTTGGATAGTTCCTCAATGGAGTAGCCTCTATACAATAATTTACCTTTATTGCCGTCAATATCACAGATAGATGAATTAGTAACTGGGACACCTTCTAATCCTGGTTTTAAAATTAGTTTGTTGCTATCCAATTTTTTAATTCAATATTAAATACTTATAGGTTAAAGATAGTCAAATAATTTTTAATTAACCACAAGTTATTAACTTCGCGAAAATTTAAATTGATTGTGTTTGAAACTTGTTTGAATAGCTCTCTTAAAGCACTTTTAAAATTGTTTCTGTATAGACAATTGGATTTTTTTCAGGTATGGATTGTTTTATGATTTCTTGATATTTTTCTTTTGACAACTTTAAATTATTTTTAATAAGAAAATTAAGATCTTCTAAATTACGAAAATATTCAATTTTATTGGACTTTTGATCTTTGATATCAACTTTTGCATAAAGAAAAACAGATTTGTCTAAATTACTGTTTAGGCTATTAAATTTTTTTGAAATTGTTTCTAGTTTTTTACCATCAACCAAAAAATTACTTATGATTTGTAAATCTCCTGATTCTATTGAATAAATATTTTCATAAGTTAATTTTTTTATCATATCGTCTTTTTCTTCAAGAATTTCTTT
>CACARV010000049.1 GCA_902535025.1 uncultured Prochlorococcus sp.
TTTTTTTAGCATTAATTTAATTTATTAAAACCATTCTGTCTCAGCATTATCTTTTTCATTAGTATCGTCAAGTGGTGTAGTTCTATCAAATTTCATTGATATACTTTTTTCTTGCTCACCAGATTCATCAACAGCCTTAATATCATATTTTTGAGTTCCGTCTCTAAAGGGGACTTGAATTCTAAAGGTACCATCTGCAGCCAGTGGTACATCTTCTCCACCTATTGTCAGTTTTGCAGAAGGCTCTGTGGCTCCATATACAATTAGTTCAGCATCAGCAACAAGCCAAAAGGATCTATTTTTAACAATTCCACTACCAGAATCATTTAAACCAGATGACCATTTACCAGCTCCTGAATCTGTCAGATTATTATTGAGGTTTGCTGAATTTACATTTTCCATAAATTCTTCAGAACCAACTTTTCTTCTAAGAGGGATATTAGTTGCTGCTTGATATAATCTTTCATGCATTCCATTTTGTTCTGAAACAATAGGACTTGAAATATCTGGGATTGACTCAAAAGTAGAATCTAAGTTAAAAGGTACGAATTTATCTAGAATTTGCTCGGAAGGATGAGAGCCAGGAACATGACTTACCGACGAGAACGCCAATGACATCCAGTTAAAACCATATTTGTAACCTAATTCGACCTTATAGTCTCTATCAGCAAGTGGGATTGGCAAGTACCACTCAGTACTATAACTATCGACTGCTATCTCCCTTAATGTTCCTTGATTCAAGTTGCTTCCTTCAGAACCAGATGCATCAAATAATCGTAAACATAATTTATTCGCACCCAAGGATTGTGCTTTTTCTCGATCGACATCAGAAATCTGCCAGAAAACATAAGCCCAATCTGGATCTCGGGGTAGAAATACAACATTCGTTTTGACATCTTCAGTACTGTTGAAAGTATTAGACTCAAAAGTTTCTTCAGATTTAGGCTGGGGTGAACTGATATATGTTTTTTTTTCAGATTTTTCTTGATATTTAAGTATTAGATCGACAAGAACGACCTTTGTTTTTCGACTATAAAGTGGTACTGATAATTTACTTGCTTCTTGACGTAATTGTCTGAGGGTAAGTGAGAGTAATTGATCTTCATTCATGATCCCATCAGCCACTTTAAAATCTCCAATTTTGTTTGGGATCAGTATGTTCTTTTTTTTGGGGAATTGTGTGTCTTTTTGCTCTGTCGTCAGGATCCTCTGACTACTCAAAAAATATCGAAATTAGTATTTCTCGTCAAAACAGTTGGTATCAATGCAATTAATTAATTTTTAGGATTTTTTAAATGTAAATTAATTTTCTTTTTTTTTAAATTTTATTACCTGCAATTGTTAACGACTCAACAAAAATACATTTTTTCTTCGGGATCAATTAAAAGAGACTCTAGTTTTGTTTAACCAGGATTACTAGATCATCTATCTCTAAAGCCTCAATATTTTTACCTATTTTTTTTGAAAAAGTATTTAACTTTTTTGCAGTAGATTCCAATTGCTCGTAAAAAAGGTCACTAAATTTTTTATCATCAAATTTTTTGGATTGATTATCACACCATTCTCTCAGGAGAATTTCATTCTGATATTCAAAACTTTTATCTGCATTTATTATTTTTAAAATTTGAAGACAATGAACAAGTATTCTTAAATGATGTTTCTGCATTATTGGTAAATCAAGATTATCAATTTCTTGAATAGTTTGCATGTTTATGAGGTTAGACAAGGGATCAAAATAATTAGACATTAATTTTTAGTTTTAATAAAGAAAAAAACTCAATATTGGGGGTATCTTTCGTTAGAGTATATAAAGCTAATTGTAATAAGTTATTTTTTTATAACATGGTCAACGAAAATTTAGTTAAGGATGTAGTAAAAGAGCCCTATAAATATGGTTTCGTTACAGATATTGAAACTGAAAAAATAGAAAAGGGCTTGAATGAAGACATCATAAGATTAATTTCACAAAAAAAAGAAGAGCCTCAATATCTCCTTGACTTTAGATTAAAAGCCTTTAAAAAATGGCAAACAATGAAAGAGCCTGATTGGGCAGGATTGGGATATAAACAAATCGATTATCAAGATATAATTTATTACTCTGCTCCGAGGCAAAAAGAGAAAATTTCTAGTTTAGATGAAGTTGATCCCAAACTACTTGAAACTTTTGACAAATTGGGAATTCCTCTTACTGAGCAAAAAAAACTTACAAATGTAGCAGTCGATGCTGTATTTGATAGTGTTTCTATAGCTACTACTTTTAGAGAGGAACTTGCCGAACATGGAGTTATATTTTGCTCAATCAGTGAAGCAGTAAAAAATCACTCAGATTTGATTGAAAAATATTTAGGGACGGTAGTTCCAGCTAGTGATAATTATTTCGCAGCTTTAAATTCTGCTGTCTTTAGTGATGGTTCTTTCGTTTATATCCCAAAAGGTGTTAACTGTCCTATGGACCTATCTTCCTACTTCAGAATTAATAGTGGAGATTCTGGACAATTTGAAAGGACACTAATTATTGCTGAAAAATCAAGTTCTGTCAGTTATCTAGAAGGTTGTACAGCACCAATGTTTGATACTAATACACTTCATGCTGCAGTTGTGGAACTAGTAGCCCTAGACGATGCCTCAATTAAATATTCAACAGTACAAAATTGGTACGCAGGAGATGAAGAAGGAGTTGGCGGAATTTTTAATTTCGTCACCAAAAGAGGAAAATGTTTAGGTAAGAGAAGTAAAATTAGCTGGTCTCAAGTTGAAACAGGTTCTGCCATTACATGGAAATACCCAAGTTGTCTCCTATTAGGAGAAGAATCTGTAGGTGAATTTTATTCAGTAGCACTAACCAATAATCTTCAACAAGCAGATACCGGCACTAAAATGATTCATATTGGTCCCAAAACCAAATCAACTATTGTTAGCAAAGGAATAAGTGCAGGCAACTCTATAAATAGTTACAGAGGTCTTGTCAAAATTGGTACAAAAGCTACAGGATCAAGAAATTACAGTCAGTGTGATTCAATGCTAATTGGGGATAAAGCTTCTGCAAATACATACCCTTATATCAAGTCTCAACAGCCCAATTCTGAAATTGAGCATGAAGCAAGCACATGTAGAATCTCCGAAGATCAACTTTTTTATCTCCAAAGCAGAGGTATAGAATTTGAGGAAGCAGTTTCTATGATGGTTAGTGGTTTCTGCAGAGATGTTTTTAATCAATTACCTATGGAATTTGCTGCTGAGGCGGATAAATTATTGGCACTTAAACTAGAAGGGTCAGTAGGTTAATTATTCAATTGATAAAGTGAAATGCAAAGTAAAATGAAAGAAGCAGGTCCCATATTAGAAGTTGAAAACCTCTTTGCATCTACTGATAATCTTACAATTTTAAAGGGGGTTTCACTTGCTGTCTATCCTGGAGAAATCCATGCCATTATGGGGAGAAATGGATGTGGCAAAAGTACACTCTCGAAAATAATCGCTGGACATCCTTCCTACAACATTACAAATGGGTACATAAAATTTTCAGGTGAAAATATCAACTCTCTAGAACCTGAAGAAAGGGCTCAATCAGGTATTTTTCTTGGTTTCCAATATCCAATAGAAATTCCAGGCGTAAGTAACCTTGAGTTTCTAAGAGTTTCAACGAATGCTAGAAGAAAATTCCTTAACAAAGAAGAATTAGATACTTTCGATTTTGAGGAGTTAGTTCAAGAAAAGTTAGAACTTGTGAAAATG
>CACARV010000050.1 GCA_902535025.1 uncultured Prochlorococcus sp.
TATGCCACACACAAAAGTGCAAAGCCCTTTTCTCTCAAATCATCCTTTAATCCCATAGCATCTTCTTGATCTACAGATCCTTCCAATATCATAGATGCACAATCTGTACAAACTCCTGAACAACAACTACTTGGTAAATCTATTCCATTCATTTTTGCAGCTGAAATAATATCTTGATCTTCAGAACATAAAAAACTAAAAGTCTTTTGCTCAAATTTAACTTTTATATTGTATTCAGGCATATCCTAAATCTTATAGCTAAACTGCTGAGCCCCCTACAACTTCTAGTATTTCTTGAGTAATAGCTGCCTGTCTAGCTTTATTATAGGTTAGATTCAAAGTGCTTGCTAATTCTTTAGCATTATCACTCGCATTATTCATAGCAGTCATCCTGCAAGCGAGTTCTGAAGCTGCCGACTCTTGAAGAGCTCTTAGTACCTGATTCTGTAAATATAATGGTAATAACGAATCTAAGAGTTGATCAGGACTTTGTTCAAAAACAATATCAGATGGTAACTTCTCTGAATCACTTTTTTCAATATTTGATTTTTCAACCAGTAACTTACTATCTTTTGTAGTCAACCTAAAGATTTCATCATTTTCCTCGGCAATGCCTTGAGGATCAAGTGGCAGTAGCGTTTGAACGACAGGGGCACAACTAACAAGAGTTATGAATTTAGTATAAATAATTTCGACCCTATCAGAGCTCTCTGAAAGAAATTCAGCTAAAATCTCATTTGTTACACCCTCAGAGTCCTTTACAGTGGGGACCTGTTCTAGTTCTTTAAATGTGTTTTTAATTACATATCTATCCTTTCTATTTTGAAAATATCCAATAGCTTTTTTCCCTACCAAAATCAAATTAGGCTGATACCCTTGTTTAACTAATTCTGCATATCTTATTTCTACCTTTTTTATTATATTTGTGTTGTAGCCACCGCATAAACCTCGATCGGCAGTTATGCAAACCAAGGTGATGCTCTTTACCTCTCTATTGGATAATAGAGGAGAGTCAACAGCCTCGAATTGTACTCTTGATTGAATATTTTCTAAGACCCGTGCAAGTTTATCTGCAAAGGGTCTGCTTTTAAGAACTTGATCTTGAGCTCTCCTTACTTTTGCAGCTGCAACAAGTCTCATGGCCTCCGTTATTTTTCTTGTATTTTTAACAGAAACTATTCGATCTCTAATCTCTTTAAGATTTGCCATGGTATCTCCTTAAATAAATTTAAACTGTGGCAAGCATTGATGATTTAACTTCATTTATCACCTCTTTTAATGTTGCTTCTAATCCATCATTTAATTTCTTTTCTTTAAGAATCTCTTCTATAAATTCTGCTTTATTTAACTTTAGGTATTCCCTAAGTTCAGTTGCAAATTTAGTAACATCTTCAACAGGTACCTCATCAATAAGACCTTTAACTCCTGCATAAACAACTGCAACCTGTTCTGCAAGGTTAAGAGGAGAGAATTGAGGTTGCTTTAATAGCTCTCTTAATCTTTTACCCCTTTCAAGTTGTTGCTGAGTTGCTTCATCAAGATCAGATGCGAATTGAGAAAAAGCAGCTAGTTCATCGAACTGAGCAAGTTCTAATTTTAAAGTTCCCGCAATTTTTTTAATTGCTTTCGTCTGAGCGGCTCCTCCAACACGGCTAACAGAAATACCAACATTAATAGCTGGTCTTAATCCTGAATTAAATAAATCCGCACTCAAGAATATTTGTCCATCTGTAATTGAAATAACATTAGTTGGAATGTAAGCTGAAACGTCTCCTGCCTGAGTTTCAATAATTGGGAGAGCTGTCATGGATCCCCCTCCCATCGCATCAGAAAGTTTTGCAGCTCTTTCTAGTAATCTACTGTGTAAGTAAAATACGTCTCCGGGATAAGCCTCTCTTCCTGGTGGTCTTTTTAAAAGAAGAGACATTTGTCTATAAGCCTGAGCTTGTTTTGTTAGATCATCATAAATAACAAGTGTTGCTTTACCTTGATACATAAAATGTTCAGCAATTGCAGCACCAGTATAAGGTGCTAAATACTGTAAGGCAGCTGGTTCTGAAGCTCCCGCACTAACTACTACGGTATAGTCTAAGGCTCCTCTCTCTCTTAAAACCTCTACGATATTTGCTACTGATGCTGACTTCTGACCAATAGCTACGTAAACACACACTACGTCTTGACCTTTTTGATTGATTATTGTGTCGATAGCAATTGCAGATTTACCAGTTTGTCTATCACCAATAATTAATTCTCTTTGACCTCTTCCAACAGGAATCATTGCATCAATAGATGTGATACCTGTTTGCATTGGCTCATGCACTGATCTTCTCTTGATTATTCCAGGAGCCATTTCTTCGATTAATCTAGTATCACTTGTCGCAATTTCACCTTTCCCATCTATTGGTTGTCCGAGAGGATTAACAACTCTCCCCTGCATTGCTTCACCAACTGGAACAGATGCAATTTTACCTGTGGACTTAACATTACTTCCTTCTTGGACACCAAGTGCCTCCCCCATTAAAACGGCTCCAACATTATCATCTTCGAGATTTAAAGCTATACCTTCGGTACCATCCTCAAATTCCAATAACTCTCCTGCCATGACCTGATCTAAGCCATATATTCTTGCAATGCCATCACCTATTTGCAGAACAGTTCCTACATTGCTAACACTTACAGATTGGTCATAATCAGTTATTTGTTGTTTTAAGATTGAACTGATTTCATCAGGGCGTATAGATACCATGGATTTAAGAGTTTAGGGTTGATTTAAAAGTTACTTGGAGAGGGATAAGCCAAGTTTTCTTATTTGTGAAGCAAGGGAAGCATCAATTACTTTTGATCCTACACTGGCGACGAAACCACCTATGAGAGATGGGTCAATTTTAGTTACAAGTTCTAATTTTTCAGTTCCAGCAATATTGATGATCTTTTTGGTAATTAAACCTTTCTGTTCATCAGTAAGCTCGACTGCAGAAGTAACAGTTGCTAAAGCAATATTACTATTTTCTCGGTAAATCTCTAAGAACCTATTAAGAATTGAAGTAAGAATACCAATTCTTTGCCTATCGGCCAATAGTTTTAAGAAATTTAGTAAAGAAGAATTAACCTTATTTGAAAAAATTTCAATAATAATTTTCTTCTTAGCATCTGTCTCTAAAATAGGAGAGGATAGTGCCTTCTCCAATTCAGGGGAATCATTTATTAATTCCAAGAGTTGTTTAACCTCAGAAACAATATCTTCAGTTTGAGAATTTTCATTCACAACTTGAAGTAATGCCTCTGCATATGGTGTAGTAACTGAATTTAAAAGTGGCATTAGTTCACCTCAATATTATTAATTGATTGAGTTACCAAATTTTCTTGTGTTGTCTTGTCAAGTCGATTTGGGAGAGAATCTAAAGCTTTTTTAATAGCTAGTTCGACAGCTTCTTTTCGAAGTTGAGAAATTGCTCTAGATGCTTCAGAGCTCTCATCGGAGATTGCACTTTGTTTAATTCGTGCCATCTCTTCTATCGCTTTTTTCTCACTTTCCATTCTGATTGATTCAGATCTTTTAAGTGAATCTGCTTTTATTTGAGAAGCTTTTTCTTCTGCTGAAGATAAGTCTTTTTTTGCCTTCTCTAAAGCTTGTGTTGCTTTAAGGAGTCGATCTTGGGCATCTTTTAATTCAAGAAGGATACCTTCTCTCCTTTTTTGTAGCATTTTGCCTA
>CACARV010000051.1 GCA_902535025.1 uncultured Prochlorococcus sp.
TCTTCGACTATGCTGAAAGAGAAATTGTGAGTGGTAATAAAGTAAAACAAACTATCACATTAAAAAAAGGTATTAACGTTGAGAGATCTCCCTTTTTACTTGATCAAGAGCATTCACTAATTCCTGCCTCTCATAATCAGAAACCACATCAAATGAAAAACTTTCTGCCATCTTAACTTTTCAATGCAAAACTATTATTACTTTAAATAAGAAGATGTGAAGGGAAAAGAATTTAATTTAATCAAAAAATAACAAACTAACAACTTTACCCATCTCTTCTGCACATCTACAACTATTTAGTAAAGTTTCACTATCGTGAAATGCGAAACATATTAATTGATCGCATCTAGTAATAATTTCTTGATTACAAAGGCTACTCGCAAGTGGCAAGGGTAACTCATCATTTTCACTTTTTTCAACCAAGTGCAAAACTCTTTCAAGTTGATCTTTGATCTCAGGTAATTGCCTGTCAAGGCTCTGTGGCAAGAGGACAGTTAGTAGAGATGGATTAATATCTAAAACAGCTCTAATAACAGCGGCATTAACCCCTTGAGATCCTGATGTAATGATGTTATTCCCCTCCTCTGCTAAAGACCTCGCAATTAATTCAATTAAGTGAATATCGACAACAGGTACATGTCTACTGCCCAAAAAAGCAATCCTCCTTTGTCCATCATCCTGAAGTTTTGCAAGTTCTTGAGCTAAGGCATCAACGCCTTCAGTTGCGGGTAAATCTAAAGAGCGTCTCAAAATAAAATGGTTTCTTTATTTGAAATTAGCATTTATCTGAAAAATTGCAGGGAAATTCTATCTTTTCGAGAATTCTTTTTAGATTTACATTTTCTTGAACTAATTGGATAGCATATGAAGCTTTTATTGATTCATGAATTCTGACATGACCAAAAGCCTGTTCTATAATTTCTACGGAAGCGAGTGTATCTAATTCTACTTTTAGAATTGGCACTTCCAATTCCTCTGCTCTGTGAATTAATTGTGATAGAGGCTCTCCCAAACCTGTCAAAATAAGGCATTGAGTAGAAGCTTCTAAAGCTGCAAGTTGAATATCAGTTCTATCTGCTCCTGTAACTACAGCCATATTTCTCCTTCTTCTGAAGAATTCCATAGCCGAATTTACACCCATAGCACCAATACTCAACGTTTCAACAAGTAATTGATCTTTCTCAGGGCAACATATTACTTTGGCATCTAATCTTCTTACAAGTTCACCCACGGTAACACTTCTGAGAAGAGGAGATTTGGGCATCACCCCAAAAACTTCAATATTCATATCTCTAAGAGAAGGTATTATTTCATTTTTAATTTTTTCAACTTCTTGAGGTTGAACCGCATTCAAAACAACTCCAGCCAGATGACCTCCTAATTGTTTTTTTGCATCAAGCAATGCATCTACACTTTTACAATCTTCCCACAAATTGACGATTAAGACTTTCGCATCTAAAGTTTCTGCAAGCTGTGGGAGACTTAAACCATAAATCATACCTTCATGAAGACTTCCTGCCGCTTCAAGTATATTTAAACCACCAAAATCATCATTAACTAACTGCTCAATTAGATCAAAACCTTTTCCTGGAAGTAAATCTTTATTTGAGATTCTTTTTTCAGCAGAGATGTTATCCAATAGTCCTACAGAAGGAATTAAATTCTCTTCCACAATATTTAGGGTAGATCCAATAAATTTAACATCATCATCTATTAATCCTTCATAAGACATTGAAGGAAGATTAGTAAGTTCAATACATGTTGCGAGTGGTTTGCCAATACGTACTTTTTTTTCCTCTTGTAAAAGTCTTTTTGCTATTCCAAGTACTAAGGCAGACTTACCGCTAAATGGCTCACAGGAACCAATTAATAATGTATCGCTCATGATTAATTAATTCATCCCTAGGTTAAAGATAATATTTTTTTCAAAACTAAACAAATATTTTTGTGAGTTTTAATCAAATAAAAAAATTAAAAATTATTTGTTTTAAGTTACGTTGTTGTAATTGCTTGGTTTTTCATCAAATTTAAATTAAAATAGATTCATAATGCAAAATGAAAAAATTGTTGGGATAACTGGAGCTTCAGGTTCCTTAGGGAAAGAATTAACCAAGTTATTTCGTAAAAAAGGTTATAAAGTAATTGGATTTACTCATAGTAAAACTAACTATAAAATAAATTTTGAAACTCCTAATGAGTGGATTAGATGGGAGTGTGGCAAAGAATCCAGATTAAAAGAGCATCTTAAAAAAATAGACATTTTAATCTTGAACCATGGAATTTATAATTTAAGTAGAGAAAACTCAAATTATGAAAACTCAATAGAGATAAATGCATTAAGCAAATTCAAATTTTTAAATTTATTTGAAGATATTGCAATCAAGAATGAGTCATTAATAAAAAAGGAAATTTGGATAAACACATCTGAAGCCGAGATATTGCCAGCTCTTAATCCATCATATGAAATAAGCAAATCGCTTATTGGTCAATTAGTTTCTTTCAAAAAAAATCTTCTCACTAAAGATGCTAAGAAAAAATTAATTATAAAGAAAATCATCTTAGGCCCTTTTAAATCAGAATTAAATCCTATAGGGATAATGAGTCCTAAATTCGTCTCTAATAAGATTTATGATTTAGCCTCTTCAAACAGTTATTTAATAATAATCAGTCCAAACCCATTAACGTATTTACTTTTTCCCCTAAAAGAATTTTTTAATTTTCTATATTGCCAAATTATTTATAAATACAAATCTTAAAAATTAAAAATCTCTATCCGTTAATATTTCAACACCATCTTTTAAAACAACTATTGTATGCTCCCATTGTGCAGATAATTTTCCATCTTTTGTGATAACGGTCCATCTATCATTTAAAGTTTTACAAAATTTACTACCTTCATTAACAATAGGTTCAACAGCTAATGTCATTCCTTCACGTAGGACTACATTTGGTAATTCTTTAGTCCGGAAATTAAACACAGAAGGTTCTTCGTGAAGATTCCTACCAACTCCATGGCCAGTGTAGTCTTCAACAACACTAAATCCGTTTTTTAAAACAACATCTTCAATTTCCCCAGCCACATCTAGGAGTGTGTTCCCTGCCTTAATTTTCGAAAGTCCCGCATGTAGAGCTTTAGATGCTACATCACTTAGTTTTTGAGCCTTTGAACTAACTTCTCCTACGCATATTGATATACAACTATCACCGTGGAAGCCGTCTAAATATGCTCCTGTATCAATTTTAACCAAATCACCATTTTTAATAATTTTATTTTTATTTGGTATTCCGTGAACAACCTCATTATTTATGCTAGAACAAATACTTGAAGGAAAACCATGATAACCTTTAAAACTTGGCACAGCTCCAAAACTTTTTATCCTTTTTTCTGCGAAATCATCAAGATCCTTTGTGCTCATTCCTGGTTTAATCAAGTCATTAATTTCCCTTAGAACAGTAGCTACTATCCTGCTGGATTTTTTCATCAGATTTATTTCTCGTGCAGACTTTATTTCAATTCCTCTTCTCCTTTGAATAAAAGGAACTTGATCATTGGATTTTGAATTGTTTTTATTTAATAAAAGATCTGCAAAATGTCTCATTGGAATAAATAATGGTGGTAGCTAAATATCATCAAAATAGCCATTATATACTCGGCTATCTTAAATCTATCAATAACAATGGAAAACAGGAATGAAATTTTTATCTAA
>CACARV010000052.1 GCA_902535025.1 uncultured Prochlorococcus sp.
AAAAAGGAGAGCAATATTTTGAAGCCTCAAAACTTTATTATGACTTAACAAAAAATACTGGTTATATAGATGATATTTATGGAGTGCTAGATAATAAGACTTTTATAAATGATTTTGACTTGGAAAGAAATAAAAATAATAGAGATGAAATCCCTCAAAAAATTCAAGTAAATCAGCCTATAAATTCAAATAGTGCATCACTTGGATTAAAAGATAAATTTCAAGAAGATAAAATAAATAATATTAAAGATGTAAATTTAAAAAATTCTCTAGGTAAATTGAGATATAAGGCTGATAAATTGACTTACAACTCCAAAACTTTAGAATCTAAAAAAATATTTTTTACTAGTGATATTTATAATGATCCACAATTAGTTTTCCAAAGCAACAATTTTTCTGCGGAAATAGTAGACGATAAGTTGAAAATTCTTAGTAGAAATAGTTGGATAATATTAGACAAAAAGTTAAAATTTCCAGTAGGCAGACGTTCTATATTTGACGGAGAGGATTCTTTAATTGAGTCTGGATTTGGAGCTGATTATAAAGATAAAGACGGATACTATTTATTTAGAGGCTTGTATCCTAGAAAATTATTGAATGATTATAGTATTCAAATTAAACCTTATTTTTTAATTCAAAGAGCTTTAAAGGGTAGTACAAAATCTTTTACTGCAAAAAATTCATCCGTTTTTAGTCAAAAAGTTAAAAATTATATTAATTTTTCTGATTATTTTGGATTAGATTTAATAGTTAATGGTGAGAATAATGATTGGGATTTTGAATCTAATATCCAATTAAACAGTTTAAATACTGAAAGACTTGGAGAATCCCTTAGAACTAAATTAATATTATCGAAGCGAATTAATTTAAATTCAGATTTTGAAGTTAAAAAAGATTTAAGAAGTGATAAAGATCTAATTAACTTTAAAAGTATTGAAGAAAGAGGGGATGCAACATCTATTTTTGATAAGCAAAATCAGTTTGATGTAAACCAACTTTATTCAAATAAAAGTAAAAGGGTTTTTACTAACTTTTTAGATTTGAATTTTTATAATGTTTTTAGAGAACAAATAATAAAGGATTTTGGTACAGAGGATATTTATTTTGCAAGTGGTTTTAATTTATCTAATAAAAAGTCATGGTCGATAAATGATAAATATTCAAATTTAAATTTTATTTATGATGTGGGTCACTTTAAATCTAAAAGTCGCGTTTCGGATGAATTTAAAGATTTATTTAGGAATACCTTTGTAGCAGAATATAAATATCAATTTCCATTATGGAAGAAAAGATCTTTAGATCAAATAATAAATAAAAGTTATAACTATACTCCTGTTGTTATTTCTCAGTCTTTAAATTGGTCAACGGGATTACAACCAGCACTTTTTTTATATAGTGATGGTTCAAGTCAAAGTGCATTAAAGTTTGAAACTGGCCCAGCTGTGACAGTTGGTAGCTTTAAGAAAAATTTCGGTGACTTCACAAAGGTTAGCGCCAAGTATATTAATGTATTAAAAAGTGGAGATAGTCCCTTCACTTTTGATGATATTAATAATGATCCAAGAATCAATTTTAATTTACAGCAACAAATATATGGACCATTATTGTTCGGTTTTGAGACTACTCTGAATCTAAATCATGGAACTTACTCAAATAATAAATATTCTTTTGATTTCAAGAGAAGAGCTTATTCAATAGGAGCATCTTATAATTCAACCAATGAAAGTTTAGGTATAGAATTTAATATCTTTAATTTTGATTATTCAGGACTAAATGAAAAATTTTGAATAATAATTTAGTTTATTCATATGCTTTTTTTTAGTCTAGATTCAGTTTTTTATGCAAAAATATTAATCTAAAAATTAAATTTAAAAATAATTTATTTTAAAAGTAAATCCTTGATTTGATTGCTGATAAAATTTATTAATCTTAATGATCCTTATATTTAGCACTTTAAACTTTATTCTTCATATTTTTATATTGATGAAATATGTTCCAATAAAGCTACTAAAATCACCCCCAATTCTGGAAAGTATTACCTATTTATATAATAAAAACTAAAATTTTTCCCCAAAAATTGATCTTAATAACTTTCGTAAAGAAAGTTAGTTCTATCTTTTAGTAAGTAATAAGCATACTACAACTTGTAAATCTCTAGATTCATTTTAAACTCTAGATTCCAATATTTATACGTTATAAAGTAATATAGAAATACTGGCAGTTACTAAATAAATCTTGAGATTCATTGGTATAACTGTTTTTTAAATGGGGCCATAGCTCAGCTGGTAGAGTACCTGCATGGCATGCAGGGTGTCAGCGGTTCGAGTCCGCTTGGCTCCACTTTTTACCATTAATTGAATATTATTAGTAGTAAGTGTTAATCTTTGCTTAATCCAGGAACTTTATTAATTGTGGAATCTTTTTACTCAAAAAAAAAGAATAATTTTTGATTTTTTATGCCTAATTTTGTAAAAAATAATTACTTTTTTATCAGTGTCTTTTTAATTATTAGTTCAACATTTATATGTTTATTTTTTGTTGAAAATCATAGCCTTATTGCTCATGATGAATTGATATATGCCAATAGAGCAAATTTAATTATTGAATCTGGAGATTGGTTTACACCATTTCCAGAGCCACATCATAAACTAGTAGGCTCTTATTGGTTAACTGCAGTAAGTTTAATATTATTTGGAAAAAATGAATTTGCAGCTAGATTGCCTAGCTATATTTTGTCTTTAGCAACTATATATATTTTTTATTGTTTGAATAAAGAATTAATTAATAAAAAAATTGCAAAATTATCGGTTTTAATTATTTCGTCATCATTTTTATGGTTTAATTTTAGCCATTATTGTAGTCCTGATATTTTATTCGTTTTTGTTAATATTTTGGGGATTTACTATATATCTAAGATAAATACAAATCAAAATATACAAGGTAATTATAAATTAATATTTTTATCAGCCTGTTTATTTTCTTTTGGTTTTTTTGTCAGAAGTTATATGGAACTATTGCCATTAATATGTTTTTCACCATTTATAGTTTACAAAATTAAATTTTCAAATAAAAAGTATCTTCTTTGCTTTTCTTTAGGATTGATTGTAGGGTTTATTCCCTCCTTCATAAATCTTCTTTTGGCTTTTATAAAATATGGCGATCAAGGTTATTTACGCCCTTTCTCTTTATTAAGTCAGAAAACTTTAGAAGAAGGAAATCTTCTTGAAGGTTTTTTGTTTTATCCAAGAAATATACTTTTATTTAATTTGCCAGGTATTGTTTTTATTTTATCTGGAGTGAACTCATTTTTAAAATTAGAAGGGAAAGATTCAAAATTATTATTTCTAATATGTCCCTCAATAGCGATTGTTCTTTTGATGCTGACTGCTTCAAAATACACACATTATCTTTTATTTATAATCCCATGGATTTCAACCTTA
>CACARV010000053.1 GCA_902535025.1 uncultured Prochlorococcus sp.
ACCTCCAGCAATAGAAAATATTATCGTCTTAAATATAACTGGGTTGTATCCTGTAAACCTAACTCTTGGTTCATCATCTCTTATTCCTATAAGGATATTTCCAAATCTTCCTTTAACTACCCACTTTGCAAAAAACCATGCCGCTATTACTAGTATGGCGGTTATCCAAAAGAATATTCTTTGCATTGACTCAGAACCTACCATCTGACCAAATAGTTGTGTTACATCTGTTTTTAATCCATTTGTTCCATTTATAAGTTTTTGTTGTCCATTAAAGAAGTTAAAGAATACAAGAAGAGAAGCTTGAGTAAGTATAGAAAAATAGACCCCTTTGATTCTATTCCTGAAAACAAGAAATCCAATTAAACCAGCAACCAATGCTGGAATTATCCAGATAGCGAGGAAGGTAAAAAAAGGCGATCTAAAAGGCTCCCAGAAAAAAGGTAATTTTTCTACACCATATAAAGCAAAAAATTCAGGAATATTATTTGGGAATTCAGAGGAGCTGGTTATTTGCAAATACATTGCTGCACAATATCCACCTAGGGCAAAAAATATACCTTGTCCAAGACTTAGTAAACCTGTATATCCCCAGATAAGATCAACACCAAGTGCGACTATGGATAATGATAAGTATCTTCCTAGAAGATTTAGTCTAAATACAGGGAGTAGAGTTGGTGCCGCAATAATTAAAGCTATTAATATTATCCAAAATGATAATACTATTTTTTTATCGAATTTAATTTTACTTAAGGACATTAGTTTTCAACCATCCTGCCTTTTTGAGGAAACAAACCTGTAGGTTTAAATTGTAAGAACATTACAATTAGCGCAAATATCATTACCCTTGCCATACTTGTGGTTGCAAAAAAGTTGATTGTGTTTGATAGAGGTAAAGGCATATCTGGCCATATTGATAAGAGCCTTCCAGCTCCAATTAAATCAGTCATTATTCCTATTCCAAAAGAAGCAAGTACTGTTCCTAATAAATTTCCTACTCCACCCAGCACTACAACCATAAAACAACCAACTATATAGTTTCCGCCAACATTTGGTCCTACAGAACCTAAAAGTGATACTGCTACCCCTGCAACTCCTGCCAAACCAGAACCTATCCCAAAAGTAATAATATCTACTTTTTCAGTAGATATACCAAGGCAATCGCTCATTTGTCGGTTCTGAGTAACTGCTCTTATACGCATACCCCAAGCACTTTGATTAAGAAATAATGTTATTGCTATTACAGAGATTAGAGTAATGACAATTATCATTAATCTTGTTTTGGGAAATGCAGTGCCAATAATTTCTACTTGACCTCTCATCCATGAGGGTGCTGTTACATCAACATTTCGAGCGCTTGCTCTACTAAGTTTGCTGACAGAGGATGAGATTATACTGCCTGTCATGACTCCAGTTAATGCAGCAAATATCCAAGAACTAAATTTAAAATATTTGAAATTTATTGATTCTTTTATTTTTGAAGGGAATGTTGTGGGTAAGAATAAACCAATTAACAGACTTATAACAAGACCGGTCCCATAAGCTAAAGGTACACTTCTGACAAATTGTTGAAGAATTAAGCTTACGCCCCAAGTTGCGAGAAGTGTTTCTAATGGACTTCCATAAAGCTTTCTTATTATTGTTTTTTCCAGGAGAATTCCTACTATTCCACTAACAATAAAAGCAAGGAAAATGGAAACTATTATGTAAGAATTGTAAAAAGGTTTTAATATTGGTAATTTGAAAATTAATTGTGTTACATATGTTGTGTAAGCCCCAAGCATCATAAGTTCACCATGGGCAAGATTTATTACACCCATAAGACCAAAAACAATTGCTAGACCTAATGCAGCAACAAGAAGTACAGATCCGATTGCAACACCATTAAAAAGACTATCGAGAAGTAACTCCAATTTAGAAAAAAGAAAATATTTGATTATATAAAATAAAAGGAGGTGTGAACCTCCTTTTATTTAGAAGTATAGGTTTTAATTATATTAAAGCTTATACTTTTCTCCTTTTGAAGGATCTGTCCAATCGCAAGCAAATCCTTTTGAACTTGGATGCTTTTGGTTCCATGCTTGAGGAAGAACAACTCCTGTCTCTTCAAGGATTGTAAATCCACCCTCTGCATTAATCTCTCCAATTCTTACTGTTTGAGATAAGTGGTGATTAGGCATAACTTCAACAGGACCTTGTGGAGCATCAAACTTTTGTCCGACAAGGGCTTCCCTTACTGCGTTGTCGTCGAATGTTCCAGCATCTTCAACTGCCTGTTTCCATAAATAAACCATGTTATAAGCAGATTCTTGAGGATCAGCTACAACACGATCAGATCCCCATCTTTTCTTGAAACTTTCAGCAAATTTCTTAGATGCAGGAGTATCAATTGACATCATGTAGTTCCATGCGCCGTAGTGACCTTCAAGGAACTCAGGACCAATTGTACTAATCTCTTCTTCAGCAATAGAATAGTTCATTACGTAGTATCCACTTGAAGGTGTAATACCTGCGTCTTGAATTTGTTTGAAGAACGCAACGTTTTGGTCACCATTAAGTGTATTAATGATTATTCCACCATCAGGCAAGGCTTTTTTGATTTTTGAGATAATTGGAGCAACTTCAGTATTTCCTAATGGAAGGTAATCTTCTCCAACAACTTTGCCTCCTAACTGTTTTACTTGAGCCTTTGTAATTGTATTAGAAGTTCTTGGGAAAACATAATCAGAACCTACAAGGAAGAAATCTCCGCCAGCTGCGGGAGAACGCTTATACATGAAATCTGTAGCTGGTTCTGATTGTTGGTTAGGGGTAGCTCCTGTATAGAAAATGTTGTTAGAACATTCTTGAGCTTCATATTGAATTGGGTAGTAAAGGAAAGCATCCTTAGATTCGTAGACGGGCAACATTGCCTTTCTACTTGCAGATGTCCAACCACCAAATACGACAGGAACTCCGTCTTGGTCAATAAGTTTCTTCGATTTTTCAGCAAAAGTAGGCCAGTCAGATGCACCATCTTCAACTATGTATTCTATTTTGTAGCTTTTGCCGCCAACTTCTACACCACCAGCAGCATTTATCTCTTCAATAGCCATTTTTTCTGTATCAACAAGGGTTGATTCAGAAATCGCCATTGTTCCAGATAACGAATGCAAAATACCAACGGTTACTGTGTCATCGAAACTTCCGGAGGTTCCACCTCCACCACATGAAGTTGCCGTGACCGCAAGTGAGGCAGTAGCTAATCCTGCCAAAATACGCCTTGAAATTCTCATGAATTAGGATAAATTAG
>CACARV010000054.1 GCA_902535025.1 uncultured Prochlorococcus sp.
TTTAAACCAGCAGCAGCAAGAATTATGCAATCAAATTCACCAGCATCTAATTTTTCCATTCTTGTAATAACATTTCCCCTGATATCTTTAAATACAAGATGTGGATACTTATTTCTTAATTGTGCAAGTCTTCTTAGAGAGCTTGTCCCGACAATTGAACCTGCAGGCAAAGTTTCTAATTTATAACCATCATTTTTTTTGTTTACTACTAAAGCATCAGCAGGGTCTTCTCTTTTTGTAATACATCCTAATATAAGGCCACTAGGTAAATTTGTTGGTAAATCTTTTAGAGAATGTACTGCTATATCTGCACGGCCTACAAGCATTTGTGCTTCAAGTTCTTTTGTAAATAAACCTTTGTCGCCGATTTTGGCTAAAGCTACATCAAGGATTTTGTCTCCTTGAGTTGCCATAGCCTCAACGGATACCTCTAAATTTGGAATATTCCTTTCTAGTTGATCTTTAACCCATAAAGTTTGAACCATTGCTAGTTTACTTCTTCTACTAGCTATTTTCAGCTTAAAATTAGTCATTAAATATAATTTTGAGTTTGTATTAAAAATTTAGTCGAATCTATCTTAAGCTATTCTTTTGCAAGTTTCTAAACCTGAAAATTATATTTAACTTTTTTTATTTTATATATTCTTTTAAAACCCCGTTTCGATTTGGATGTCTCAGCTTTCTAAGAGCTTTCGCCTCTATTTGTCTGATTCTTTCTCTTGTCACATCAAAAATCTGTCCTATTTCTTCAAGAGTTTTCATCCTTCCGTCATCAATACCATATCTCAATCTAAGAACATCTCTTTCTCTAGGACTAAGAGTCGCTAAAACTCCTTCTAAATCTTCTCTTAATAAAGTTTTAGAAACATCTTGCTCTGGATTTTCTATATCAGCCTCTATAAAGTCTCCAAGTCTAGAGTCTTCTTCTTTACCTATAGGAGTCTCTAAAGAAATAGGTAGCTGAGCACTTTTAGCTATAAATCTTAATTTTTCAATTGTCATTTCCATACTCTCAGCTATTTCTTCTTCACTAGGCTTTCTTCCAAATTCTTGGCTAAGCACCTTTGTAGTTTTTTTAATTCTGGAAATTGTTTCATATAAATGAACTGGCAATCTAATAGTTCTACTCTGGTCTGCAATCGCCCTTGTGATGGCTTGCCGAATCCACCAAGTGGCATAAGTAGAGAATTTATAACCTTTTTCATGATCAAATTTTTCTGCTGCCCGGATAAGACCCAAACTTCCTTCTTGTATTAAATCTTGAAATGATAAACCTCTATTCATATATTTTTTAGCAATGGAGACAACTAATCTTAAATTCGATTGAACCATTTTTTCTTTAGCTCTTCTTCCTAAAAGCAGTCTTCTTCTAAATTTGGAAAGAGGCATATCTATTAATTCAGCCCATTCTCTAACAGAAGGGAAATGACCTTTTTCCGACTCATATTGAGTCGCTAGTTCTTCTAATTGGAGTAAGTCAGCAATTTTTCGGGCGAGTTCAATTTCTTCATCTGGTCTTAAAAGTCTAATTCTTCCAATTTCTTGAAGGTAAACTCGTATCGAATCTTCAGTATATATACCTTTGGGACCAAGCTTTATATTGCCAAGTCCTTTCTCTTCTTCAGAATCAATAAATTCATTGTTATTTTCAATGCTGCTTTCGTTTAAATCTGAAGATGACTGTATGTTTTGACGATTGTTTATACTTTTTTCTTCAACTACTGCATCTAAAGTGGGATTATTTTTTTTATTAATCTTTTTTTTGGAACTATAATTAGAGTTCTTTGATTCTGCTGCGACTGGACACATAATTGGCTCCTTTCTACGGTGAATTTAACTAGATAAAATTTTATTTAGGGCTAATTTGTACATTTAGTAGTAAAACCCTTTTAATGTTCAAAGACCTTTTTCACGAAATGTGGGAAAAAAAGTTTTCTAAATTGTTGAAAAATTTAAATAGTGCTATAGATTACCTAAAGTAAAAAGTCTTGGGATTTCTCAGACAGGCAGATCAACTCTTGAATTTTAATTCAATGATCAAAGCTTCATGTCTCCCTTAAGAGCAGAATACTTACAATGTGCAAAAAACACTTTGTGGAATGTTCAACAATCCAATACTAAGAAAAAGTTTTGAAGCCGGCAAGTAATCAGTTTTCAAACATCTCTTTTAAATTCGAGGTTTTACTTGATATAGGCAGTATGAGTGGTAGCTTTTACTACTTAGACAATAATAATCTTGGCGTTGAAGTTGGCGATATTGTAACCGTAAAACTTAGAGGGAGGTTATTGAATGGGCTGGTTATCTCCAAAGACAACTTTTCGAAAACAAATAAAGATAAAAAAAATATCACTTCAAAAACAGATATAAAATATTTGTCTATTGAAGATATTTTGTTGAAAAAAATAATTGATGATCGTTGGAGAGAATGGATAGAGTCCTTAGCTTCTTTCTATATGGTTAGTAATTTGAAAATGTTTAAAACGGCATTCCCACCAGGTTGGATTGGTAAACATAAGAATATCTCTAAGGGGATTAAAGAGCACATATGGATTGGAGCCGAAAAAGAATTGGATATAAACAAAAATAAATTGACCGAGAAAGAATTTTTATTAATAAACACTTTGCCCAAAAAAGGTAATTGGCAAAGTGAATTAATAAAATCTGGTTTTAATTACAATCTCATAAACTCAATGGTTAATAAAAATTATCTTATTAAAGGTAAAAGAAAAAAAACAATAAATCCTAAATTAAATCTCTTTTTAAATAATCATAATGCAATAAAAATACCAAATCTTACAAGTGATCAGAAAATTGCTTTTCAAGAATTTCAAGGAATGGACCCGGGAGATGTTTTACTTCTCTGGGGGGAAACAGGTTCAGGTAAAACAGAGGTATACATGAGAATTTCTGAAGATCAATTACTTAATAAAAAAAGTTGTTTGATACTTGCCCCTGAAATAGGTCTAATCCCTCAACTTATTGATAGATTTAGTAGCAGATTTAATAATGTTTATGAATATCACAGTAACTGCTCTTCTAGTCATAGAGCTTCAGTTTGGAAGAAAATTATCAATACTAATGAACCATTAATAGTAATAGGAACAAGATCCGCAGTATTTCTTCCAATTAAAAATTTAGGATCAATAATAATGGATGAAGAACATGATGTTTCTTATAAACAAGATAGTCCAATGCCTTGTTATGACGCGAGACAGGTTGCTATTGAGATAGTAAAAAGGAATTCTGCAAAGCTTGTTTTTGGAA
>CACARV010000055.1 GCA_902535025.1 uncultured Prochlorococcus sp.
GAGGGTATTAAATTACAAAAGCAGAGAGATGAAATTGGAATTTCTAAGAGGAATATCGAGTCAGATAAAATGAGACAAGAAAATTTTGATGATAATTATTTAAATCAATTGAACTTGCAAATTGATGATCTCACTTTAAAACATAAATTATCGAGAAAAAAACTTTCTGATGCGGCTGGAGAATCTGGAGAATTCTCAAAACAAAGTATTAAATTAAATGCTGAGCTTGAAAGTATAAAAAATCAAATTAATCCTTTGGAAATTAAAAAAAGGAAAGTTGAAGAAGAAACTATTCAAAATAATATTCAAAAAGATGAAATATTATCTCAGATCGAATCCTTAGAGTTTGAAAAGCAGAAACTTTTTGAGGGTAATCAAAGGAAAAAAGAGACATCCGATACAAAGAATAAAAACTTGGCGAGCAATAGCCTAGAAATTAATTCTTTAAAAAATGAAATTGATTTATTAATTAAAACTAAATCAAGGTTAAACAATGAGCAATTAAGCCTTGAAAAGGATTTATCTAGATTCGAAAGCAGGAAAGAAGCTTTAAATGAATCTAGAGGTTCATATGCTCTCAGAATGCTGTTAGAGGCAGGGTTAGAGGGCATACATGGTTATGTAGCTCAACTTGGAGAGGTCAGAGAGAAAAATAGATATGCACTAGAAATTGCTGCTGGAAATAGACTCGGACAAATTGTTGTAGATAATGATGATATTGCGGCTAAAGCAATTGAAATCCTCAAAAAGAAGAAAGCGGGAAGATTAACTTTTTTGCCTTTAAATCGAATTAAAAGTCAAAAGAAGAATTATGCAATTTCAAGATTTGAAAATAATAGAGAGATTGGATTTATTGATAAAGCTATTAATCTAATTACTTTTGATAAAGTCTATTCAGATGTTTTTCGATATGTTTTTGGAGATACTTTGGTTTTTTCAGATTTAGCCTCTGCGAGGTTATCTAAGCAAAAAATCAGGTTGGTTACCTTAGGTGGTGAATTATTAGAAGCAAGTGGTGCTATTACAGGAGGCAGTAAATTAAATAAAGATTTGGCTTATAGGTTTGGAATTAATAATGATATTGATGATTCTAGTCCTATAAAAGAAAGATTATTAGTTATAGAAGAGGCTTTAAAAGAGTCAAATAATGATTTGATGAAAAAAAATAATAGATTAAATAATTTAAATTCTAACCATAGTCAAATAATTGAAGATTGTGCATCATTTAATAAAGAAATTGAAGTAAATCAAGATTCTCTTAAGGCTGTTGTGCAAAGAATTGAGGATTGTAAATCGAGATTAAATAAACTTGATACTGCTAATGATTTCTTAGTTAGTAAGTTAGATCATTTAAAACATCAATTGAAGCCTTATCATGAAAAGTTTGATCAATTGCAAAGCATTCAAAAAACTAATTATGAAAAAAATCAAAAATCATCATTAATAACTTTTAATAATGATTTTAATACTCTTGATAAGAAACTTGAATTACTTATTAAAGAGAGAGATACATTACTAGATAAAAAGAATCAAGTTGCTTTAAATAAAGAGCGAATCAATAATTCATTAAAAATAACTTTGTTACAAGAAAAAAACTTGCAGGAATCTATCAAAGAACTTGCAATTGCTCATAGTGAATGGATAAAAAAAAGAGATAAATTTAAAAAAGAGCTTTTAGTTCTCGATAATCAAAAAAATTCTCTAGAGAAGGATTTAGGTTTATTGAGAAGAAAAAGAGATGAATTAAACTCTACAATTTCAAATAAAAGGCAAGAATATAATAACTATTTGTTAAAGCTTGAATATCTTGAAAGGGATATGGATTCGTTGAAAGAAGAGATGAGGAGCGAGAAAATAAAGTTGGAAAATTATAAAAAACATCTACCTAATCCCTTTCCAAAGTTTGGAGAATATGAAGGTGAGAGTCTTGAATCTTTGCAATCGGAAATCTCGATCATAAATGCAAAACTACAGAGCTTGGAGCCTGTTAATATGCTTGCTCTTGATGAATTAGAAGAATTAATTGAGAGATTAAATGGTTTACGAGAAAAATTAGAAATTCTATCTAATGAAAGATCTGAATTATTGCTGAGAATAGAAACTGTATCTACTATGCGTCGAGAGGCTTTTATGCAAGCTTTTGTGGAAGTTGATAAACACTTTAGAGAAATTTTTGCCAATTTATCTGATGGAGATGGTTTCCTTCAGCTTGAAAATCCTAATTCCCCTCTGGATGGAGGTTTAACGTTAGTCGCTCATCCTAAAGGAAAAAATGTTAGAAGATTAGCTTCTATGTCAGGTGGTGAGAAATCGTTAACTGCTTTAAGTTTTTTATTTGCTTTGCAAAAATATAAACCTTCTCCTTTTTATGCATTGGATGAGGTTGATAGTTTTTTAGATGGTATAAATGTTGAAAGGTTGTCAAAATTAATAACTAATCAGTCATCAAATGCTCAATTTATAGTCGTAAGTCATAGAAGACCTATGATAAGTGCGTCTGAACGAACAATTGGTGTCGCTCAAGCAAGAGGTTCTAATACTCAAGTAGTTGGATTACCAAATGCTGCATAAATACACTTTTTTAATTTATACGTCAGAATGATTAAAAGTTTTTATGAGTTTGTCTAACACATCTTCAAATAATAATCGCTCTAGTTCTGTACCTAGCGAAAGGCTATGGCTAAGGTCAGAATTGATGGGAACTCAAGTTATAACTACTGATACAGGAAAGCGTTTGGGCCTTGTTGGAGAAGTTGTTGTCGATATTGACAGAAGAGAGGTGGTCGCTTTAGGACTGAGAGATAATCCACTTACGAGATTCTTGCCAGGTTTACCGAAATGGATGCCCTTAGAGAGTATTAAGCAAGTTGGAGATGTAATTTTGGTCGACTCTTTAGATTCATTAAGTGAAGGTTTTTCTCCCGAAAGATATGGAAAAGTCATAAATTGTCAGGTTATTACAGAATCAGGACAACTTTTAGGAAGAGTTCTTGGATTTTCATTTGATATCGAGACTGGGGATTTGATTTCTCTTGTAATGGGGGCAGTAGGTGTTCCCCTTTTAGGTGAGGGTGTTTTAAGTACTTGGGAAATTCCTGTAGAAGAAATAGTAAGTAGTGGTACTGATAGGATTATTGTTTATGAAGGTGCTGAAGAGAAGTTGAAGCAACTTAGT
>CACARV010000056.1 GCA_902535025.1 uncultured Prochlorococcus sp.
TTTCAATAACGATTAACTTGCTTTTTTATCTTTTTTGTAGAACTTGAGTTTTGAGTTAAAAAACCAAATTACAATGAAAATAAATAAAGGGATGGTAATAAAATCTAGAGACATTTTATATTTCAATGTATTTTCTTTCTAGCAAAAAAATTAGTTGAGACATTTCCCCAACTTTAATCATCTACCAGCTAATAAACCTCGTGAATATTTTTGCTTGAATATTTCAAAAATTATAAGAGCTTGCACGTATCCCACGAGCAAGCTCTCATGACGACTAGGTTAAATTCAGAATATCCTGACTATAACCAGCTAAGCACTTCCTAAATGCATTCTAATTCTAATAAGTAAAATTACTTAGTGTGAGTATAAATGCTTAATCTCAAGTTAATTAGGCTTCAATTAAGAAATAATTAATAAATTAATCAAAGAAATGTTTAAGTAAATAAATTTAGAACGAAACATGTTTCTCATTAAATTTAATAGATCTCAATAACTAATTAAATATTCCAGAGGTTTACAAAAGTTAATATTCGTGTTACTTTAGTTAACAATTATTTATTTTAAATGTCTAATACAGGAGTTACAACAGAATCAGGTGGAAGACAAAACATGTTCCCATCTGAAACCCGTCCTTATATAGACGAGACAGTTTCTTATGATGGATATCCTCAAAATGCCGAAAAAGTAAACGGTCGGTGGGCAATGGTTGGATTTGTAGCTTTACTCGGCGCATATGTTACTACAGGTCAAATTATTCCAGGTATATTTTAAATTTATCTTTAAAATTTAAAGTACTTTATTTTGAAAAGTTTGTATAATTTATATCTGAGAAAAAGAAAAACCAAATAAAGGTAATAGCATTTAATATGAATATTATTCCAAGAAATAGATATGCAAACTTCTTACCTATAAAAGCTGTCTCAGGTTCAAGCTTAACTCTCATTAATTTCTAGGATAACATCAAGGAATTTAGCACTATTACTAGAGGTTTTAAATAAATAAATATAACCTATAAAAATAAAGAATCTGATAAAAAAATTTATTTATTATTAATGGGAAGACAAATTTAAAGAAATTTGAAAATTTGAAATTTAATATATTAGATAAATCCAGGAATTATCTGACCGGTTGTAAGATATGCACCGAGTAAAGCTATAAAGCCTAACATTGCGAAACGACCATTTATTTTTTCAGCTATAACCTTTTCTTTTTCTATGGCTTTTGAGTTAATATTTTTCATTAGAACCAGCCTGGAATTATCTGACCTGTGGTTACATATGCACCAACAGCTGCAACGAAACCTAACATTGCGGCTAGTCCATTAATACGCTCAGCGGAGGGAGTCAATTTTATAATAGTAATTGTTAAGTATTATAACATAATTATTTAATAGTGTAAAGAAAAATTTTGAAATAAGGAGTATTAGTTAAGAAAAATATTTTTATTGTGACAGATATGTATCTGAAAGAATTTTTCCAGGATTTTGACTTTTTCTTTGTAAGAACAAATTTGGGAATTTAAATATAGAGGTCAATCTTTTTTACTTCAATCAAATCCTCGATTGAAAGCAATTTTAATTAATATAATTTAAGAGTCAGCTAGTAGGGATACAGGCTGACTCTTATTAATTTTTAGTTTTAATAAAATTAATCCTTAAATCTAAATATTTGCTATTAATTAGTTAGCTATATCTATACATATGTCATTTGCAACCTATTATATGCATTTAATTTTTGCAAGTATTCCTTCTTTTACAAGTTCTGATCTGATTCTTTACATTCTGCCATTTTTAACATTATCAATATTATTTATGAGCATCAAAATAATGTTTCTTGAAGCTCCAAAATTGAGAAAAGTTAAGTAAGGAAATTTTTAACTTTATTTTCCTAGTTATTTAAGTTTTGGATAATAGACTTTTTTTTCCTGCGACACTGCGAAATAGAGATTTTATTGGTGATGTAATATCTAGCATCATAAAAACAAATGGTTCAATACTAGAAATAGGAAGTGGTAGTGGTGAGCATGGAGTATTCTTTCAAAAACGCTTTCCAGAAATAAAGTGGCAAACAAGTGATCCAGATAAAATTCATAGAAAAAGTATAAATTCTTGGATTGAGCATGAACGATTAAATAAAAAAATGCCTCAACCTCTTGAGATTGATGTTTCAAAAGTCCCTTGGGAAATTCCATTAGATTTATCAAATTCCCTTATAGGTATAATTTCCATTAATTTACTTCATGTAGCATCATGGAATTCTGCTGAATTACTTTTTAGAGAGTCAGGAAAATTGCTCAAAAAAGAAAAATTTTTAATGTTATATGGGCCGTTTAAAATTGAAAATAAACATATAAGTCAAAGTAATTACCTTTTTGATAATTCTTTAAAATTTCAAAATCCTCTTTGGGGGATAAGAAATATAGGAGAAGTAAGTAAAGAAGCTGAAAGAAATGGTTTTTTTCAAGAAGATATAATTTCTATGCCAGCAAATAATTTTTCTATAATTTATAAAAAATTTCGTGATAATTAAAAGTAAAAAGATAAATGGGAAAGAATATAAATTTAAGTTATTAATCTGAAAGTTTTCTGCTCCATTCCTTATGCTTCTCATCTAAATCTAAAACTTTTTCACCTAAAATTAATTGTTTCTCTAATAGTTCAACTTTTGTAAGAGTTATTTTCTCAGAATAAAATTTAATAGGCTGTTTACCATGTAAGTTGTCTCCACTCATAAAAGTTTCTGAAATTCAATCATCTAAATTTCTAAGCTAAAATCCATGATAATTTTAATTCTTTTATATTCTTTACAGATTTGCGTAAATTAATGTGATATTAGTTTCGCAAAATTTATTTTTGAGTCTTTTTTATAAAAGGATTGCCAGATATACTTTCCTTCTTTATTATCTGACTTAACAGCAACGCAGTTGCAAGCAACATTCCAAAGGGCTTTGTGTATTGGATCGGGGTTATAAAGATATGCTTTTTTGAAATTCTTTTTAATAAAGAAAGTAGCTTTTTTAGCATGATAATGAGGAATTGAGGGGCAAACATGATGAACCACATGACTCGAACCAATATTGTGATGAAGAAAATTAAGAATTTTGCCGTAAGGCCTGTCGATTGATAGAAATGCGCCTCTCATGAAAGAAAATTCCGTATTTGAGAG
>CACARV010000057.1 GCA_902535025.1 uncultured Prochlorococcus sp.
TTTCAAATGTTTTAGGTATTTCACCTAGCGCTTTAATAATGCTTGTTTTATTTGGAGCAAGTCAATCTTTCTTGACTCCAATGGGTTATCAAACTAACTTAATGGTTTACGGTCCTGGAAGATATAGATTTTTTGATATTGCAAAATACGGAGCCGGATTAACACTTATAATGTCACTTACAGTGCCAGCCTTGATAATTTTTAATTTTAGATAAATAAAGTGAAATTCAAAAGTAATTTTTATAAGTTAAGAGATGCTTACAGGAAACTATCTGTACCTCAATTCACTATTGTTACAGGATTATTTATTATTTTTTGTGGAACTTTAATTTTAAGTTCCCCATTGTGTTCATCTTCAAAGGTTGGGTTGTGGGAAGCATTTTTTACATCAACTTCTGCTATAACCGTAACTGGTTTAACCATAATAGATATTGGCGTTGACTTAAATTTCTTTGGTCAAGTTTTCTTGGCTTTTATGCTTTTGTCAGGTGGTCTAGGATTAATGGCAATTACGACATTTTTACAAGGTTTCGTAGTAAAGGGGACAAAGCTAAGAACTAGATTGGATAAGGGGAAAACTCTAGATGAATTTGGAGTTGGAGGAATTGGTAGAACTTTTCAAAGCATTGCCATAACAGCAACTTCGATCATATCTTTTGGCGCAATTGTTTTATATTCTTTTGGATTTGTTGACATTACAAATAATTGGGAAAGACTTTGGTCTTCGATTTTTCATAGCATATCTGCATATAACAATGCAGGATTTTCTTTATGGTCGAATAGTCTCCAAGAATATAGAGCAAATTATTTGGTTAATATTGTATTTATTTTCCTCATTTTCATGGGTGGATTAGGATGGCGAGTTATTGACGATATTTGGAGTAACAAAAAAAATCTTTCATATAAAAAATTAAGCCTTCATTCCAGACTAGTTATAAGGACAAGTTTGGCTTTAATTTTATTCGGATCACTAGGCTTCTTTATTACTGAATCATTGCTAAACAGTCAATTTTTTAATGATTTGAATTTGTTTGAAAGGTTATTATCATCAATTTTTGAAACAGTAAGTGCTAGAACAGCAGGATTTACAAATTATCCAATATCTTTGAACTCTATCTCAGATACAGGTTTATTGTTATTAATGACACTGATGTTTATTGGAGCAAGCACTGGAGGTACTGGTGGAGGCATAAAAACAACCACATTTATTGCTTTAATGGCCGCAACTAGATCAACTTTAAGAGGTCAGAGTGATGTAATTATTAGCAATAGATTAATCTCAGATAAAGTAATTTTAAAGGCAGTTGGAATCACAGTTGGATCTTTACTTTTCGTGCTTTTGATGGCAATGCTTCTAAGTACAACAAATACATTTGTAAAAAAAGAATCTTTTACATTTCTAGAAATTCTGTTTACTTGCATATCTGCATTTGCAACGGTTGGATTTGATATTGGGTTAACTGCTAAATTAAATCATTTTGGTCAATTTATTCTCATTGTAGGTATGTTTGTTGGGAGACTTGGTATACTTTTACTATTAAGTGCACTTTGGCAGGCTCTTTATAAGAGTAAAATAGATAGACAAAAAAGAATTGGCTATCCTAAGGCTGATCTTTATGTTTAAGATTAACTGAGTTTTATTATGGCTGATTGGTGGCAGTGGTCTCAAAAGAGTGAAAAAGAAGCTCTCACTTTTGCAGTTGTTGGTGTTGGACGATTTGGAACCGCAGTTTGCAGAGAACTTATAAGTAATGGAGCAGATGTTTTAGCTGCAGATTATTCAGAAAATGCTATTGATGATTTGAGACAATTGGAACCTTCGATTGAGGCTAGAGTTGTAGACTGTACTAATGAAGAGGCTATGAGGGAATCTGGAATACTTGAAATGAATACTGTTGTGGTAGGTATAAGTGAACCCATTGAAGCAAGTATAACTACTACACTAATTGCAAAGGATAGTGAAGGCAGCAAAGTAAAGAGAGTTATAGCTAGAGCAACAAGTGACCTGCATGAAAAAATGTTAAAAAGAGTAGGTGCAGATAAAGTTGTTTTCCCTTCCAGAATGCAAGGAGAAAGATTAGGTTTAGAACTAGTTAGGCCAAATCTAATTGAAAGATTGGAATTAGATAACCAAACTGGTATAGATGAAATAACTGTTCCGGAAGAATTTATTGGAAGGTCTCTGAGAGATTTAAATCTAAGGAAAAATTATTTAGTTAATGTGCTTGCAGCAGGACCTGCGGAACGATTAACGGTTAATCCTCCTGCAAAATATATTTTAGAAAGAGGTAATATTTTGGTAGTTATGGGAAAAACTGCAGATTTACAAAAGTTACCTCAAAATTAATAATTTTAATCTGATTTTTTATAGTATTGAATCCTTTGAGGAGCTCTCTTTAATCTTTTGATAGGTTGTTTTTCAAGTTCGTCTCTAAACTTATCAGTATTTATATTGTTCTCTGAGATAACTGCATTTGCCTCTTTTTCAAAGTATTTTTTTATACCTTCTTGTATTAATACTTTTGCCATATTACTGACAGTTCTGGATTCATTAGAAGCTAAAATAGTCAATTGGTCACAAATTATTTCGGGAAGAACTACTTGAATTCTAGGAGACTTAGGCTTTCCATTAGTTGAATTTTGACGGGTAGCCATTAGTCAAAGTGAATAACTGTTACTTATTATTATACACAGTTAGTCAAGGATACTATCTTTGTGTATATTATTTAGTATGGAGTTATATACTTCCATTGCAATTAATTTCTTTGTTGCCTCATGAAAAATTCAAGAAAACTTGATTCAAATCAAAGGTCGATAATTGATAAAAAGAAAAAAATACTAGTAAATTCAAATTCTTACGATAATGAAAATAGTGATGTTTTGGTATCAGCAGTAATAA
>CACARV010000058.1 GCA_902535025.1 uncultured Prochlorococcus sp.
GACTTTCAATTTCTAGCCTTGCTTTTTCTTTTGAAGCATTTGCTTCATTATTAGCGAGTTCTAGTGCTTCTTTATAAAGCTTATCAGACTCATTCTCAGCTTCGCTCACAATTCTTTGGGCTTCTGCACGAGCACTTTGAAGCTGAGTTAATAAATCAGCTTCTAACTTTTTAACCTCTGAAAGTTTATTTTTGGCCTCAATAATATTATTACTTACAAACTTTTCTCTTTTTTCAACAACATTGCCAACAGGCTTAAAAAAGAGAGAATTTAATATGTAAGTAAGCGCAACTATTTGTATCGCCATAAGTGGCAAAGTGGCATTTATATCAAATAATCCACCTTCTGTAGCAGCAAAAAAATTAAAGGCCAACATATGATCAAGTTGAAGTTAAGAAATTAAATTTAAATATTGCTCATAAAGATTTAGAAGCAATATTAACTTTTAGGAAAAAGGATTCGCAAAAAGTAGTACCAAAGCCACAACTAATCCGTAAATTGTTAATGACTCCATGAAAGCGAAAGATAAAAGAAGAGTACCTCTGATTTTACCTTCAGCTTCTGGTTGACGGGCAATACCCTCAACAGCACCTTGAGCTGCGTTACCTTGTCCAAGACCTGGGCCAATAGCACCTAGACCAACTGCTAATCCAGCAGCTACAACTGATGCAGCGGAAGTAATCGAATCCATAATTTTGAAATAAAGAGCTTAATACTTGTGATAAATCTTTTTTGTCATACACGCTTGGACATCCTTTAAATTAAGAATGGGCCTGATATTTTCAGACCTACGCGATTAGATATTTTGCCAGATTACAGACCCTTTGTAAAAGTGTCTGAATGTATTGGAAGACAGCTAATGATGTTCCTCAACAGCCTCCCCAATGTAATAAGCCGCTAAAGTTGCGAAAATCAATGCCTGAATTGCACTAGTAAATAATCCCAAGAACATTACAGGTATTGGTAGAATTAGTGGAACTAAAAATACTAAAACGCCAACTACGAGTTCATCAGCCAAAATATTTCCAAATAGCCTGAAAGAGAGTGATAAAGGTTTTGTAAAGTCCTCTAAGATTTTAAATGGAAGCATAATGGGAGTAGGGTGAACATAATATTCGAAATATCTCCAACCTTTATTGCTTAAACCAGCATAGAAATAAGAAAGTGAAACTAATAAAGCCAAGGCTATTGTTGTATTGATATCTGCAGTTGGTGCCCCCAACTCTCCGCTTGGTAACTTAATCAATCTCCAAGGAATTAAAGCTCCTCCCCAATTACTAACAAAGACGAATAAGAATAAAGTACCTATAAATGGCATCCAGTCTCTATAAACTTTTTCACCTATTTGTGTCCTAGCAAGATCTCTTATGTAATCCCAGAGAAACTCAAGCAAATTTTGAAGGCCTTTAGGATCATTTTCCATTTTTTTAGTTCCTAAAGAAATCAAAACTAGTAACGCTCCTAATAAAATCCAAGATGTCAAAAATACTTGCCCATGGAGTCTGATATTTCCAATTTGCCAATAAAGATGTTGACCAACTTCTAATGCTGCAAAATTTGTTAGCAAGGAATTAAAGAACATTTGATTTGAATAAAAGATTAGTAAATCTTTGAAAAAAAATTTACTTAAGAACGTGAAAAATAAATAATGAGTGAAGGTTTATAAATAAAAAAACCTATCATTGCAGGAAAAATATCCAAAGATCCTAGCTTGCTCGCAAAAATAAAGAGGCAAACTGGAACCAATAGTTGCAATTTTGATACACCTGATGATTCTCTACCTAGTTTTCCTACGCTTTTAGCAAGCAAACGTAAGTAAAAAATACCAGCAATTGCACCTATAAAAATACTAAAACCAAAAGTAAATCCGATAAAAATACCAGTTATTGTTGCTAATAAAATAGAAACAACAAAAGTAATTCCAAAAATTGTTAATTGCAATTTTGTGTATTCATCATTTTGAGAAAGCAAATTATCTATTTGATTGGCAATGCCAGATTTACTTTCTTTGATGTTCGAATTGTCGGGGGATGGAGGAAATTGAACATTCTCATTAGGAGGATGCTCAAGTTTTTTTCTATTAGAGTCCACTAATGTGAACATAGTTTAGAAACCCCCTCTGAATGACTTGAAGTAAGTATATAAACTCACGGAATCTATCACGGAGAGGTACCTTTTAGCTAGTTTTTTTATGTAAAAAATTAATTCTTAAGATTTGCACTCAAAATTATTAACTATTTTCATTTATTTAATATATTTTCAAAAAATTTATCTATGTATTTATTCTACAATTTAAAATCATTATAAAAGACTTGGCAAAACCTCAATTAAACGTCTCAATAGAGTATTTACAAGTCAAAAATTGGAGATAAGTCAAGGAAAAAGAAAATATAAAAATCTTTCTGAAAGAAAAAATTCTACTAGTTCTACTTTTAAAAAGAATTCAAACCCATTAAGGGAATCTATATTTCCCTTACCATGGGAAATATGGCCTTATGAGGCAAAAATTCTTATCATCTTTGTTGGCATTTGGTCAATACTAGGATTGTTCATATTGGGTTCATCAAGTTATTGGGTTGCTAGTAGGGAGATGGGGGATTGGGCATACTTTTTAAAAAAACAAATTATTTGGACAATTCCAGGCTTAAGTTTATTTTTTTTCGTTGTAAATACAAAAATAAGAAATCTTTTAAAACTTTCAAAATTTGTTTTTTATTTTTTGTTCATTTTGGTATTACTTACTAATTTAAACGGAATTAC
>CACARV010000059.1 GCA_902535025.1 uncultured Prochlorococcus sp.
ATTGACAAGACATTCATTAAAAAAACTTCTATAAAACATTAACTTCTTTTATGAATATGTTTTTGACAAATGAAACTCGCTTGAAAATTAAGAATATCATAATGAGAATTGAAAAAGATGAGGAAGTTTCATTAGAGGAAAGAATATACCTCGAAAAGCTAGCCAAACATAATTCAACAATTTGGACATGGCTTAGGAAAGCTAACAGTTTAAGAAGATATGGTAAACAAAATGTAGATGGAATAAATGGACTTATCCAATCTCTCGGTCTTGATGGATTAGATTCTGAAAATCATTTTGATCCCAATAATGATGATATAGCCAATTGGTTTGGGGGATCACCTGATTGGGTAAGAAGAAGTTGAATTTTTGGTAATTTTTGCAATTTTAAAACCATTTTTTATTAAATTTTAACCAAGTATTCCGATTCACATTATCGGAATTCATCATTAGAAGTGGATTCGCCAACAAATAAAATAATTTTTTTTTTTCAATTTTTAAATTCTTAAAATTTACCCTTAAATTTGTATTCATTGTACAGTTTTGTTATTTTTTTTTAGCTAAAAATAGAATATGAGTTATTTTGCTGAGCCCAATTATATTGAATATGATGAATGGTTCGATAATAATATTGATCCGCTAGACTTAGTAGATTACTTAAATGAAAAAGAATTTAGTGCGACAGTTCATGAAAAATTTTACCTCATCTCAAAAAAAAATTTAACTATTGGCTCTTCAGATAATTTCCTTTAAAGGGAAAAGACTTCAAAAGTTTAGATTCCTATTTACGACATCTGCCATCACTCTCTTTCTTGCATTGGCTTAAATAAACAAAATATTTGTTTGACTCTAATTTGGAGAATCTATCGTTTAGGCTAATGAATTCAAGAACAAATCACGGAAAAATCTAAAAAATTTTTATCTTCATCTGCCAGATCAGTAATGACTCTATTTAACCACTCAGTTGTAGTCTCACAATAGCCCACATTTATGATAGTTTTTTTATTTGATGTTTCTTTAATCATAATTTAAAGTATTTTTAATAATAAATTATGCTTGAATCAAATCAATGTGAATAAGTCTTAATTACTAAATATTTTAAAAAGTTATAAATAATACAAATAAGAGAAAAGTTTATAAAAAATAAAATAAAACTATTGACAATAAAATCTATTCAAGTTTGAGTAAATAAAAATTTGCTATTTAATCTATGAATAATATTAAGATAGAAGAATTGATGCAAGTGAGGTTTGATGGTATAGCTAATAGACTTCGTCATTTAAGTAAAAGAGAAAGTGAATCTTTATTACTTGAACATCTTGAATGGTTAGAGGGTGGATGGGAGACTGAAGAAATTTTATTTTTAAAAAAGCCTTATAGGAAGTGGTGGTTTTAATAGAATTTCTAGAAATTTTTAGTGATGACCTAGAGGACCAGGGCCAGATCCAATCTTATAAGAATTTTCTAAGGATTTCTCAACAAATATTTTTGCTTTTTTTATTGAATCAAGCAAATCATAACCTAACGCCTTATAACCACAAATTGCTGCACTCAAAGTACAACCACTACCATGCGTATTATCAGTTCTAACAATTTTATTTAGTAACCATTCTTTTCGACCATTAGAATCAAGAAAAAAATCTTTTCCTTTCAAATTTTTCAAACCTCCACCTTTTATAAGTATTGCTTTAGCTCCCATCCCAATAATATTGATTGCAGCATTTTCGATATCTTCTTTATTTTTTATTTTTAAACCAGAAAGTAGATTTGCTTCATAAATATTTGGAGTTACCACATCCGCTATTGGTAATAAAAGTTTTTTATAAGCATTAATTGCAGAATCTTCAAGTAATTTAGAACCAGTTCTTGTAACCATCACTGGGTCAATAATTTTGGCTATCTTATAATTATTTAATTTCGATGCAGTATCTTTAATCATCCTTTCATTTAGTAACATTCCAGTTTTTAAAGAATTAATATCAAAATCAGAAAATAAAGTATCTAACTGACTTAATAAAGTATTTTTCTCTACTGCTTCAACGCATGAAACCTCAATACTATTTTGCGCTGTAATGCATGTAATGACTGAACATCCATGTACTTTAAGGGCCATAAAAGTTCTCAGGTCAGCCTGGATGCCTGCCCCACCTCCGGAGTCACTGCCTCCTATAGAAAGTGCAATTTTAGAATACATAGTTTAACAGACTAGAATTTATAAATATCATAGAAAATTCTAAATTTAAATTTAAAAATCTGAATAAGCATTAAAAAAATCTAACTCCAATTCCATGGCTCTCCTGTATAAATATTTGGCCTGATTAATATCATATGTTTCTTTATTGTTCTCAATAAGATTTTCAAGTGATTCTGCTAGCTTTTCAAAGCTCTCATCAGAGTAATTAATTATCCATTCTTTATATTTATTGTCAAAATCCTCCTTATACAAACTTTTGCCTATCCAAGAATAAAGTCGCATACATGGAGTCATTGCAAACATAATTTCAACAGAGCTGAGTCTTTTGGAAGTATCATCAAGGAAATCTATATAATTTTTAGTTGCTTTTTTTATATAGTTTTTAGACAAATCAATATCCCATTCCATTGCATAAGTTTCATGAAGTATTAACTCCTGTGAAACGGCCATTAAAAGTTCACTCAACTTCCTTATTGAATATTTATCTTTTGATTTAGAAACTGCAAGACCATAAGCCCTAGCAAAAGTCTCTAAAAAAAAATAATCTT
>CACARV010000060.1 GCA_902535025.1 uncultured Prochlorococcus sp.
AATTCTCAACACCAATCAAAAAACAAAATTTACCTTTTCTAAAATCCTTTTCTAGTCTCCACCTTTTTTGGGCTTTTACCAAAATTAACCGGGAAGTAAATCTGGTTGATCTTGTTCATCGCTGAGTTCAATAATTGATCTTTGAACAGGTTTTATAGTTGATTCCTCAAGTAGTCCGTCAAAATCATCAAAACGTCTTTGTTTTGCTCTGAAAGCAATCCTAACTGTAGTTAAGTATCTATTGGTTGATTTTCTTATTAAGCTCTCACCTCTTTTTGCAAGATCATTAGAGTCAATTCCCCCACTATTTGATATGTTCATTAAAAAAATTTTATAATTTATTAAATACATTCTACAGTTTATTGGATCGATTCAAAACATAAATTACAAAAAACACTTAATTGATTGAAAAAATTTCGCATGGAAAAAATTTTATCTGGAACACTTGCAATTGATTTAGGAAATACCAACACTGTAGTTGCTTTTCAAGATCAAAAAGATATCAATTCTGTTTTAGTTGAGATACCGAATATTACATCATCTCCAGGAGTTATCCCCACGGCAATTTGGTTCGAAGAATCGTCAAAAATTTTGAAGATTGGTATTAGTGCATTAAAGATGAGAAAAAATTCTAATTCAAATTCTGATTTATTTTTTCATTCAAATTTTAAAAGGTTAATTGGAAATCCTATTGAAAAAATTAATCAAAAAAATATTTTAAACCCAACTCAATGTGGCGAAAAATTTTTTAAATTTTTGTGGGCAAATATTCCAAAAAAATATGAAATTAAAAGACTTGTTTTAACTGCTCCAATTGATACTTACAAAGGTTACAGGGAATGGTTAATTAACCTATGCGGTGAATTATCCGTAGATGAAGTAGCCCTAGTTGATGAACCTACTGCAGCTAGTTTAGGGATTAATGTACCATTTGGCTCCAAAATTATGACGATAGATATTGGAGGAAGCACAATCGATATGAACATAGTCAAAATAGAAGGTGGAGAAGGGAAATCTGGTCCAATAGCTGAACTATTAAAATTTAAAGGAAATGACGTTAGTTCAATTTCAAAACAAAAACTAAGGTGTGCCGAAATAATAAGTAAAACAGGTTCAAAAATTGGCGGCAAAGATATTGATCAATGGATAGTGGATTATTTTATACAAAATAATGAATATTCAGAGAATCTTGTAAGAGCAGAAGAAATAAAATGTAAACTCAGTTCATCTTTAATCAAAGATGAAATTAAATATTTAACAAAATTATTTATCGAAGGATATCAAGAAAAAGAATTTTTCCTCAGTAAAGAAATATTTGAGAAAATACTCGTTGAAAATAATCTTATTAATCACCTTAACTCTTTATTGAGAGATTTATTAAATGAGGCAAGAGGTAAATTTTGTAAAGTAGATGATTTAAGTGCAATAATTTTAGTTGGAGGAGGAACTCAAATACCATTAATTAAAGAATGGATAACAAATAAGATTCCAGAAATTCAAGTAAAGTCACCACCACCTATTGAATCAATAGCTTTGGGAGCTTTAGCAATGACCCCAGGGGTCAAAATTAAAGATATTTTGAACAAAGGATTATCTATAAGATTATTCAATAAAAGAGAACAAAAACATTTCTGGCATCCCCTTTTTTGCAAAGGACAAACATGGCCAACCGAAAACCCCTTTAAACTTATTCTTCAAGCTAGTAAAAATAATCAGAAAATAGTTGAAATAATAATTGGGGAGACAAAACAAGAAAGAGAATATGATGTTATTTTTGAAAATGGATTACCAAAATTATCCGAAGTTCAAAGTGAAGAAGAAATTATTAAATGGGACAAAAAACCACTCAAAATAGTATTAAAAAATAAATGTAATATTGGGGAGGACAGCTTAATATTTTTTTTCAATATAGATAAGAAGGCTGATTTAATAGTTAAATGTCTCGATATTAAAAATGTTTTTATAGGGGAATATAATCTAGGCAATATCTTTTAAACTAAGCTTATTCAAGAAAAACGCCCTCTTCATCATCAACATCATTTAGACGTAAATTAACGCTTTCATTTTTACTAGTTGAGACTTTTTTACCGCAAAAATCAGGTTGTATAGGTAATTCTCTATGCCCTCTATCTACCATGACTAATAACATTACTCTTTGAGGTCTGCCCCATGAATATAAAGCATCCATTGCCGCTCTAATTGTTCTCCCTGTATAAATTACATCATCTATTAGGAGAATTTCTTGTTTTTCAATTGGAGTTGGTATGTCCGCCGCTTTAATTAAGCGAGTTCCAACTCTATTTTGATCATCTCTATAAAAAGTTGGATCAATTATCCCTTTTTTTATATTTACACCTGTTTTAATAAATAATTCTTTTTCGAGAACTTTGGCAAGATCAATGCCTCTAGTAGGAATACCAACCAAAAGGAGATTGTCTAAGTTTTTTACTTTTTCAATAATTTCTAAAGTTAAACGTGAAAGGGTTTTTCTAAGCTCTACCTCAGTAAGTAAAGTAATCCTTTTTGTTTTATTGGACATTATTTATCAATAATAAAATTTGTTCAATTTTTTTATAAATTAGCAAAAGCTAACTAAGTTAAATATAAATTGTAAAAGAGTGGTATTTAAAGCTAGATTTAAGACTGGATCACTTAA
>CACARV010000061.1 GCA_902535025.1 uncultured Prochlorococcus sp.
TGTCGTTGGTCGTATTATTCAGCATTCTCAAATCGCTTTGCTAATCTAAAAGCTTTCTTAATTATTAGAAAGCCACCATATGCGCCTGTAAGTAAAGGCAATACTATTAATGGGTTAGGAGAATAATCTGAACAATTTTTCACACCCTCAACGTATTCAAAACCTGAACATTTAAAAAAGATAAAGCTTAAAAATGTGATTCTCAAACCAATGATTGATAAAAAAGTACCTTTTTTATCTCCTTCGTAAAATCTGTTAAGACCTGGGCCCCAACCTCCTACAAGAAATATTCCTCTAACAACTGAATTTTTTTCTCGATTTCTAAGCTTTATTAAAAAATGTTCATTATGAACATAACCTATTTGTATTAGAGATATCAGATTTTTTTATTAATTAAAATTTAAAATAAATTTTTAATAGATTTTTTTTATAAATTACTAAGAATATTAGTCAGTCATTTAATTAATTATTAGATATTGCGTTTGAATTCAATAAGGAAATTGAAGGCCTTATATAAATAAAAATAGACCCATACATATCCTTCATAATTCTCATTTCTTCGTCTAAATACACAATTGAAACCTGGCAATTTGGCGATTCTTTATTCCAAGGTAATTTATTCCATACCTCTTTAACTGGGTACCATCTATTCATTAGTAATTCACTAAATACTGGAATCTTATTAAGTCCATCAACTTTGGAGACTTTTGTCTTTTGTAAGTTCATATCAAGTGAAGTATTTTTTAAAACTAAATCACTTGCTAAGGTAATTACTCTTCCACCAAAAGTTGGCAATAGTTTGAACCAACCTATGATAGGAATTGTTGAGAGCCCAAATATTGTAGTGTCAAAAGTAGATATAAATTCTTTTTTATCAAAATCAATCTTTTGAGCAATTCGCCCAATAGTAGATATACCAAAAGATCCCACTTGCAATTGATGTAATTTAAAAAAAAGATTACTTTTGAATTTATCATTAAATGCCTTTTCAATAGCAAGGAAGAAAGGAGAACTTCGAAATAATTCAACATTTGAAAAAATCAATTCCCACTCTCCAGACAGTGATTTTTCTGATATTTCGAAACTAAAGTTTTGAAGAGCCTCGATCATTTCATCCATTTCTTTAGCTTTTTCCTCATACATAGGAGAAATTAGTTTATTTAATCTTTGCCCTCTATCTGTAACAGCCGCTATTTTATATATGTTTGACTTTATCTCTTCAATTTCTTTCATAACTCCAATACAAGAAATATTAACTAATCTTAGGGATTAAATTTGAAGTTAAAGGCAATTTTAATAATGCTGGTAATAAATTATATTAATATTCTCCCCACCTTTTACCAATATCAAAACCCCATTGAGTGGTTAATTTAATTACTTCATCATGATTTTTGCATTTAGAAAGTGAAAACTTTTTACTAGGATTATTTTTTATTAGCTCAGCAATTTGATTAAGTTGCTCAATTTTTTTTAGAAAATTGCTTAGATCTTTATTTGACATTAAACTAGGAACTAAATTTTTGATCATAAGTGAATATGTAATAAAGAACCCAAGCAACACCAATAATCAGAATCCCAATCATTATATTTACTGACCAAACTACTTCTATCATGTAATTTTTTATTTATTTTAAATATATCCAAAATTCACACTAAATTAACTGCTAATAATTTAAATCTAGAACAATACTTTTACTGAATGTATAAAATAGTCTTAAATATATCAAAAATTATGGGAGAAGCTAAGAGAAGGGAAGAGTTAGGCTTAGCACCTAGAGAAAAGAAAAAGGAAAAACAAACATCGAAAAATCGACTAAACAAAATTCTAAATAAATATCCTTATTTACCTTTCATTTTAGGTTTTTCATTACTAGCCATATTAATTATCGACTTAGTTAATTACTATAAATAGATATATAAAAAGGGGATTTTTTTGGTAGAACAATAAATTATTTTCACATTTGGGAAATTATTTTTCCATAATAAAAATAAAACTTATGAAACCTTTTAATACCTCATGTGCCTTAATTTTGAGTTCACTTACTTTGTTTTCAATATCTAATGCAAATGCCGGCGGCTGCGCTTCTCATACTGAGAACAAGGCAGAAATTGAATGCTTGTATGATGATAAAGAATGTATAGATGCGAAAGAAAAAGAATTACTTTACAAAGTTGAGGCCTAAATGTTTGATAATCTTGGAACTGCTTTAGTACAGGCATTAGGATTCTTCGCTGTTTTTGGTTTTTTTGTTTATCAAACTTTATTCGCAGATAAAAAAACAAATAATTCTAAATTAAATCCCAAAAAAATAAAGATTTCCGATTCAAAGGAATCCATTAAAAAAGAACCTAAAAAAGGTTTATTTAATAGAAAATCTAAACCTGTTGAGGAGAACATAACAGTTAAAAAAAAGGGATTATTTGGGAGAAAAAAAGAAATTATTGAAGAAGAGATTAAACCAAAGAAAAAAGGTTGGTTTAAATAGCTAAAGGTACTAGAACTGTATATTGATATCTTTTATACAAAAAATATTTAAAGTAACTTTATAATTAATGTAAGTTAAAATGAATGATGAACCATAGGGAAATCACAAAAAAATATAGTGAGTTACTCAATAAGGTTGAGT
>CACARV010000062.1 GCA_902535025.1 uncultured Prochlorococcus sp.
ATTACATGGAGATGAAGATATTGATTACTGCAAAAAAATAAGAGAAAAAATTCCCAATATTGGCCTATGGAAGGCTTTCAGAATAAAAACAGAAAAGGACATAGATAAAATTAAACCTTTTGAAGATTTTGTAGATGCGATACTTCTTGATTCCTGGAATAAAGATACTTATGGAGGTTCAGGGAAAAAAATAAAATCTATCGATCTAAAGAATCTCCAATTTAGCAAACCTTGGTGGTTAGCAGGTGGCATATCAATTGAATGGATTGATGAAATCCTTACGGACATAAAACCAGACGGACTAGATATTTCTAGTAGTATTGAGATATCTCCAGGTTTAAAAGATATTAAAAGAACAAAGGATCTTTTTAAGTTTTTAAAAAGAAATTAGTAATTATTAGTAGCAGACTGCTGTTTTACAAGCTCAAAAAATTCTTGTTTTAAACTTAAATCATGTCTAAAGTCGCCTCTCACAACAGAATTAATCATACTTGTATTTGGTTCTTTGACTCCCCTCCACTTCATACAATAATGTTGGGCCTTTACAATAATGCCTAAACCTTTAGGTTCGCAGAGTTTTTCAATTTCATCTGCAAGAATCATTACAGCTTCTTCTTGAATATGAGGTCTTGAAAAAACCCAATCAGCAACTCTCGCAAATTTTGAAAGTCCTATGACTTTATTCCCAGGCTTAATACCTATCCAACAGTCTCCTAGAATTGGAACTAAGTGATGTGAACATGCAGATCTAACAGAAATTGGGCCAACTGTGTAAATCTCATCAAGATTCTTGTCATTTGGGAAACTTGTAACTTTAGGTTGTTGATAATATCTGCCTTTAAAAACTTCATTTAAATACATTTTTGAAACTCTTTCAGCAGTTTCTTGAGTATTATGATCATTTTCAATATCTATTACTAGGGACTTTAGAAGGTCTTTTACTCTAGAAGCAACTTCTTTTTCTAGAATTTCTAATTCTCCAGGATTTATAAAATCTGCAATATTGTCATTGGCACTAAATCTGGTTCCAGAATTCTTGATTCTGTCTCTTATGATTTCAGAGATTAATTTATTAGTAATCTGGTCGTCAAAGTTTCTAATATTATCGTTGGGTAATGTAGAGGTCATAAAATTCTTGACAGAAAATCGTATGCAACTTAATTTACTGTATCTTCTAAAAGCTTAACTGCACATACACTATATCACATTCTCTTGTTCAATCGGGTTCGAGCAACCCTAAAAAAAATCACTTTTTAAGGATTAAGAAAAGATAAAGAATGTTTAAAAAGCCCCTCCAGAAGGCATTAAAGTCAAGTCTTCAATCAGTTGTGATTCAGGTTTTTGAGCCATATATAAAATAGTATTTGAAACTTCGCTAGAGGAGAGCATAGAAGTTCTATCAAAATCAGCATTGATAGATTCTGAGTCCCAAAGAGGAGTATTTACTGAACCTAAAGTTATTGTGCAGGCCCTGATTGAATTAGATCTCTCCTCTTCCCTCAAACATTTAGTAAGCATTGCTAATGCAGACTTTGAAATACAATATGCTCCCCATTGAGGGAATGCATTATAAGAGGCATGGCTACTAACATTAATGATTAATCCACCATTTTTTCTCATTTGAGGGATAATTGAGCTGCAAATTTGGAAAACACTTGTAAGGTTTATTTGCATAGTTTGTTCCCATTGGCCCAAATCCATCTCAACTAGTGACCCATTAAATGCACAACCAGCATTATTTATTAAGACTGAAGGGCACCCATATTGCTCAATTGCATCTTTAACACAATCCTCTATTTCTAGAGGATTAGATAAATCACATTTAACTAGGCTAATTTTAGACTTAGTAGTCAATAGTTCACTCTTTAGTTTCTCCATTGATTCCATGTTCCTGGAAAGTAAAATTAAATCCCATCCAGCATTAGCAAAAGTAATTGCGGTGGATCTACCAATACCTTTCGTAGCACCAGTTATAAAAGCTAATTTCAATTTATTCAGTTTTTTGGGGAATTTCACTATAAATCTCTTCAATATTATTTGCTTCGATAAATTTACCTAAAACCCTAAACTTTTTATATCTTTCCTCAATGAGTTCATCTTTCGTCATTTGTAGCAAAGCATCAAGATGTTTTTCAATAGCTTCCTTTAGTGTATTGCCAGCATCTAAAGGAGCCCAATTATTTCCGCCAGAAGGCTCTGGTAACACTTCATCGATTATCCCCAATTTAAGTAAGTCTATACCTGTAATTTTTAGTGCTGATGCAGCTTCTGGCGCTTTTGCAGCATCTCTCCACAAAATTGATGCACATGCTTCTGGGCTCGCAACTGTATAAACACTGTGCTCAAACATTAGTAACCGATCAGCTACACCTATTCCAAGTGCACCTCCAGAACCACCTTCTCCTATGACAGTAGCAACTATAGGGACTTTCAAGCCAAACATCTCCCTTAAGTTTCTTGCTATTGCTTCTCCTTGCCCCTGTTCTTCAGCAGTTAAACCTGCATAAGCTCCTGGAGTATCAATAAATGTAAGTATTGGCAAGGAAAATCTATCAGCATGCTGCATTAATCTTAGAGCTTTTCTGTAACCTCCTGGCTTTGCCATTCCAAAGTTTCTTACTAC
>CACARV010000063.1 GCA_902535025.1 uncultured Prochlorococcus sp.
AAGGTTTAGATATAGGAGAGCATGGAATGGAAGCATATCCAGACTTTGCATCTGCTAAATAATCTAACTAAAAATTGATTTAAGAAACTTGACTTATGTCAGGTTTCTTTTTTTTTACGAAAAATTATTTAAAACGTTGTAATATAAAAAGATGGATACTCAAGCTTTTAGAAGATCTCTTCATCATTCTGATAGGTATAACAGAAGAGGTTTCGATTCTCCTACAAAAAGAGCTCAAGCTTTAGAAGAAGCTTACCAAAGTGATTTGATAAGTTCTATTAGAGATAATGGTTTTACTTACACTAAGGGCAGACTAAATATTAAGTTGGCTCAAGCATTTGGTTTCTGTTGGGGTGTTGAAAGAGCCGTTGCAATGGCTTATGAAACTAGAAGACATTATCCAAATGAGAATATTTGGATAACAAACGAAATAATTCATAATCCCTCGGTTAATGATCATTTAAGAAAAATGAATGTAAAATTCATTTCAGCTAAAAATGGTATTAAAGATTTTTCTTTAGTTTCTAATGGCGATGTTGTTATACTTCCTGCTTTCGGAGCTACTGTTCAAGAAATGAAACTCTTGCATGAGAAAGGTTGTCATATCATTGATACAACTTGTCCATGGGTTTCTAAGGTTTGGCATACAGTTGAAAAACATAAAAAACATGTTTTTACATCTATAATTCATGGAAAATTTAAGCATGAAGAGACTCTTGCTACAAGTTCATTCGCAGGTAAATATTTAGTTGTACTTGATCTAGAAGAAGCAAACTATGTATCTGAATATGTTCTTGGAAGAGGAAATAGAAATGAGTTCATGAATAAATTTGCTAAAGCTTGTTCAAATGGATTTGATCCTGATAAAGATTTAGATAGAGTCGGAGTTGCAAATCAGACAACTATGCTTAAAAGCGAAACTGAGGAAATTGGTAAGGTTTTTGAAAGGACGATGTTAAAAAAATTTGGACCAGAAAACTTAAATAGTCACTTTTTAGCTTTTAATACTATTTGTGATGCAACTGAAGAAAGGCAAGATGCAATGTTCTCTTTGGTTGATGAAGACCTTGACATTCTAGTAGTTATTGGAGGCTTCAATTCTTCCAATACTACTCACTTACAAGAAATAGCAATTACTAAAAATATTGCTTCTTTCCACATTGATACACCAGAGAGGATATCAGTTAAAGAAAACTCAATATTTCATAAACCACTAGGATCAGAATTAGAACTTAAAAAAAATTTTTTACCAAGTGGAAAAATTAATGTTGGAATTACCTCAGGCGCATCTACTCCTGACAAGGTAGTTGCGGATGTAATTGAGAAGTTGATAGATATAGCTGCCTAATTTTGAATATTATTTAGAAATTTACTTAGTTTTTTTAATTTATTAATCAGATATTTACTAAAGATCTACTTTATTCACTAGAATAATTAAAAATTTCTGAAGCATGGAAGACAAAACACAGGCTAGTCAGGTTCAAACAGCCAGCATGAATAGAACTAAAGCGCCCCAAAAAGTTGAAGTTGTTGTTGCAAACTCTTCTTCAGGGTCAGAGGTCAATATCCTTGGAGAACTATCCATTTTTGTTTTAAGAATTGGTTTTTGTGCTTTGATGATTCATCATGGCTTAGAGAAACTGCAAGATCCACAAGGTTTTGCTGAGTTTGTAGTTGGTAAATACTTCCCATTTTTGCCAGGTGATCCTGTAATTTGGACTTTTGGAGCAGCTATTACTCAATTAGTTTGTCCAGTAGGATTAGCTATAGGGATTTTTGCAAGGCTTTCTTCTCTTGGGCTATTCTCCACAATGGCTTTTGCCGTTTATTTTCATCTTCTGGATACTGGGCTGGAAGGTTTTCCTCTAGCAGTAGTAGATGGTCATAATTATGCCTTCGAATTGTCTTTTATATATGGGGCTATTTCCCTTTACTTCCTATGTGCGGGTCCAGGCAGACTATCTTTATTTAGAAAAACTAATAAGATTACGTATTATCCAAAATCAACCTAACTTAATGTAAAAAATGCCTTTTTTGGGTAAATATCATCGATATTCCTTTTGAATTACACATATCAATACTTTCTTGATCTCTAAGACTCCCTCCAGGTTGGATAATAGCTCTTATACCGTACTCATCAGCGAGTTCTACAGTATCTGCAAAAGGGAAAAATCCATCACTGGCTAAGACAGCATCTGAACATAATTTCCCAGCTGCTTTGAGTGCAATTTTTGCGGCTCCAACTCTATTCATTTGTCCAGCTCCAATGCCAATAGTTTTTTGATCTTTTGCAATAACAATGGCATTAGATTTCACGTGTTTACAAATTTTCCAAGCAAAACTTAGATCTAAGTTCATTTTATTACTCGGATTTTTCTTTGTTACTGAAATCCAACTTTCAGTTTTTTCTTCACTATCATCAGTGTCTTGTATGAGTAATCCTCCCATTATTGATTTAGTAGAAGTTTGATTCTTTTTTGGAAGTTTATCTTTTGATAACTTTAAAATTCTTAAATTCTTTTTAATTTTCAAAATTTCTAAAGCTTCTGCATCATAAGATGGTGCGACTACACACTCCAAGAAAATATCTTTGAGGTGAATTGCGGTTTCAC
>CACARV010000064.1 GCA_902535025.1 uncultured Prochlorococcus sp.
TCAAGTTGGTTTTAGTTCACATGGAAGTTATTCACTTATTGAAGAAGCAATTAATTCTAATATTTTTAGCTTTTGTAGTCTTCATTTACATTATCTTGATCAATCTAAAATATCTCTAGCAGAGGAAGCAATAAAAAAAGGTATGGGGGTTATAGCGATATCACCTGCTGATAAAGGAGGAAGATTGTATTCTCCAAGTGATTTTTTGTTGGAAGCATCAAAGCCGTTCCACCCACTGGAACTAGCATATAGATTTCTATTAGCAAAAGGTATCTCAACTTTAACTTTAGGTGCCACAAAAAAAGAGGACTTCATTTTTGCCGAAAAACTAAAGAACTCAAATGAAAAGCTGACAAAACTTGAAATTAATGCTTTCAAAAAAATCGAAAAAATAGCTGAAGAAAGATTAAAATCTACAAAATGTGAGCAATGCAGATTTTGTCTGCCATGCCCAAATGAAATTCCCATCCCTGAGATACTTCGTTTAAGGAATATATCAATTGGTTATGGCCAACTAGAGTTTTCTAAAGAAAGATATAATTTAATAGGAAAAGCTGGTCATTGGTGGGAAGAAAAAAATTCCTCATTTTGTCAAGATTGCAATGAATGTGTTCCTAAATGTCCAAGTAAATTGGATATACCAGATTTATTAAAGCAAACTCACATGCTGTTAAATGACAAACCCAAAAAAAGATTATGGAGTTAAAGATCCATACCAAGATTTTTCAAGATTTGTTTTTTGTTGATTTGTAAGAATTGGGAAAGACCAACTATTTTCCCAACATTCTTGAGAAGGTGCTGATAAGTCAGTTGAAATAAAATTTTTATACATACTTTGCATATAATTATTTTTAAATGGTAAATACCAACCTTGTTTTACTAATTTATCCACTATTGATTTATTTTCTAGAGATTTGATCCAATTTATTAACATTGAATTATTTTGGTTAGATCGACTTAAAACAAAATGCCACATTAAAGGTACTCCTTGTTTTGGGAAAACTATAAAAAGCCTGGGGTCTATTTTTAAGTATTTTGAGCAAAGACTATAAGGAACAATTGCCACGCAGGCCTCCGAATTAATTAACCAATTGAGCATATTCTTATCATCAAATAACATTGCTTGGCTTTTTAGTTTTTCTAAAGCATTTGATGAATTAATTCTGTTAGCGATAGATATTACTATTCTTGGACTTTGAGGAAAGATAATTTTCTTTGTTAATTTTTTGGATAAAAGAAAATCCCAGGAAGTTCTCGCTGAATCAATTAGTTCTTTATTATTTTTTATTATTATCGTGTAAGGTACCACTCCTACAGGAAATAATTTACTTCTTTGATTTTTATTAAAACTATTTAAAAATCCTGTCGATCTCTTATCCAACATTTCAAGAAATAGGTTTTCATTTATTTCTTCAAAGTCTCTAAAATTTATACTCGAAATCCATCCATCGTTTATTAGAGTGTAATCAGAATTCAGAAGAACATTTCTATTTACACTTGATTTAGTACTGCCAAAGTTAATTTTTTCTTGTGTCCACCACTTTGGAATAGTATCTTTAAACGAATTTGGATAGAATGATTTCTGTAGAGCAATCTTTACTTTATTAGAGTTATTGCTACATGAATATAATAAGAATAAGAAAGATAATCTTCCGTAGTTAATAAATTCTCTCCTAGTTGAAAATCTTGATAACATTTAGCAATCCTTCACTAGAGAGATTTGACCAAGACTCTTCATTAATTCCAAATTTTGTTGACACAATGAAACTATTTCATCATTTTTAGAGCCCTTTAGAAAAGCTAGTATCGATATTCCACCAGCACCCACCCCTTCTTTTACATGACCTAATTCATAATCCTTCAATTCTTTATATTTTGAGGTTTTAAAATTCAAAGGACTCGCTAGACCATTTAAGTTAACACCATATTTATCGTTTATTAAACCAAGTAAATCACTAAGAGAATTATCAGTTAGTAACCATCCAGTTGTAGCGATAAAAACATTTTCGACAAAGTCTTCCTTATTTTTGCAATCTAAAAATTCTAATGCAAGCGTAATCAAAGCTATCATTTGACTTCCACCGGAAAGTATAACAGGTTGGTGTGCTAGCCTTCCTCCAATTAATAATCCCATTGAAAAAGCTTGGAAAGGATCTCCTACAGAAGAAATAACATCTAAAGAGTCAAAATCAGATTTAAGATTCGCATTTAAAAGTCCTTTTTGAACTATCTTCTTTCTTAATTTCCTCGGGGCTCTATATAGACTACTCCCCACTAAATTAGAGACTTTCAATCCAAAAGCTTCCATTACTGCCTGAGCAGTAGTTGTGCCTCCTGGCACAGATTCTGATATTAAGATAGGTTCTTTTGAAGATTTTCCAATCATAAGTCCTTTCTCATAAAGATTTAACACTCTCTCTTTAGTCATGGATTTACCAGAACTAAGACAGTTTGATGGTCCTAAATTCTGATCTTCCACGACCAAATGCTTAAAATAAGGTTTGACTCCTATACCCAAAGGAACAACAATTGGATAAGCATTTATAAGCTTTGCAC
>CACARV010000065.1 GCA_902535025.1 uncultured Prochlorococcus sp.
CAATTAGGGATTAATCCTCTAATAACTTTAGGGAAAGAGTACCTTACTAGTAATAATTTTGTACGTTTAAAGGAAAATAAAGAAGAAAAAGCAACAATCCTAGACAATAAAAAAATTAAAAAAAATAAAATTTCAAAATCAATTGAGGAAGATAGTATGATTAAAGAAACCAATGCAGATATCAAATATCAATCAACTAACAAAAATAACAATACTGCAGAAGTTTTAATTTTGGAAAATGATGATGAAATTGAACTTACTGATGATATAAAAAATGCAAGGAAAAAAAGGAGAAGATCTTCAGCAAGTATTGAATAAAGCGTTGGAAGTTGGAATAGATGAAGTTGGAAAAGGCGCAGTTTTTGGACCAGTTTTCTCAGCAGTCGTTGTAATAAGTGAAAAAAATAAATTAATCTTAAAAAAATTTGGAGTAACGGATAGTAAAAAATTAACTCCCAAAAAAAGAAAATTACTTTTACCCAAAATTTTATTACTTTCTTCAGATTATGGAATTGGACAGTCTTCCACAAGAGAAATAGATACGCTAGGCATCAGGGTAGCTACTGAACTTTCCATGCTAAGAGCAATAAATAAATTAAAAGAAAAACCCTCTGAAATAATAATTGATGGTTCATTATCATTGAGACCTTGGAAGGGAAGTCAAAAAAATATAGTAAAAGGAGACGCTAAATTCACAGCAATCGCTTCAGCAAGCATAGTTGCAAAAATATCTCGCGATAATTTAATTGAAAGGTTAGATAAAAAATACTCAGGATATTTATTATTTAAGAATAAAGGGTATGGAACCAAAGAACATCTTTTAAATATCAAAAAGAATGGAATAACTAATCTTCACAGAAAAAGTTTTTTGAAAAAATCAAATCTTGTTTAATTCGCACCAATTTAAAAAATCTTTTACTAGTTGCTTTTGAACTCTAGACTTTATACCCAACAAAATACCATTTAATACTGAATGACCAGTAGATTCCAAAATTTTCTTTGGAACCAGCTTTAGCAATGTGGGTTGGCTTACAGAAACCCCTAAAAGGGCTTCTCCCTCTAATCCAAAATCAGTTGCTCCCAAATTTGCTTTCAATATAAGATTAAAGTCATCAACTATCCCTAGACCATCTAATTTACTTTCAAGGGCACTCATTTGTAGAATGCCATTTCTATTCTCAACGGCAATTGATACAACAGGGTTAATATCTAATTGAAAAACTTTAAAACTTGTTACTGTATACTTATACCTACCTACCCCTTCAGGCACCAATTTTTTGGAGTCCAGCATTGCTCCAACAACTCTTTCTTCTTCCAAAAGATAATTAGAAAGAAATTCTTTATGTGATGTTACAGAAAGCTTAAGTTTCTGTTTAGCATCAAAAGCCAACAGCATTTCTATATCCTCCTAATGCTTATTTGAATTCCTTTTTTCTTACAATTAATCATGCGCCAACAAGTTGCATATTTAGGTCCTAAAGGGACATACGCGGAAAAAGCAGCTCATATATTATCAAAGCTTGCCAATTTTCAGACTCCTATATTTGTACCATGTAATGGGCTACATTCGGTCATTAAATCCATAGCCTACAACAATTGTGATGCTGCTGTTGTTCCTATAGAAAATTCTGTAGAAGGGGGAGTTACAGCTACTCTTGATGCGCTTTGGAAATTTCCTGATATTAATATCACTAAAGCAATTGTTTTACCTATAAAACATGCATTAATCAGTAATGGGGAAATCTCAAATATTTCAGAGGTGTTGTCTCATCCACAAGCTTTAGCTCAATGTTCAGAATGGTTATCTGATAATCTCCCAGATGCAATCACTCTTCCAACAAATTCAACATCAGAAGCTGTCAAAATGGTAAAAGGGAGTAAATTTAGAGCAGCAATAGGATCAAAATCACTAATTGAAATTGAGGGACTTAAGGAATTAGCCTTTCCAATTAATGATGTTCCGGGAAATTGCACGAGATTTGTATTATTGAGTAGAGAATTAAATTCTAGTTCTTCTAATATTGCAAGTTTCGCTTTCTCATTACTCTCAAATAAACCTGGATCTTTACTTAGAGCAATAAATTTAATTTCAGATTTTGGATTTAATATGAGTAAAATTGAATCTAGACCTTCTAAAAGAGAATTAGGAGAATATATAATCTACATTGATTTAGAAATAAATAAAAACAATAAAATTGAGAATTTCCTTGAATTAAAAAAGCATATAAAACCTTTATGTGAGCATTTTGTAGATTTTGGGAGTTATTTTTCTGAAAATATAGTATTAGATTAATTTATCCCCTGCATTTATAAACTCCAAACTCCATTAAACCTTTTCTAAAAGCCCAATTCATTAGAAGTATTGTTGGAATTTCTCTAATTGACTTTATAAAAGCTAAAGGGCCAAGTGAAATAATTGAATAAGGTCTTCTTATACCCTCAATGATGGAATCGTACCAAGAAGGATTTGTATAAGAATTCC
>CACARV010000066.1 GCA_902535025.1 uncultured Prochlorococcus sp.
TGATTTATGGCGTTTTGAAATTTGTATTTTCTCAAATGATATTTCGAAAACCATTTCTGGTCTCAATGATCGAACAGGTCCAAATTTTTCAATTGTATTTTTTCTTATCCATCTATCTAGTTCTTTGATCTCAATATTTTTTAAACCAGAATATGCACTGGCAAATTTAATTAATTCATTATCTTTCCATAATGCAAAACTATAATCTGTATAAAGACCAGCTCTTCTTCCGCTTCCGCCCTTTGCGTAAATTAAAACAGCATCAAGCTGCATAGGGTCAACTTTATATTTCCACCAAATACCTTTTTTTCTTCCAGAAGTGTATATAGATTTCTTGTTCTTAATTATTAACCCTTCAGTATTACTTTCTCGAGATTTTTCTTTATAAGATAAAGCATCTGACCAATCTTTTGGATGTATTAAATCACATATTTTGAAAATATCAGAGATAAGATCCTCTTTTTTATTTTTCCATTTTGAAAAATATTTTTCTAATTCAATTCTTCTCTTTTCTAATTTAATTTCTCTAATATCTCTTCCATTAATCTCTAACATATCATAAGCAATGAAAATAATTGGATATTTTGTTTGTATTGATCTAGTAGGGGATTTTCTATTTATTCTTTTTTGGAGAAAAGAAAAATCCATTGCAATTTGATCTCTAAAATTCCAAACTAATAATTCTCCATCAAGAACAAAATCATCTTTAATACATAACATTTTCTCTGCTAATTCTGGGAATGATTCATTTACTAATTCTTGCCCTCTTGTCCATAATGAAACTTTACCCAACCTTTTAATTAATTGAATCCTGATGCCATCGTATTTCCATTCAAATTGAAAATCACTTGTTGAATATTTTAAGATTTTATCTTCGAAGGTATTTGCTAATAAAAATGGATATGGTTTGGAATTTAACTCTTCAATATTTAAATTCTTATTAATTAAAAGTTTATATGCATCTATTGAAGGATTGAAATCACCCATTAATCTATGAGCAATAATTTCTTCATTAATATTAGTTAGTTTTGCTAAAGATTTTGTGATTAATCCAATAGAGACTCCTACTCTAAAAGTTCCAGTAAGAATTTTATTAAAAGTAAGATGACTTTCCTCTGGTAATGTTTCCCAAATTTTTTTAATCTCTAAATTTTTCTCATCTTCATTGAGTTTCGATAAGTCAGGTAATGTTTTACTTAATAATTTATTGAGAGAGATATTTAATATTTTATTATTAGGAGAAATTTTATTTTTAAGTAATAAAGTAATTACCTCAGCAGAATCACCAACTTTTAAATAACATGTATCAATCAACCATTGAGGGTATTCATATATTTTAGAAAACAGATTTTTTAAATATCTTCCACTAACGAATCTCTTATTACTTTTTCCCGTTAATAAATATATTGCCCATGAATTATCTATTGGTTCATTTGATAAAAAATAAGTCTTAAGAACTTTAATTTTATTATTTGTACTATTACTTGAATCTAGATCTACAAATAATTCAGAAAACTTTTTTAAACTCATATTTGTTCTCCGAAGAAAAGAATATTTATTGATTCATTCTCAATTAAATATTTGCTTATAGATTCACTATCACCATGATGAAAAAATACATTTTTTGCTTCAGACTTTTTAACTACTTCCAGAATTCCATCCCAATCTGCATGATCAGAGATAGGAAAACCTTTGTCATAACCTGATCTTTTTCTTAGAGCTCTTATTGACATCCATCCACTCGCAAAGGCTGTTTGAATATTTTTTGAATTTTTTACATAAGAGCTCTTATTTAAAGATGGAGGTAATAATATTAGACTCCCTTTAAGTTCATCAATCTTGTTTTTATTTTCAAATTTTAAAGTATCTATAAGATCTACTCCAAGCTCTTTATAACATTTATTTATTTTTAAAATACTGCCATGAGAAAAAATATTGCCTTTGAAATTTGTTTGACTAATTTCATTTAATAATCTCTGCGCTTTTCCAAGTGAATAGCAAAAAAGTAAAGAAGTTTTTTCTGGAGCATTAGTTATCCATTTTGAAATATTTTCTGCTATTTTATTTGTTTCGTCCCACTTGAATATTGGCAAACCAAAAGTACATTCGCTTATTAAATAATCAGTTTTTACTATTTCATATTGTTTGCAAGTTTTATCCTTTTGAAGCTTAAAGTCACCAGAAATAAGCCATTTTTCTTCTGCAAATTTAAATCTTATTTGACTGGATCCAAGTATGTGTCCAGAAGGATGAAAAGAAATATTGATGCCATTTATCTTGAATTCTTCTCCATAATCAAACGTCTTTATTTCGATATTATCTCCCACTCTCTCTTTTAGAAGTAATGCAGTCGCATTGGTAGAGAGGTATTCTTCACAACCAAATGTAAAGTGATCAAAATGAGCATGGGTTATTAATGCTCTCTTTACTG
>CACARV010000067.1 GCA_902535025.1 uncultured Prochlorococcus sp.
CAACAACAAGGTTAATGTTCTCTTATGGGTTAGGAGATGCAGGGACAGGTTTAGTCGCGACGCAATTTGGTTTTTTTCTGTTCAAATTCTTTATTTCTGCTGGTTTACCAGTAATAATTGCAGGTTCATTATTGATGTTAATAAAGATATGGGATGCAATAAATGATCCTTTAATAGGGTGGTTAAGTGATCGAACCAAATCAAGATGGGGGCCAAGAATACCATGGATGGTAGCAGCATCGGTTCCTCTTGGTTTCTCATTAGCTGCAATATGGTGGACACCAACAGGTTCAGTACTAAACAAGACTATTTACTATTCCATAATTTCAATAGTCGTAATGACTGCTTATACAAGTATTAATCTTCCTTTTGCAGCCCTATCAACTGAAATTTCTGAAAAAACAGCCATAAGAACAAGGTTAAACGCATCTAGATTTACTGGCTCAATAATTGCAGGACTAACTGGCTTGATAATTGCTGGATTTGTTTTAGGTTCTGAAGGTTCAGCAAATAATCAATATTTTTTAATGGGTAAAATAAGCGGCTGTATAGCAGTTGCTACAACATTAATATCCTGTTGGGGATTGGCTCCATTTGCAAAAAAAGCAAGAAGGCCTTCAGGAAAAGTAGAAGCCATTACACTTCAATTCAAAAGGATCTTCAGAAATAAAAAATTCCTCAAAGTTATTACACTTTATATTTTGCTCTGGTGCGCCTTACAATTGATGCAAACTGTAGCATTAATCTATGTAGAGGATGTACTTAAGGTGCCAACTGATATTGCGAAATGGATCCCAATACCTTTCCAAATTAGCGCCTTAGTAGGTTTACAAATATGGGCAAAAGTTTCAAATAAATTGAATAGAATTTCTGCTTTAAACTATGGGGCGATTATTTGGATTATTTCATGTACGGCAGCTTTATTTTTACCTCCTTTATCTAGAGTTGCAGGAGTTGGAGATAGTTTATTTCAAAATACCGGCAATATAATTTTATTCATTTTTTTAATTTTAATAATCTGTCTTATTGGTATTGGAGCTTCAACTGCTTTTCTAATCCCTTGGTCACTACTTCCTGATGCAATAGACGAAGATCCAGAGAAGCCAGCAGGATTATATACTGCTTGGATGGTGCTTATTCAGAAGATTGGCATCGCGTTTAGTGTTCAATTATTAGGATTTTTATTGTATGTATCTGGTTATCAATCATGCTTTGTTGATAAAGATAGTTTGAATATTATTGAACAATGCACCTCAACACTATTAACTATTAGATTATGTATTGGTTTTATACCCTCAATATTAGTAATAATTGGTCTTTTAATTATGAGGAAATGGGATCGAAAATTAATTACGAACTAATATAAAGATATGTACTTTCCCAAGTTTTTTAAAAGACTTCTAAGCAGCTTGATCATTGGCGGTCAAGCAATCAATTTTATCTTTAGAGGTAAGATTTCCAAGAATGATCTCTTTGACCAGCTAATGGAGTCAGGGCCCGGAAGTTTGTTAATTGTATTGATTACAGGAATAGCCGCAGGGACAGTCTTTAATATTCAAGTTGCATCACAACTTACAAGCATGGGGGTATCAAGTGAAATAGGAGGCTTATTGGCGGTTGGAATGGCTAGAGAAATGGCTCCTCTTCTAACTGCTACTTTAATGACTGGGAAAGTTGCCACCGCTTATGCTGCTCAACTTGGGACTATGAAAGTTACAGAACAAATTGAGGCTATAACAATGTTAAGAACTGAACCAGTCCAATATTTGGTAGTTCCAAGGTTACTATCGATGATAATAATGTCTCCGATACAATGTCTTTTGTTTTTATCTGTAGCTTTATGGAGTGGACAAATTTGGAGCACAATTTTTTATAAAGTTCCTCCGATAGTTTTCTGGACATCTGTAAGATCAGGTAATGTTAGTCTAACCAGCACAGACTTAACTTCAATGTTAATAAAATCTGTAGTGTTCGGATTACTTATTTCAATTATTGCTTGTGGATATGGACTTACTACTAAAGGTGGTCCAAAAGAAGTTGGAACAAGTACAACAGGAGCTGTTGTAATGACTCTAGTTACTGTATCTTTAATGGATGTACTACTAACACAAATTTTATTTGGATGATTCAATGTTTAACACTAAATCAAAAAAAGAAGAACCTGTAATAATATCACCATCATTTCAGTTACCAATCATTCTTATAGTTTTGAGTTTTTTGCTTTTATTTTTGAATATAGGTTCTTTGCCAACAATAGTTTTTGCATCTTTTAGCTTTTTTTTATTGCTTCAGTCATTCACCTTAAGAATAAAAATAACAAATGATGATTTTATCGTTTTACAATTAGGGAAAGAGATTAGAACTTTTCCATTTAAGAACTGGATATCA
>CACARV010000068.1 GCA_902535025.1 uncultured Prochlorococcus sp.
AGAAACAATATCATTTATTTTTACTAAATCCATTCCAAAAATAGGAATATCGAATTTTGGATCAGGAAAAAAAACACAATGTAGTATTTTCAGATTTTTTGAAAATTCTGCCACTTCTATGTGTAATTTTCTGAATCCTCTCGCTTTATGAAATTCGTTTTCAATAAAAAGTTCTCTACCAACTTCATTAGATATGATATTAGTAAGATTTGGATCAGTTTTTATATGCTGAAGATCTTTAAGCATGGATCTATGCTCTCTTATAATTTTTAACAAGTCCAAAATAAGAGGGTCTGTTAATTTAGTTTTAGTTAAAGATTCAGACAACAAGAGTAAAAAAGGCCAAAATAGTTTTAATGAGAAGATTTAAATGAATGTAGGAGAGATAAAATACCTAACCCATTCAAGCAAAACCAGAAGTGTATTTGTGGATAATAAAGAATTGCCACTTATAAGCATTGATATTTGGTGCAAAGCAGGTTCTTCATTTGAGGAAGTTGATAAAAATGGTACTGCTCACTTTCTTGAGCATATGATTTTTAAAGGTAGTAACAAAATAATGCCAGGTGAATTTGATAAGAAAATTGAATCACTTGGCGGATTAAGTAATGCTTCAACAGGTTATGATGATGTACATTACCACGTTCTCATCCCTCCACATAACTTTAGTGAATCACTTGCTCTTTTGACAAATATCGTTCTAGCTCCAAGTTTTAATCCTGATGAATTTCAAAAAGAAAAAGGTGTCGTCATTGACGAAATAAAACAACAAAATGATCAACCTGAAGAAAAATTATATAATTATTTTTTAAAAAGGGTTTGGCTTAGTTCTAGTTATGCTAACTCGATACTAGGTACTGAAAAAAGTATCAAAAAATTGGAGATAAATGATCTTAGGCAATTTCATTCTAATCACTACAATACTGAGAGAATTTGCATTGCCATTGCTGGCAATATTACAAATGACATATATAAAATTTTCGAAAAAAGTGACCTATCTGAGATAAGTAAAAGGTCAATATATAAAAAACAAAGTATTGAAAATCTTCAAGAAAACAAAACCAACATTAAAATAAGAAAAGGTAGAGAGATAGTTAAGTTTGATAATTTAGAGTTTTCAAGAATATTTATGGCTTGGTTTATCCCAAAACTAAGTGATCAAAAAATTATTATTGGATTAGAGATACTTGCTTCTATTCTTTCTGTAGGAAGAAATAGTAGGTTAGTAAAAATTTTGAAAGAAAATAATAATCTTGTTGAGTCAGTATTTGCAGATGTAAATTCTGGAGAGTTTGGGGGATTATTTATAATAGAAGCAAGTTGCGAAAACAATGACGCTTCTACAGTGGAAAAAGAAATAAATAGAGCATTAGATGAAATCTCAAACAACCAAGTTATAACTTCGAATGAAATCAAAAAAGCAACAAATATTGTTAAAAGTAATTATGTTTTTAATTTAGAGACATCCACCCAGCTTTCCTCTTTTTATGGCAATGAACTACTATGGGGGAGAAAATACTCAATTGATAATTTAGAAACCCATCTAAAGTATTGGAATAATCAAGAAAATTTTAAAGAGATAATTAAACTTATAGAAGGAGATAAATTTACTTTAATTGCATCAACTGGAAAATGATAAAGAGTTATTACTTAAATCATAAAAAAAGAAATTTTTCAGTGGCTTCAATTTGGATTAAGGGGGGGAGCAATATGGATAAAATTAAAAAAAAAGGAATAAATAAAATTCTTTGTGCTTTACTTACAAGAGGATGTGAGGGATTTGATAATTTAGCTCTCTCAGAATATATAGAATCTTTTGGAGCAGAATTAAATCAAGAAGTATTTGAGGATGGGATCATGATAAGCATTAAATCCCTTGAAGAACATTTCGGTAAATTGCTCCCTATTTTAGATCTCGTTATTAACAAACCAATTCTCTCCGAAATTGAATTTCAAAAAGCAAAAAAATCCTCTAGAGATTTGCTCAAGAAAGATAAAGAAAATCCCTTTAACAATTGTTTTGAAAAATGGAAAGAAAATGTTTATCAGGGCCATCCATACGCTTTTAATACAAATGGTAATATAACTGATGTCTCAAACATCACATATAAAGATATTTTATGCGAGTTTAAAAATTTCAAAATTAGAAAAAAATATATGATTTCAAACAATCCAGCCATAAATGGAGAAAATCCCGAAAAAGTTGATTTAAAATTCTCAAGAGAAATACCTAATCTTTTAAATGTTGTTTTGAGTCAAAAAAATAGATTTACAAGTTCAACTAACGAAACAAATCAAACGATCATAATGATAGGCAACCAAACTTGTTCTCGTAAAAATGC
>CACARV010000069.1 GCA_902535025.1 uncultured Prochlorococcus sp.
ATTAATCGGTGCTGATTTAAAAGCGATTAATAAAGCTGAGGATAGAAAATTGTTTAAAGAATCAATGGAAAAAATAAAAGTAAACGTTTGTCCCTCTGGTATAGCATCTAACCTTAGTGAAGCTAAAGAGGTATCCAAAAAAATAAATTCCTATCCTCTTATTATTAGACCTGCATTTACTTTGGGTGGTGTAGGTGGTGGAATTGCATATAATCTTGAGGAGTTTGTTGAATTGTGTAAGACAGGATTAGAGGAAAGCCCAAGTAATCAAATATTGATTGAAAAATCACTTATTGGTTGGAAAGAGTTTGAATTAGAGGTTATGAGAGATACCGCCGATAACGTTGTAATAGTATGCAGTATTGAAAATTTAGATCCAATGGGTGTTCACACTGGAGACTCAATTACTGTTGCTCCTGCTCAGACTTTGACAGATAAGGAGTATCAGCGATTGAGGGATTTATCATTGAAAATCATAAGAGAAGTTGGTGTTGAAACTGGAGGAAGTAATATACAATTTGCTATCAATCCAACTAATGGAGATGTAATTGTCATTGAAATGAATCCACGTGTAAGTAGATCCTCAGCGCTGGCAAGTAAAGCAACTGGGTTCCCGATAGCCAAGATTGCCGCATTATTATCGGTTGGCTATACACTTGATGAGATTATCAACGATATCACTAAAAAAACACCAGCATGCTTTGAACCTTCAATAGATTATGTTGTTACTAAGGTTCCTAGATTTGCTTTTGAAAAGTTTAAAGGAAGCTCAAACATTCTAAGTACTGCAATGAAATCTGTTGGTGAGTCTATGGCAATTGGTCGCTCTTTTGAGGAATCATTTCAGAAGGCATTAAGGTCTTTAGAAGTTGAGATTTTTGGATGGGAGTGTGATTCTGTCGGAAATATAAAAAATGAAAATGACTTGCAAAATAATTTAAGAACCCCAACATCGGAGAGAATTCTCATCGTAAAAAAAGCTATGCAGCTTGGTAAAAGTAATTCTTATATTCACAAAATTACGAACATCGATTTATGGTTTATTGAGAAATTACGTAATATTTTTGATTTTGAACAGAAATTCTTGAAAGGCAAAGTACTCTTCCAAATAAATAGAGATTTGATGCTTCATGCTAAACAATTAGGTTTTTCAGACCAACAGATTGCAAAGTTAACTAAATCAGAGTTTTTTGAAGTTAGAAAATATAGAAAAGATTTGAATGTTTTACCAATTTATAAAACTGTTGATACTTGTTCTGCAGAATTTTCATCTTCAACTCCTTATCACTATTCAACTTACGAAGAGACTTTTATAAATTTAAATTCGCGAATATTTGATAATGAGATTTCAGAAGAAAATAAAAATTTAAAAAAAATAATGATTATTGGTGGAGGTCCAAACAGAATTGGCCAGGGAATAGAATTTGATTATTGTTGTTGTCATGCTTCTTATCAAGCTACAAAAAATGGCTACAAAACAATAATGGTAAATAGTAATCCTGAGACCGTCTCAACTGATTACGATACAAGCGATATTTTATATTTTGAACCTGTAACTTTAGAGGATGTAATTAATATCATAGAGTCTGAGAGTCCATATGGCGTCATAGTTCAGTTTGGAGGGCAAACTCCTCTAAAACTATCATTACCTTTATTAAAATGGCTAAAAACTAATGATGGAATTAAAAGTGGATCCAAAATACTTGGGACTTCACCAATATCAATCGATACAGCTGAAGATAGAGAAGAATTTACAAAAATACTTGAAGAATTAAATATTAGACAGCCTTTAAATGGAATAGCTCGTAACCATAATGAGGCACAAGTCGTTGCAAAAAATATTGGATTCCCCCTAGTTGTTAGACCCTCATATGTTTTAGGAGGAAGAGCGATGGAAATTGTAAAAAATGAGAATGAGTTGTCAAGATATATTTCTGAGGCAGTTAAAGTTTCTCCTGACCACCCGATTCTTCTTGATCAATATTTGAACAATGCTGTTGAAATAGACGTTGATGCTCTTTGTGATTCAGAAGGTTCAATTGTAATTGCAGGTCTCATGGAACATGTAGAACCTGCTGGGATTCATTCAGGAGACTCGGCATGCTGTCTCCCATCTATTTCTCTTTCAAAATCTACTATACAAACTGTAAAAGATTGGACAAAATTAATTGCGAATAGATTAAATGTTGTTGGTTTAATTAATTTGCAATTTGCAGTAACCAACTTAAAGAATAATGAAAATCAATTATATATTCTTGAAGCAAATCCAAGAGCTTCGAGAACAGTTCCATTTGTCTCTAAAGCTATAGGAAAACCAGTAGCT